>MNDG01000128.1:0-4944 GCA_001914815.1 Acidobacteriales bacterium 13_2_20CM_55_8
CAGGCAATCTCAGGACTCCTCAATCCGAAATGCGCCCGGAGGCGGCCAGCCCGGCTGCACGTACGCAAAGTAAATCGCGTCCAGTTGCGCCCACAGGATGTCACACTTCGCGGTCAGCGCATTGATCGCCGATTCCTGCTCCGCTCGCGTGACGGCGTGTTCAGAGACCCACTGCAGCGCGAATCGAGCGTCTTCCGGCGCCTGCTGCAAACGCGCCTCAAAGTAATCCAGTCCACCGGACAGCCACGGATAATGCTGGCGCAGACGGTCCATCCGCAGCGTGATCAGATCCCGCGAGAAGAGTTCTGTCAAAGACGACGCGACAGCTTCCAGCAGAGTACGATTTCGGACTAGCTCCAGATACGCATCCACGGCGTAGCGGACACTCGGCAGCACTTCCTGACAACTTACGACGCGTTCGCGGTCCAGCCCCGTAGCCTCGGCTAGCCGAATCCAACGTTCTATGCCGCCTTCGCGGGTCGTATCACCATCGTGATCAAGCACGCGTTTACTCCAAGCGCGCCGAAACTCCGGGTCATCGCTCCGGGAGAGAATGATGGCGTCTTTGATGGGAATACGGCTCTGATAGTAATAACGGTTCAAGGCCCAGGCTTGCAGTTGACCCTGGCTTAACTCTCCCGCGTGCATCATGAGATGAAAAGGATGGCGATGGTGATAGCGCTCTTCGCCAACCTGTCGCAGCCGTGTCCGCAACTCTTCCACTGAGAGTACGCCGCCACCGGCCGGAATTCCTATAGATCGAAGTGCCACCCGTCCTCCGCTACCTCCCAGCCCGCAGCGCGAACTTCACGGTATTCTGGGCTGGACTCATCCAGCATCGGGTTCGTGTTGTTTACGTGAACAAAGATCCTGCGTGGCCGCCGCAACTTCTGCAGTTTGAACAAACTTCCCTCCGTCGACGAAACAGGGATGTGCCCCATCTCGCGCGCGGTCGCCCCACTGCCCTGAACCTCAATCAGCTCGTCGGCACTCCAGAATGTGCCGTCAAACAAAAGCAGATCCACGGTCTTCAGCCGCTCCAGCAAACTCTCATCCACCTCCGGAACTGCCGGAAGATAAGCCATTCGCGGACCTGAAGCTGACCCCACGAAGAGTCCTAAGGATGCTTCCTGCAGCGACAATCCGGTCAAAGTTGATCGTCCGACGTACATAGGATAACGGCTCTGAAGAGAAAAGGTCTCGCAATGAAGGCCTGAGTCTTGCCCTGCAATGGTAGTGAGGCAGAAGCTCTCGCCCGGTGTGATATCTGTCCAGACAACTTGTTGAGGCACTCGATTCAGCATCGCGAAGACGCTGTTGTGTTCGCGCAAGATGCGGCGGATGGAAGCTGTGCAGTAGATGCGGAAGGGCTGCGACTCCCGCAGCGACAGCAAACCTGTAATCTGATCGAGATCTGCGCTGGTGAGCAGCACACCTGCAATTGGAGAGTCGCGCCCAGTCTGCCGTGGGTGGAGCATCGGAGTATCTTCAATCTGCTGGCGCAAGTCAGGGGAGGCATTTAGCAGGAACCAGGACCGACCATCATTAGTAATGGCGACCTGGGTTTGGGTGCGGCTCTTACCCTGGAAGCTCCCGGCACGCAGCGCCTGGCAGTTTCGGCAGGCACAATTCCATTGCGGAAAGCCGCCGCCCGCGGCCGAGCCCAGGATCTCTATGCGCATCCCTGCAGCTTACAGTTCGGCGCTCGCGTAAGAGTTGATTTCGCAGTTTAACGCGACTTCTTCGAATTTCGGTGCTGTCCACTCCACAGGCATAGCTCCTAGCACATTGTTTTATACCAATGCTTCGCAGCTTGTCCACTCGTCTAGCCGTGAGATATCGTTTCTCCCCATGCGGAATTCTTTGACCACTCACTTCTCAATCTGCAACGGCATCTCCAAACTACCGATGTGGCCGTTTGTATTGTCCCGGACCGCGACGTGTAAAACGTAGTTACCAGACTTTAACGCGAGCTGAAAACGAGCCGGAATTCCCGATCTCAGAAACTGTTGGTAGGTTTCTGGGCGCAATTCGTCAGCTTTGGCGGTTTGTGATTCCAGGTGCGCCAACTTGCCATCGGAGGTGAAGGCCCCGATCTGGAAATCGAGATCGGTAGAGTATGCTGAACCGTTTTCAAGACTAACGGTGTGGGGATCAATCAGGAGCTCGACCGTGACGTCCTGTCCCTTCTTGTCGGGCCGAATCGGATGAGCATAGAACAGTACGCCGGTGTTGGACAGGGCGTGCAAGTCGGACAACGAAATCAGCTTTTCGTCACCCGCTTTGCGCCATGACGCGGGATCGACCGCATAGTATCCGGTTCGGTGGCGAACCTTTAGGCGATGGTCAGTCATCACTATCTTGATGGTGCGAAACTTTCCGTCCCATTTTTTTCGCTCGGGATAATAGCTCAGCCAGTAATACGACTGTGCGTCATTCACCGCAGCCTGGAGAGCACCGTTCAAGTCATTCGTCTGGTAGAAGACTTTGCCGCCCGTATCATCGGCGAGCCGGTTCATCGTCGCCTTCCGACTAAATTCGCGCGCGAACGGGGCACTTTGCGCTTGGGATGGGGGACCGATCGAACTCGGGTCCGCAAGCGGACTGGTAATCAGCCCACGAGCGTCAATCGGATAGACGGCCACATTCGCGTCGGACAGTTGCGCCGAGGTTTGACGGATCTGCTCGTGATATGGCCGGTACAAGTCAAGATCTGTGCTTTGGTCAAGCGCCAGGCTGATGGGGAACCCGTCTGAGAACCAAATCAGATTCTTACGTCCCGGATATCCAGAAACCGCGTGAGCGATTCTGCGCAATGCTTCCAGCGTCACTCGCACGCGCACGTTCTCATCGTTCGCGGCTACTTCACTGTCAAATCGCTTGAGTGATTGTGCCAATTCCGCGAATGAATTAGTCGGCTTGGTTTGAGACGCGACGTTTGCGGCCTCGTCATTGGCCGTTGAACCTGGAAGGTGCGCCTGGGCCGGCGCGCCTCCGCCCGGTCCGGTGGTGACAGGAATCTCGATTTTTGGCGACTCAATGTCAACCGCGGTGCGCCCTCTTTTGTAGCTTTTTGCGGCGGACAACAATAGTTGAGGATCAGTGGTGAAGTCTTGAAGCACAGTCAGAGTGTTTCCCAGCGCCAGAATGGCTGTGCCTGGACCCGCGAGCTTCAGGGAAGTAAGGTACTTCATGATCTGCTGATGCACATATAGCTGTTGCGTCGGCGGAGTGTTAAGCCCGTCCAGCAATAGGATGACTAACGGACCGTTGGCGCTGTGATACTCGGGACGGTTGGTGAACACGTCGGGCCGCAGCCTGGGAGGCGGAGGCGCTGGCTTTTGCTCAGCAGCGACGAATGAAAAAAATGCTATCTTCTGCGGCTTGCCATCTTCGAGAACACTGAAATCTTCCTTCGTCAGGCCACTCACCGGACGCGAATCGGCGTCAGTCACGATGGTATCCACCGTCACCAGGCGAGTGGTTGCGCGAATACTGAGTTCCGGCACGGCGGGCGCCTGCTGCTCACTGGCGAGGTGAACAGATAGCGTCAGACAAGCAGCGCCCAACACCCACGAGAGAAATTTCAGCCGGCAGGTCACACAGCACCACATTCCGCTCAGTATCATAAATGGTCTACGCATTGAAAACTCTCCGAGTTGCCGGGTAAACGCGCTGGTATTTTGCGTAAGCGGTATTCATCACTGCTACTGCGTCGGGATCCGGGGACACTCGCTCCGCTACACGAACCACGGACGCGCTCGCCGAATCGACCGACGGCCAAGTCTTTGCGCCCACGCCCGCCAGGACAGCAGCCCCGTAAGCCGCACCTTCTTCAGCTTCGACGATTTCGACTTCATGGCCATACACGTCCGCCTGAATCTGCCGCCACAGCCGGGAACGCGCACCCCCACCGCCTAGCCGGATGTTGTGCACCGGAACTTTCATTTCGCCGAAGATCGTGAAACTATCCTGCAGACTGAATGCCACGCCTTCCATGATGGCGCGAATGATATGCGCGCGAGTGTGCGATGCGGTGAGGCCAACCAGGGCAGCTCTCGCCTGCGGATCGAGGTGAGGGGTGCGCTCACCCATCAGATAAGGCGTCCAAAACAGGCCGTCAGAACCGAGAGCGACGCGAGAAGCTTCTTCACTCAGTCGTTCGTAAGGATCGCGGCCGTCATCGGGCCCGGCTCCAAACTGGTCACGAAACCAGCGCAGGGACAATCCCGCCGCCTGGGTCACCCCCATGACGTGCCATCGACCAGGGATCGCATGGCAGAACGTGTGCAGCCTGCCCTTTGGGTCGAGCGCCGGTCGATCGGTTGCCGCGAAAACTACTCCCGAAGTACCGATGGTCGCGCTTACCGCGCCCGCTGCAACGATGCCCATCCCCACTGCTCCCGCAGCCTGATCGCCAGCGCCGGCAACAACCGGAGTGCCGAATTTCAATCCGGTGGCTGCCGCGCCTTCCGTTGAAACCCTTGCACAAATGTCCGGCGACTCGAAGAGCCGGGGCAGCAGCGCCGGATTAATCCCAGCCGCTTCGAGCATTTCACGCGACCAGCGACGGTTGGCCACGTCCAGCAAAAGCGTTCCGGAAGCATCTGCCACATCGATAGCCCGCTCACCAGTCATGCGGAAGCGTACGTAGTCTTTTGGCAGCATTACGGAACGAACCCGCTTCCAGTTTTCCGGCTCGTTCTCGCGCACCCACAGAAATTTTGTCAATGTGAAATTTGCTAATGCTGGATTGCAAGTGAGCTGAATGATACGTTCCCCACCAATTTTTTCGGTTAGTTCTCTGGTCTGAGCTTCCGTGCGCAGGTCGCACCAGATCAATGCAGGACGCACCACCTTATCCTGCTCATCCAGCATGACAGCCCCATGCATCTGACCAGAAAAACCTACGCACGCAACGTCATCTCCACGAAGCTTGGCCTT
>MNDG01000128.1:5065-24428 GCA_001914815.1 Acidobacteriales bacterium 13_2_20CM_55_8
ACCGCCGGTCCCGACATCTATGCCCAGTAAATTGATGGAACTCTCCGTGAGCGGAAATCAACAAAATCGCGTAGCAGCTTATGCTGACGGGCGCGTATAGTATCACGCACCCGCGAACCTGAATTAGGGTTTTCGCGCCTGCGGAGGCATCTATGGACGACTGTCGCAAGCTCGCACTAGTCTTCGCCGCCTCCGTGATCTTGTTCGGCGCAACTCTGCTGGCTCAGGAGCGTCTCCCTTATCAAGATCGCAAACTTCCAGTCGAGCAACGCGTAACTGACTTGCTGAGACGCATGACTCTCGAGGAAAAAATTGCACAACTGGAGGGCTCATGGCAGAACCGCGACAACGTTAAAGATCCTAAAGCCATGTTTGTGGATGAAAAAGGAAACTTCCTGCCCACACAGGCGTCGCTGTTGCTGAAGAATGGTTTGGGCGAGATGTCACGTCCGAGTGAGAAGCGCGGCCCACGCGAGATGGCAGACTTCACCAATACTCTGCAGAAATGGATGAAGGAAAACACGCGGCTGGGTATTCCCATTCTTTTCCACGAAGAATGCCTGCATGGACACGCCGCGCCCAAGGGAACTTCCTTCCCTCAGGCCATTGCCCTGGCCTCAACCTGGGATCCTTCGTTGGTTCATGATGTATTCGCTGCGACCGCTGCGGAGG
Source organism: Acidobacteriales bacterium 13_2_20CM_55_8 (assembly GCA_001914815.1). Classification (GTDB taxonomy): domain Bacteria; phylum Acidobacteriota; class Terriglobia; order Terriglobales; family Acidobacteriaceae; genus 40CM-3-55-5. The sequence continues at coordinate 5,738 of MNDG01000128.1, forward strand.
TACGCGCCCGCGGCGCTCAGCAATGCCTGGCCCCCGTACTCGATCTCGCTCGTGATCCGCGCTGGGGACGTACCGAAGAGACCTACGGCGAGGACCCTTTTTTGGTGTCGCGCATTGGCGTCGCCGCAATCCAGGGTTTCCAGGGTGCCGGCCCCTTCATTAACAATTCGCACGTGGTCGCCACGGCAAAACATTTTGCCGTGCACGGCCAACCGGAAGGCGGCACTAACGTCGCGCCCGGCAACTATTCTGAACGCGTCATTCGTGAATACTTTCTAAAGCCGTTCGAAGCCGCTGTCGAGGAAGGCGGCGTGCAGAGCGTGATGCCTTCCTACAATGAGATCGACGGAATACCTTCTCACGGCAACAAACATCTGCTGGATAACGTCCTGCGCCGGGAGTGGGGATTCGCGGGAGTCGTAGTGTCCGACTACTTTGCGGTTGCTGACCTGAACGTATTGCACCATATCGTCTCCAACAATGACGAGGCCGCCAAGCTGGCGCTCGAATCCGGCGTTGACGTCGAACTACCCTTCGGCAACGCCTACTACACCTTGATCAACCAGGTTCGCGAAGGGAAAGTTTCTCAGGGTGACGTTGATCGGTCGGTTGCACGAATTCTCCGGCTGAAATTCCTGACTGGCCTGTTCGACGATCCATCCGTCGATCCCGAGTACGCAGAGAAAATCACCAACAATGCCGAGCATCAGCAACTGGCTTTGAAAGCTGCTCATGAGGCCATCATCCTACTGAAGAATCAGAACAATCTGCTGCCCTTGGATCGAAACAAGTACAAGCGAATTGCGGTCATCGGCCCGAACGCGGCCGAACTCCATCTCGGCGGCGGTGTCAGCATTCTCCAAGGCATAAAAAACAAAGTTGGCGCTTCAGCCGAGGTCTTCTACTCCGAAGGCTGCAAAATTACTGAAACCGCGCCAGACTGGTATGCCGACAAAGTTGTGCTCGGCGATCCTAAACTCAACGCCAAGCGCATCGCCGCAGCCGTACAGGTCGCGAAGAAAGCTGACGTCGTCATCCTCGTCCTCGGCGAAAATGAGCAGACCTCCCGCGAAGCCTGGGCGCCCACGCACGAGGGAGATCGTGACAGCCTCGACCTACTGGGAAGTCAGGACGACCTGGCCAAAGCAATCGTTGCCACCGGCAAACCCACAATAGTTTTTCTGCTTCATGGCAGACCAAATTCAATCAACTACATCGCCGCCAACGTCCCCGCTATCCTCGATGGTTGGTATCTGGGCCAGGAAACGGGAATCGCCGTCGCCGATGTGCTTTTCGGCGACTACAATCCCGGCGGCAAGTTGCCTATCACTGTTCCCCGCTCGGTTGGACAGTTGCCCGATTACTATTATCAGAAGCCTTCAGCAAAACGTGAATACCTGGGCACGACCACGCAACCGCTTTTTCCCTTCGGCTATGGGCGCAGCTATTCCACTTTCCAATACGGCAATCTGCGCCTCGCTCCAGAAACCATCGATCCGCAAGGACAAACCAAGGTTTCCGTCGATGTCACCAACACCGGAAAATTGCGTGGCGACGAAGTTGCGCAACTTTACATCCGCGACGAGGTCAGCTCCGTGACCCGGCCAGTCAAGGAATTGCGCAGCTTTCAGCGCGTCACCCTGGATCCGGGACAGACTCAGACCGTCGAGTTCACGCTAGGCCCCGAAAGTCTTTCATTTCTCAATCGTGACATGCACCGCGTAGTGGAACCGGGAACATTCAAGATTATGGTTGGAGGCAACTCCGTCGACTTGATCGAGACCAAGCTGAACGTGGTCGCCAGATAGCGTAGGAGAAGCGTTAGCGAGACACCGACTTCTTATAAACCCGCACGTAATCCACCAGCATAGTCTGCGGAAAAACGGTGGCGTTGTCAGGAGCGCCAGGCCAGTCTCCACCAACCGCGAGGTTCAGAATCATAAAAAACGGAGGGTCGTAAACCCATTTCGTTCCCTGCGGCAGCTCGGCGGGAGTTCGGGTAGCGTAAAGATTGCTGTCCACATAAAACCGAATTACGTTCGGCTCCCATTCCACCGCATAAAGATGATAGTCATCGGCGAAGCGGCCGCTGGCTAATGAAAAGGAAGAGCCGATCCCAGCACCTCCCGAATAGCCCGGACCGTGAATGGTGCCGTGCACAATCGCAGGTTCCTTCCCGATGTTCTCCATGATGTCGATTTCGCCGCAAGTTGGCCATCCCACCGTGCCAATATCATTGCCCAGCATCCAGAATGCCGGCCACATTCCCTGCCCGTAGGGAATCTTAATTCGCGCCTCAAAACGGCCATATTGTTGTTCAAACTTGCCGGCGGTCTTCATCCGTGCGGAAGTATAGTTGCGCGTGACACCGTCAGTGCCCGTGTACGGTTCCTTTAATGCAGTGATGACGAGAGAACCATTCTGAATCTGCGCGTTTTGCAGGCGACTCGTGTAGTACTCCAGTTCGTGGTTGCCCCAACCATCGCCACCGGTTTCGAGATTCCATTTTGACGAATCCGGAGCGGAACCATTCGAGCCGCCAAATTCATCACTCCAGACCAGGGTCCATGGGTTTCCAGCGGGCGAAGAAGTCGTCTGACTTTGTCCGCAAGCAACCAGCACCAACGTGACGGCCGCCAGCAGTACGAAACGAAAGATAGAAATTCTGCACCAACATTTCATCGAAAGCCTCATGCCGCGTCGCCACTCACTTCGGTGGCGCAGTCATCTCCATAGCCCAAATCGCCGCCGGACGCATGTACATGGACGCCCGGTAATTTCCCTCAATCTCCCATGCTTCCGGCGTGCGGAACCAGTAGCCCTTCGTTTCATAAGTGACGTGGTACACGCCCCATGCTGTGCGGAAGCCCTCGTCCTTCATCCCTTCGGTCAGCATCAGCGCGGCAAGTCCGTATGTGGTCCCTGTCCACACTTCCTTCACTTGCTCATTGGTATTGATGATTGTGCCGTCTGCACCCATGCCGTTGACCGCGCCCATTTCTCCTTTAGCGAACTTCATGACGTTGAAATCAAAAATTCGCCTCAGCGCCTTGCGTTGCATGTCATGAGGAACCAAGTCGCCGAGTCCGGTCATATTCGCGTACCACTGCCCAGCGAGCTGATCGGCCTGTATGTTGTCGCGATACTCGCTCGCGGTGTCGTAGCGAAAATATTCGCCGTTCCATAGCTTCTTGACGTAACTGGACTGACTTTTGGTGAACAGATCGTGATATTTGGAAACGGCTGCCGCGTCGCCCAAGGCGCGCGCGATCTCCTCAGCGGCTCGCAGTGCGCCCAACCACAATCCGCCGCAGTACGCGCTTTCACCCTTCACGATCCACTCGTCATAAGTCTGGTCCGGATAGCCGTCGTTTTCGGGCACGCCATCGCCATCACGATCATACTGTCGCAGATGCTCCAGCGCCTCTTGCACTGCCGGCCACGTGTAGCGCAGAAAAGTCTGATCCTTCTTCCCGGTGAACACATAATCGCGGTAGACCATCAGAACAAATTTGCTGTTCAGATCTTTCCAGTCACTGGTGTTCTGCCAACTAAACTGGTTCGGCTGCACAAACGGATCTTCCTCGGGCACCCCGAGATCGTGCGGCACCGCTCCCTTCGCCTTGCGCAGACGGAATTGCAGCGCCTTGGTATGCTGTGTCTTCCAATTCCAGAGATATTTGTCAGCCTGGTCTTGCGGAACCGTGTCGGCAAACTGGCGAAGTTCCTGCTTATCAATCTCCGGCCAAAACTTGGTTAGAGGCATGGAACCATAGAAACGAACATCGAGCGTCCCATAATATGGATAATCGAAACACTCCATGAAGGTAAACGTGTTCGGAGTCTTTGGATCGGAACCCACGGGACGTCCCCAGAAAGATCCGGTGTCCGCCACCGTATACAGCTCATTGAAAAGCGCTCCCCGGTACCACAGGGGCTTGCTTTCGTCGTTGATGTATGGAGCCTGCCAGGCATCAATGGCATCGCTCCATTTGGCGGCGTTCGTCAAGCCGTCGCGTGCGATCTGCAACGCGTTGGTACCGGTCGTACCGTAAAAATCCGTGTAGTGCCGATACCACTTACGGCCGGTACCAAACTGTACGATGGGAAGATCCCAGGCGATCACCATCGGGACCACGCGCTTCTCGCCCGGCTTCAGAGTGAAGCGTACTGCAATAGCTCCAGCCAGCCTTTCACCACTGCTCACCCAATTTTGGTCGCTGTTAGCAAGCCGGCCATCGCTGGCAAACGGTTTCCAGATATCGCTTCGCTCCGTGTCCTCCGGGAGATACGTCGTCTGATACGTGACTTCGATCCCGGGCGACTCCAACGCCGCGATCGCAAACTGGCCGTCCCACTCATCCTGAACGGCTCCACTGCGGTTGCGATCGAACAAGATTCCTTTCATACCATCTTGATTCATCAGCCGATTACGATTTCCTGCGTCGAGTCCGCCGCTCAAGTCTCGGGAGAAGCTGCGGAACCAGCCCACCATATTTGTCCAGGAGAGCAGCACTGATACTGTCACTGCACGATTAGTGGGATTTTCCGCATGCCAGCGATACACGGCCACCGGGTAGCTGGTCTCGCGATAGTTATCGGGAAGGATGGGAGAAAACTGTTCCAGCACCACGTGCGCGGGAAATTTGTCCCAACGATAGTCATACCAGGATTTGGGATAAAGGGAGTAGTAGTCGCCAGCCAACGCCTTCCGCCGCGCCTTCCGCTTTCTGATACATGGCAAACTGATTTGCGTAAACCGTCTGATATTTATGCACGCCATTCTTAATGTGCCAGCGCGCGAAATCACCGCGATAAGTTCGCGAGAAGGTGCCCGCGCCAAATCCTCCAACTGGCGCTCCCTGCCAGTAGCCATCGTCAATGTGTCCGGCGTCAAGAGTCGGCTTTTTCGTCCCCGCGTTGGCCAGCGGCAAACCGATGGCGCGCTTCCATGCGGCCTTGGGAATAGTGTCTCCTGCAAATGCCCATGACGTGGCCGCCAAAAAAATGACCGGTAAAAACGCGCGCTTTACAATTCGCTGCTTCATGCAATCCTCCGATCGTCGCTATACGGATCAGTGCTCGTCAGCCGAAAATCAGGCTCGCAGAAAATCGTTATTGTAATGCACATTTGATCGTTCGTCGTTGGCCAACCCTAAACAGATCGTCCCGGGCCAATGACCGAGGACCAGGGACCAACAACTACCGCCCCGGACGCACTTTCTCCGGCGCGACAATGCCTTCAGATTCCTTCACTGAATAGAAATGGTTCGCCGCGAGATCAGCCAACACTTCGGTTCGGCCGGAGGGCCAGCGAATCTCCAGCCGATCGACTTTACTCGCATCCCCCAATCCAAAATGAATTCGCAGGTCATTCTGTGACAGATAGCTTCCTCCACTGCGTACCTCATCTACCTGCACTAGAGAACCAGCAATTGCTTTGACTTTGGCCCCTATTGCCAGGTGATTACTCTTTGATCCGGCCAGCTCCAACGTGATCCAGTGTTTCTGGTTACCGCCGTCATTGCGCAGGATCATTGGCGCGCCATCCAGGTTCTCGATCACTACATCAATATCACCGTCATTATCCAGATCGCCAAACGCGGCGCCGCGACTGGCCTGCGGAATCGCAAGCGCAGCACCTGCCACACCGCTCGCATCCTGAAACGTACCATCGTGTTGGTTGAGGAATACCAGCTTTCGTTCGCGATACTTCGCGCCCACAGGCAAGTTATCCACCTGCGGGTATACATGACCATTGACCACGAATAAGTCCGCCCATCCATCATTATCGAGATCTACACACCCAGTTCCCCAACCCAGATAAGGCACCGTAGGCTTTCCGATCCCTGCCGCAAAAGACACATCAGTGAAGCCAAAATTCCCGTCGTTGCGATAAAGCGAATTATTCTGATCCTCGAAGTTGGTAATGTGAATGGAAAATCGGCCGCTGTGATTGTAGTCGCACACCGCGACACCCATCCCCGACATCTCGCCACCATCACCACTCACGGCAGTTCCTGACATGAAGCTCACATCGCTGAAGTGCCCATTACCATCATTGCGGTAAAGATAATTCGGAGTCGAGTCATCAGCGACGAACAGATCGGGGCGGCCATCATCGTTGAAGTCGCTCCAGACGACACCCAAGCCGAAATAGCGGGCAGGATCGTCCACCCCGGCGGATTTTGAAACGTCGGAAAAAGTTCCGTCGACATTGTTGTGATACAGGCTGTCGCTCTGCCCTTTCATGCCACGCGGTCCGCATTGCACCGGGATGCCACGATAGTGGCAGGTCGCGCCCACCCCGAACTGCGGCAAATTCTTGAGATCGAACTCGACATAACGTGTGACCATCAAACCCCGCCTGTCCAGCAGACCCGCCTGTTTGGTGGTATCGCTGAACGTGCCGTTGCCATTGTTGCGATACAGCACCATTCCATCCGCACAAGTAATCAGCATGTCGGGCCAGCCGTCATTGTTGTAGTCGCCCACCGCCCCACCCATGGCCCAGCATGGAAATCCCACGCCAGCCTTATCGGTGACATCGGTGAAAGTTCCGTCATGATTGTTGCGATAGAGCGCGCTCTTGGCTTTCTCTCCGTGAAGCGCCATAGCCACACTGGGCGCATTCGTGAAATAGATATCCAGCCAGCCGTCCTGATCGTAGTCGAGGAGAAGCACACCGCCGCTCATTGCTTCCATGATGTACTTCTTCTCCGGCGAAATTGCATGTTGAAAGTGGATTCCACTGGAAGACGTTATATCGCTGAAGTGGAAGGTGATGGCGGGCTCTACCTTTTCTGCCGCTTTCTGTGCCGACGCTGTGAGTTGCAACAAACAAGCCAGCGCGACCAGGCAGCTAGAACAACGCAGAAACATAGAAGTAAAGTTGGAAGTCAGAAAACCTTTCTAGCGCTTGACGGGAATCACACTTCTAATTCGGCTGGGACGCGCCTCTACGCTGGTTCTTCAGTTCCTGATACACCTTCATCTCCCGCTCCGCATCTCCGGTCCGTGAATCGCGGCGGTAGGCCAGCGCCAATTGATAATGAATGTAGTCGCTTCCCGGCTTCAGTTTCGCTCCCGTCTCCAGGCTGGAGATGGCAGCCTTTGCCTCGCCCTGCTCAAGCTGCATCTTGCCCAACTGATAGTAAGCATCCGCATGCTGCGGATCCTGCCGGATCACTTCCTGCAACAAAGGCAGGGCCTCCCCCTTCTGTTGCATCTGAAGAAGCGCGAAGGCCAGATGATATTTCGTTTGAACATCGGAAGGATCAAGCTTGAGCGCGGTGCGGAGTTCCTGTGCCGCCTCCGGCAGACTGCCCTGATGAATGAGTGCGAGTCCTAGCACGAAATGAGTACGCCCCTGGTTGGGATCAATAGCAATCGCCTTGCGATATTCTTCGAGCGCCGTGCCATAGACCCCTTGGTCGGCAAACGCATCGCCCAACAGCTTGTGTATCTCCGCGGTGTTGGGATTCGCGGCCTCAAGTGACTTGAGGCGGTCCACGCCCTGGGTGTAATCCCCCGTCTTCACCAGAGAAACTGCATAGGCATACGACAAGCCCGGATCAGCATCGACTTGTTTCTCGATCGGCCGCAGGGTTTCCAAAGTCTTCGGATAATTTGCCAAAGTATAAAAGCTGAGGCCGAGTGCTGCCCGCGCCCTAACATCATCTGGATGGCCTTGCACGTGTCGCTGCAGCGGCACAATCGCGTGGTCGTACTGGTTGGCGTAAAAGGCGGCCATGCCCAGGTTACGGTCGAAAGTTTCGAGCCCAGGATTCCATTCTCCGGCTTTTTGAAAGAGTTGCAGTGCCGCGGCGAAATCCTTTCGCCCCGCGGCAGCCACGCCCAGGTTGTTATACGCGTCAGCAATCTGAGGCGCGAGCTGCGCTACATATTGCTCCACCTTCTTCAATTCCGCCGACGAAACAGCAGGAGGTGTTTCAGCTAATCTGCCCGGAGCATCTTCCTGGACGGGACTCGATGTCTTCTGAGCCTTCTGCTCCTTCGCCGGGTTGGGGATCTGCCGCCGGATCTCTTCTGAGATCTTCAGCTCCTTCTCTCCCTCTTCCCGTCTGCCGGTCTGAAGCAGAATCCGACCCAGCGCGTAATGCGCCCGGTTCACCTGATATCCATTACGCGAAACATCCTTAGTTAGGGCAATCGCCTTGCGCAACGTGCTCTCAGCTTCCGCCAGACGGTTGCTGTCGTTGTACAACTGGCCGAGATACACCAGAGGATCAGGACTCTGCGGATCTAGGCTTGCTGCTCGCACCAGTTCGCTTTCCGCATCCTTCATATTGCGTTGCTTCCACCATATGTATCCCAGCATGTAATGACTGCGAAAGTCGTCGGGATTGATCTTGAGTTCAGCCTGAAATTCCGGGATGGCCGCGGGAAATCCTGAGTCGCCGTCACGTCCCACATAGGCCAAGCCCAGAAAATAGTGAGCCTGCTTCAACTTGGGATCCCTGGCGATCGCCTTCTTGATCTCCTCCACCGCCTGCTCAAAAAACTCTCCTTCCCGATAGGCCCGGCCCAGGTACATATGGATCTGCGGCGTGTCTCCGAGACCTGTGATCATCTCGTTGAACAGCAGCGCCGCCCGGTTCAGGTCATTGAGCTTGAGATAGGTGATGCCCAGCAGGTACCCGTTCTCGAAGGTCGGACCGGCGACTACAGCAGCTTCCAGGTGCTCCCGCGCCGCCTTGTAGTCTGCTTGCTGGAACAGCGCGCCTCCAAGCGTGTATTGGGCTGCTGCGTTGTTCGGCGCCCCCTTGACGGCCTTTTCAGCCAGCGTCCTGGCCTCAGCCAGCTTTCCTTCTTGCAACCGCATTGTGGCGTAATCCAAACATACATCTGGCTGGTCCGGCGTTAACCGAAGCGCATCATCGAAGAGCTTTGCCGCCGAATCGAACTGGTTCGCATGAGCGTGGGCATTGGCGATGCGCCTCAAGGCTTCGCCCAAGAATGCTTTGTATTCCGCAGCCGCGTGCTGCTGATCTCCGCCAATTTCAAAAGTGCGGGCGGCATCGAAATGCTGTTGCAGAGAATCTGGCTCGGCTTGCCTCGCAGGAGATTTTTGCGCTGCACCAGAAGTGAGGATTGCGATGCTAGGGAAACACCAACAGCTGCGGGAACCCATGTGCGACAAGAATAAAGGGTGAGGCCTGACCGAAGTCAAGCCTCACCCCATTGGAAGAAGCAGCTCAGAAAGTAAACTTCAGAGCATACTGAATTTCACGCGGCCCACGGTCACCGGTAAGCTGACCAAAGTTAATGTCTGCGTCAGTAGCGCGGTTCCATGAAACCAAGTTCGTCACCCCATTCGGACACCGAGTCGCGAAGTTGACATCACCCACATTCTTCGAATCGCACGCATAACCGGTAGTCGCGAGCGTGTTATTGAGGTTGTCCGCGCGGAACTGAACCTTGTTGAATAGGTTGTAAAACTCGAGGCGGAACTGCATACCCACTCTCTCTGTAAGCTTGAAGTTCTTGTAGACGGAGAAGTCGGTGTTAGCTATTCCCGGACCCCCGCACACTCCGACCGGAGAGTTGCCCAGCGTCCCCAACGGGTAGTTGTCCATCGTCCACGCGTTTGGATTGAGCCACTGGTACTTGGGGCCACTCGAGGCATAACATGACTGTCCCGTCACCCGGTTCGGGCGATTGCTGCTCTGGCGGTTATGGACGGACCACTGGAATAACCCAGAATGCTGGCGAGCTCCCAGCCTCCCAGAACGCCTCGGGTAAAGGCGTTATGCCCAGTAAACCCCGGGATGTTATAAACGATGTTGGCCACGAAGGTGTGCGGCCGGTTGATCAATGTCGGACCGTAATCCTTACGCGGGTTGAACGGATCGAGCAACGTGCCGGTTTGACCCGCGTTACCGCTGTTGGTGATGTCTGTGTCGGCCAGCGATTTTGACCAGGTATATGCGAACTGGGCATCCAACGCCTTCACCCGCGTGCGGAACAACGTCTGGAGCGCATGGTAATTCGAGCCAGCCTCCCAACCTGCCTGATTGATCGTCCCCCAATGGCCACAGGGCAGCGGGTGGCTGCCGCAATTATTATTGTCGACACCAAAGGGCCGAACGGTGTTGTCGCCATTAATTGCAAAATCCAAAAGCTGCGAGACAGGAACGGCATTGATATCCGAGTAGCGGATAACGTGGAGACCACGATTGCCTACGTAAGCCACTTCCAGCTTTGAATCCCGGAAGAGCTCGCGCTCAGCCGTGAGGTTCCACTGCCAGGTATTGGGTAGTTGGTGAGCCGGATCCAGTGACCAAGCCGGCGTGCCGGAAGCAGACAACGATCCGGGCGCGGGTGCTACATCCAATGGATGGCTGCCGCCCACGCTCAATGAATATGGCGGGTTGGTCGCGACCAGCAGATATTGAGTCAAGCGCTCGCGCTGGAAAAACTGGCCAATACCAGCCCGAAAGGCCATCTTGCCATCGCCTTTAGGATCCCAGGCAATGCCGATGCGTGGTGCAATGGCGTGGTTATCGTTCTCCTTCAGAGAGCGGTTGGGGCCAGGTACCCCACCCAGTAAGCCTGCCGCCTGACAGAAGTTGGTCCCCGGAACGAGCCACAAGCCGTTGCAGGGATCGGCGCCCAGAGCTGGGTCGTAGGCGCTGGGCTGGAAGTTGGCGATTTTGTTCTTGGCAGCAAATGGCTGCCGCAGAAACGACCAACGGAACCCATATTCTACGGTTACGTTGCGGCGTGCCTTCCAACTGTCCCCGAAATACCACTCATAGTCGTGCCAACGGGTTTCAGTGAAAGGATTGGTTTGGGATTCGCCAAAGCCCCACAACGTCTGATTCCATAGGGCGTTAAATGTTCCATTTCCGCTATCCGGACAAACCGCGGGGGCTGTGCACCCCGTATCGACACCCCAGAAATTCGGCATATCACCATCAGACGGATTAACCAACTCGTTCTTCTGGTTGTTGCTGGCCAGGAATCCGACTTTAAAGGTATGTGCCCCGATAACCTTGGAAAAGTCGTCCTTCAAGATGTAGAGCTGCTCGTTGTTATGCCACGGAGCCTGGGTCCACAGACTGTCATCATTGGCTCCGTTGCCCAGTCCGCCCCAGAAAATCGGATAACCACTCTTGAGTCCGTCATGCTTGTCTGTCAGAGGGTAATAAAGAGTAGGCGCCACAAGAGCGGTTATCTGGTCGTTCAGCCCGGGATTGGTTCCGCCGCGTTGTGCCAAAATTCGATTAGCCGCATAGGAGATTTGGAAATCGTTCACCGCCGTGCTGCCCAGCAGCTTGGTCAATTTGATAGTGGCTTGGTATCCTGGCTGAATCCAGCTCGTCTCGATCGACGGATAGCGATCGTCGCCCCAGAAACCCAGCGTGCTGGGGTACGGTTGAGACCAGTGATCCTGAGTGTATCGTCCAAACACGCTCCAAGTCTTACCCAGCTTGTAATCCACCCGTAGGTTTTCTTGCCGCCAGAAAATGGGTGCTGTTAAAGATTCCGCCCAATTCTTACAATTCACCGGGTTGCTGATATTAGGATCCGGGAACATCTGCACTAGCAACTGACCCAACGGCGAAGACTGCCCTGCTGGAACTGCTGTGACCACACTTCCACCGATCGTTGGTGCGTTCTCGCAGGCGGCAGGCCTCGGATTGCTAAAGTCTCCAGCCTTCTCTGCCACTGTCGGAACATTCGCAGCGCGAGCCTTACCACGCAGTTCGCGATTCCACTCCTCCGACCAGAAGAAGAACAGCCTGTCCCTCACAACCGGGCCGCCCAGGTCGTAACCCCAATCATTGCGGCGCAGCACATCTTTCTTAATGCCGTTCAGATTGTTGAAATAGTCGGTGGCATTCAGCACGTCGTTCCGGCCGAAATAGAATGCGCCGCCGTGGAATTGATTGGTACCGCCCTTGGTCACGATATTCACGATCGCGCCCATGGCCTGCCCATATTCCGGACCATAACTGTTGCGCAGGATTTTGAACTCCTGGATGGCGTCGATCGAGGGATACACAAGAATGGTGCGATTTGATCCGATATCGTTATTGTTCACACCGTCTACCAGGAACAGGTTGCCGGTAGTGTTATTGCCGTTCACCGAAAAGTCGACACCCGCCATCAAACCTTTATTTTTGGAATCGAAGTTTGACGCCGGCGAGACACCCGGCATCAACTGAGTCAACTGCACAAAGCTCCGGCCATTCAATGGCAGCTCGCGAACCTGATTTCCTTCAATTACGTTCCCCACGGCTCCGGTGGATGTTTCCACCTGGACAGCGTTGGCTTCCACCGTAACCTGTTCGCTCACATTTCCCAGTTGCAGCGCAACGTTCACCGTCGCCGTCGATGCGACGTGCAGGTCCACGCCCTTGCTCACAGCTTCCTTGAAGCTTCCCTTCTTCACCGTGATGTCATAAGTTCCAACCTCGAGCTGAGCAGCGACGTATTCGCCCTCTGTATTAGTGGTCACGGTGCGAGCCTCACCAGTACCCGTGTTCACGATGGTCACCTCGGCGCCCGGCACCGTCGCGCCTGACGGGTCAGTGACCACGCCCCGAATGGTTCCCGTAAATTTTTGCGCAGCCAGCGGAAGCGAGACAGAGACGAAGCAGAACACGACCAGCAGGAACCACAGGGCTCTACGCATTTTCAGCCTCCGGCTTACAAGAACGATTTTGTTGTGGCACAATACCGTTTTAATAACCCACAATGGGGACATATTAAGCGTCAAGGTCATAACATTTGTCAACCGCAAAATTATGGGGTGTCATTCTGGGAACGGAGGTGGCCGCCAAGATGCCGTGTAAGATGGCTTGCCTGCCTGCTTGCCGTCAGGCATCTTCCGACGGAATTGAAGCCCACAGGAATTGAAAAAAAATGAAGCCGGGCAAAGAGAGTCGCCAGAAGGCCGAGCGGCCGATCACTCTGAAGGCAGTTGCCCAACATGTCCAACTGTCCCCGGGCACGGTTTCCGCGGTCATTAACGACTCCCCAGCAGCCAAGCACATTCCCCCACACACCAGGGACCGCATTCTCACTGCCGTTCGCGAACTCAATTACCAGCCCAACTTCTTTGCCCGCACCCTGCGCAAGAAACGAACCTACACTATCGGAATCATTGCCCATGAAATTGGCGATGCCTACAGCTCACCGGTCATCGCGGGAGTGGAAAATTTCCTTCGCCAACGCGACTATTTTTTCCTTACCGGCATCCACCGCCATGATCCTCAATTGCTGGAGAACTACACTTCCCTCCTCCTGCAGCGCGGCGTGGAAGGCTTCATCACCATCGACCTCAATTTGCCCCATCGCCTGGCCTTACCCACGGTCGCCCTTGCCGGTCACCGCCACCATCCAGGCGTGACCAACATTGTTTTGGACCACCACAAAGCCGCCTGGGTCGCGCTGCGCCATCTCTCCGACCTGGGACACCGGCGGATCGCCTTCATGCGCGGTAATCCTGCCAGCTCCGACTCTGTTGACCGTTGGGAAGCAATCTGCGAAGTGGCTCAGGAATTCAGCATAGAAATGGATCCCCAATTGACTGTGCAAATTGAATCTCAGGAATCTTCCCCGGAATTGGGATATCCCTATACCAAGAATTTGCTGGCTAGAAACCATCCCTTTACTGCGCTCTTTGCCTACAACGATATCTCCGCCATTGGTGCCATTCGAGCCATCCGCGAGGCCGGCCTGCAAGTGCCCAGAGACGTGTCAGTAGTCGGTTTCGACGATATCGAGGGCGCAGCCTTTCACAACCCGAGTCTGACCACCGTCCGCCAACCATTGCGGCAAATGGGAGAAGTCGCCGCAAAAACACTTTTGGCCAGAATAGAAGACAACCAAGATTATCCCGAAGAAATCGCCATCCAACCCGAACTGGTAGTCCGGGAATCCAGCGCCCAGGCACCGTGAAACGATTTCTCTTTACTGCCGGAATGTCCAGCACAGCTTCACGGCAACTTTTGGGATCAGCTCCCACGCCAGAAGTTCAGTTGTGCGTCTGACTCGCACTAGCCTCGATTAACCGCTCGACAGGTGTAGCCACCATGAGCAGAAGGTCAGCCTTCGCTTCTCTTGCGCTCTCGATGCGCGCCAGTTGCTGCGCCCTCCAGGCTTCTGAGGACGAAGGTATGACATCGCGCAGCAGAAAAGAATGCTCCAGAACCGAATGTAACTTCGCATCGTTATCGCGCCAAGCTGTAAGCAATGTCCGAATTTCGCGTGCCGCGGCTCGATCTTTATATCCGCTTTGGATATACCTCTCCACCAGATCGCCAAAACGCCGTGCCGGATCGCTCTCCGGGCCGACGGCATCCACCAGCCGATTTAACGGAGCGCGGAAGTCCCACGGACCTTTCACATTGCTGATCCTGGTGTAGTCCTTCACCGGCTCGACCACATCGGCGAGGGTGCGAAGCGCGGAAATGTCGTCCGTCCCGGCCATACGATGCAACATCTGAAATTCTCCGGATCGGTGCGTCAGGCCCAGCCATTCCAGACGCCAACTTACCTCGCCAAGTCTTGCGTACATCGAGCCCAGATCCTGAACCTCCTGTGGAGACCATAAGCGCTCGGCGATCGCGGCAGTGCGGGGCCAGACTCGGGAATCGATATTTTCTGATGTGACCCACTCCGTCCACATGCAAGCTTCGCCCCCGAGAATGCGGCGCTTTTCATCCGCGCGCAAAGCTGCTGCAGCATCGTCGGCCATGGGATCGACAGCATAATGCCGCCAGGCCGGCCACATCAGATCGATATAGTACCCGAAGGAGAGTAAGCCGCTGTAGCCTAGCCTCGCTGCGGTTGCCAGCGACTCCTGTCCACGCCAAGACTGCACGACAATGGTTTTTGGCAAATCGGGATGTAATATCTCATCCCATCCCATCATGATTTTGTGATGCTTCGTCAGAATCTTCAGCAGCGGTTGATTGAAGTACGCTTGCAGATCCTGATTACCTTTCATGCCGTGAGAATGGATGAAAACCTGGATCTGTGGATTGGCATCCCACGGCTGGCCGTCTACCTCGTCTCCGCCAATATGAAAGTATGCGTCGGGGAAAAGCTGGGCTATTTCACCAATGAACTTATCCAGAAACTTGTAAGTCTCCTCGCGAGTGGGATCCATCACCGAATTAGGTCCATCGGGCTCGATCTTGTACGGACCTGGGCTGCTAGACAGCTCCGGATAGCCGACAAACCATGAGCGGCTGTGGCCCGGAATATCAAACTCAGGGACAACGCGGATACCACGATCGCGCGCATAAGCTACGAACTCGCGAATCTCTTGTTGGGTGTAATACAAACCGTCGGATCCCATTTCGTGCAACTTGGGAAAGCGCTTGCTCTGGACGCGGAACCCTTCGTTGTCGGAAAGGTGCAGATGCAAGACATTCATCTTCACCGCTGCCATGCCATCCATGTTGCGCTTGAGCACATCCACGGGAATGAAATGGCGGCCGACATCGATGAGCAATCCTCGCCAAACGAAGCGAGGCTGATCTTTTATTGTGACGACTGGTACGGCAAATCCATCCCCGATAGGTGCTATCAGCTGAAGGAATGTTTGAAGACCGTGGAAAATGCCCAGCGGATTCGCTGCGCTGAGCTTGGCGTTTGACTCGCTGACTGCCAGCTCATAGGACTCATCCTCGTCGCTTCTTTGCACTTCTTCGCTTGCATGATCAGCGTGGATGAGTAGAGTCGGGCTGGACGATTGCGCCGGGCTTTGCGTGAGCAGCATTCCGGCTTGCCGGGAAAGATCCGACATGAACCTCTGTACGCCGCGCTTCAATCTCGGGTCCTGAAAGCCCGTGACCGCGATGGAGAAGGATTGATTAATCGCCAGTTGGCCTGTTCCAAGTTGCACCGTGGAAGGCATCGGCATTAGGTTAAGTTGACGCTTCGATTGTGCTGCAGCAAGGGATACAAATAGAAAAATCGCATGAGCTATTAGCTGGGTTCTCATATGTCTCAAAAGAAGGTAACCTCTTCGAGCGGTGGTGGGTCTCAAACTGGAAGTCTAGTGTAATGCCGCCAAAACTTTAAATGTAAGGAACTTGAACCGCAGGAACCAAGTCATGAGGGAACTTCAGGGACACAGAATGAGATTTGGACTGGTCCTGCTGGCTGCGTTCGCAGTTGTTTGCCAAGGGGCAAAGGCCCAGGACAAACGGCCGACAGCAAGGGAGGTGGTCACGGCCATCCAGGGGCACGTTGGCGTACCGTGGAATTGGGACACCGTCGATACCTTCAAGGCGGGCAATCCGGACAGCCCCGTAACCGGAATTGCCGTAACCATGATGGCGACGCTAGACGTGTTGCAGCGTGCCGCGGCAAAAGGACAAAATCTCGTCATCACGCATGAGCCTACTTTTTACAATCACTTGGATAAGCCCGAAGGCATGGACCAAAATGACGCAGTTTGGACGGCGAAACGCACATTCATCGAGAAACACGGGCTAGTGGTGTGGAGATTTCACGATCACTGGCATATGAGAAAACCGGACGGCATTCTCGTGGGCATGGTGCGAACGTTAGGCTGGGAAAAATATCAGAACCCGGCGAACCAATACTTGTTCACAATGCCGGAAACTACCGTGGAAAAGCTCGCGACCGAAGTCGCGAACCGCTTGGACACGCCCGTGCTGCGCGTGGTGGGAAATCCTGAGATGAAAGTAACGAGAGTCGCGCTCAGCCCCGGCTCTGCCGGGTTCGTGCGAGAGACTCACGCCCTGGCGTCGGACAATGTCGAAGTGCTCCTGGTCGGCGAGACACGAGAATGGGAAACGGTGGAATATGCGGCGGACGCGGTCAGTGCGGGTACGCCGAAGGCGCTCATTGTGATCGGACATGTCCCGTCGGAGCAGCCTGGGATGGAAGAGTGCGCCCGCTGGCTGAAAACATTTATCAAGGAAGTGCCGATAGAATTTGTGCCGACGCGACAGCCATTTTGGACCGCGGAACAGAAAAGGGCACATCACTGAACAGGGTTAGCTTTTCGCTTCGTCCCGCGAGGTGCTGGGAGAGAGTTTGGCTGGGCTGGTTGCCGGAATCGATGATGCCAAGCCCTGGCGGCACCGATGAGATTGACGTCGTCGCCCAGCGAGGCCAGGGCCAGTTCCGTCTTTTCAAACGGAACGAATCGGCAGCCCTGGCGAATCACTTTGCGGATGCCATCGAGAAATAGAACCGCACTCTTCATCACGCTGCCTCCTAGCACGATCGCGTCGGGAGTAAACAGATTCACCAGATTGGCCAGACCGAGTCCCAGGTAGTAGGCCTCGCGTTTGACCGCCTGGAGCGCTAGTTCATCTCCTTGCTGCGCAAGCTGGCAGATACGTTTGGCTGTGAGATCCTCAGCGTAGCGAGAGTCCGCTGCCGTGTTGCTCTTGAACCACGCGACTATGGCGGGACCAGCAGCCAGCGCCTCCCAACAGCCTCGAAAACCGCACGTGCAAAGTGGTCCGGACGGATCGATAACCTGGTGACCGAGTTCAGGATGAGCTCCATCCACGCCGCGATAGAGCTCGCCGTCCAGAATAATCCCGCCGCCGATTCCGGTTCCCACGGTCACATATACCAGTCGCCACTTATTCCTTCCCACACCCCAGCCCCCCTCTGCTAAAGCGCCGGCGTCTGCATCATTTTCAAGGACCACCCGCGTGTTGAAAGTCCGCGCCAAATCTTCCACCAGGTTCTTGCCTCGCCACTGAGGAAGAAAGTCGACATCGCCGAACGCCCCGGTGAAAGGATTTACCGGCCCCGTGGACCCAATGCCAATTCCGGAAATCTTCATTCCAGCGGTGTGTGCCGTCTCTCGCAGCATGCCGGCAATTCGCTCTAAACCGTTTGAGTACACAAGACTGACATCGGTAGGTGATTCCAACTTAGACAATACCTTTCCGTCGTCATCCACCATGCCAACTGCTATTTTTGTTCCGCCAATGTCAACGGCTCCAATCACTGCCCTTCCCTCTCCCAGGATTGCTTCCTACGCAAACAATGTCGTCCGCTGTAACTCGTCTGGTTGGCGAAGGATGTCACGCAAGTCATTAATTTTAGGCAAACGCGTAACTCGGATTGAAGATGTTCTCAGAACCCGATTTTCTGCCCCGATTATTGCCTAGCCGGCGTGATGAGAATATTCCGATAAGCGACGTGTCCGTCTTCGCTGCCCTGCAAGTAGATCGGTCCCGGCAATTCCTCGTGGCTGTCAAGAGCGCCACCAGTGATACCCGGGATTTCCTGATTATTAATAATCGTCTGGCCATTCTGGATCACTGTGATCATTCTTCCAACCAACGTAATATCGAAACTCTGCCAGTCTCCTGGCTTGCGAGGCAGTTCGGGCGAAGGAGCCAGGAAACCGTACACTCCGCCGGTATGATGACTGGGCGGTTCCTGGATGGAGTTGGTTTCAACTTGCACCTCGTAGCGGCCGCGCAGATACACGCCACTGTTGGCGTTGGGCGGGCAGTTGAACTCGATATGCAACTTGAAATCTTCGAACTTCGAATCGTTGATAATCTCGGCGCCATGTCCGGGGCTGACTAACGTTCCGTCTTCGACTTTCCACGCGGCCGACGGGCTTGGATTGTTCATCCTCCACCCAGTGAGATCTTTTCCATTGAACAACGGGATAGCCTTCGCCCACTTCGGTGTGCTTGTCCTG
>MNDG01000125.1 GCA_001914815.1 Acidobacteriales bacterium 13_2_20CM_55_8
AACGGCTCCTGCAATCCGAGAACACCGGTGTAAAACTTGCGCGCAGCATCAAGATTGTCGGTCTTGAGGCCAATATGCGCAACGCCGACAATAGCCGGACGTCGGAGGCTGGACGACGAAGTGCCCGCTTTTGTCTCCGAGTCGGTACCTGCCTTCGCGAAACAGGCCGCCGCCAACAGGGAAGCCACAACCATTCCATAAGCAATTTTCATGCTGGGCATACTGCGGTAGCAAAATCGACCTGTCAAGCTGCACCAGCCTTGGTTGCGATTTCGCAGCCGAGCGAGGCTAAGCGCCTCTGATGTAACGTCCGATAACAGGTATTATGTAAAGTCAGACCAAAGCCCCGCCAAATCGGGTCTCCCGGCGCCTAGACGAATCACCATCCGCGAATTAAAGGAGAATCGGGGACGTTAAGCAGTAACGTGGAAGAGCGGCCCTTCAGGGCCGCGTAAGCGGCATAAATAACTGGCCTTCAGCCCCCGGCCGTTAACAATTCCTCCACCTCCGCCCGAAAACGACGCAACGTCTCCAACCTGTCCGCGGTCGCCTCGACGATCTCCCGCTTAGCCTGGAAAACCTGCCGCCCGTCCAGCTTGACCAGCACTCCGATCGCCTCTCCCATCCGCCACCCCGGTGTTCCCAGCATCTGCAACCCCTGTGGCGTAGGCACAAGCAGCGCGATGCAATCGTCCCGCACCACACCCACACATTTTGGAAACCGCTCAAAGGTCTGAAGCTCGAATCCAGCAAGATAAATTCGTTGAAGTTGTGCAGCAGAATCAGCCACAGAGGGTTTTCAGCTTTTGACTTTCAATCGAAAATCGTAAATCAAAAATCGAAAATGTCTTTCCTAAATGCCTTTCCTACATCTTATATCTCCCCAAATCCTCATCATTCAATCCTTCCAGCCACTTTCTCAACTCTTCGCTGCTGACGCGGTCGGAAACGTTCGCCGCCAGCTTGGAATTCTTCAACACCTCATCCTCGACATAGATCGGACAATCCACCCGCAAAGCCAGCGCCAACGCATCCGACGGCCGCGAATCGATACTAACGATGCGCCCCTCACGCTCCATAAAGATCACCGCATAAAACGTATCTTCCCGCAATTCCGTAACCACCACTTTATGCACCTGCGTATCCAACCCCACCAACACATTCTTGATCAAATCATGCGTCATTGGCCTGGGGGTGGTGACTTTTTCGATCTCTAGGGCGATCGCGTTGGCTTCGTAGATGCCTACCCAGATGGGGAGGACCATGTCACTGGTGACGTCTTTTAGGATCACGATTGGCATGTTGGTTACCGGGTCCATCAGGAGGCCGCGAATTTTCATCTCCACTTCCATCATGATCTCCGCAATTCTTATATCACCATTTCGCCAGCTAGACTGTTGGGAAGACAAACCGTAGCCATTATTGAAACGTAGCTGCCGGTGCTTGGAAATATCCCCTCGGGCGTCTTGAAATTCATGGTTTTGTTTTGTGAAGTGCGGCCTATCCATTGGCCGCGGGCTTCGTTCTTGCCTTCAACCATCACTTCAACTACTTGCCCTAGATGTCTTTGATTTCGTCGTTTCTGGATTTCGCGCTGCCTCTCCTGCAGGACTGTTAAGCGTCGTGCTTTCTCTTCGTCGGGAATGGCGTCTTCTAACTTCAAGGACGGGGTATTGGGGCGCGGGGAATACTTGAATCCGAAGATGCTGTCGTACTCAACTTCGTCCAGCAGGGAAAGCGTTTCCTGGAAATCGTCTTCCGTCTCTCCCGGGAATCCGACAATAATATCGCTGGTGATGCTGATCTCCCGGCGCGCCGCTTTCATCCAGGTGATGCGCTCCATGTATTGGTCGCGAGTATAGAGGCGCTGCATGGCATCCAGGACGCGAGTCGATCCGCTCTGCACTGGCAAGTGGACGTGATTGCAGAGGGTCGAAAGCGAATCGATAGCCTCAACAATGTCGCGGCCAAAATCTCGGGGATGGGAAGTCGTAAAGCGTACTCGCCGGATTCCGGGAATTTCGCCTACCGCGGCCAGCAGTTCCGCGAAAGACTTCTTCCCTGCCGGATCTTTATAAGAATTTACATTCTGACCCAGCAATTGGACTTCGCTATAACCCAGGTCGGCCATCTGCCGGGATTCGCTCAGCACGGAATCTGACGTCCGACTGCGCTCCTTGCCGCGCGTGAAAGGAACCACACAATAGGCGCAGAACTTATCGCACCCTTCAATGATAGTGATGTATCCCCGGTGCGGATTGGTGCGGGCGGTGAATTCAGTTTCAAAGCACTCGTCGGTCTCGCGATCGTCCAGCCCGGTGACGCGCTGCTTCCCTGCCTCGATCTGCACCAGCATCGCCGACAGATTCCGATATGACGCCGATCCGCACACCATGGAAACATGCGGCGCGCGCTCAAAAATCTTGTCACCTTCCTGCTGCGCCACGCAGCCCAGGACGCCAAACTTCTTGCCTTGCTTCTGAAGTTTTTTGTAATCCGCCAGCCGGTGAAAGACCTTCTGCTCCGCTTTGTCCCGGATAGAACAAGTGTTGTACAGAATCAGCCCAGCCTCTTCGACGGTCGACACCTGGCGGTAGCCCTCGGACATGAGCGTCCCAATGACTTTTTCCGAGTCATGGACATTCATTTGGCAGCCAAAGGTTTCCAGGTAAAACGTCTTTTGCGAGTCAGGGGCCATCTCGTCCAAGTATAGCGCAGGCGGTTTGGGGGGTAGCACTCAGCATTCAGCACTCAGCAGTCAGCTTCGGCACTTAACATTTAGCACTTAGCGTTTGGCCCCTGGGGGGACGTTGAGATCTGCATCAAGGCCCACCTTAAGGGCTAAAGCCCTGATTCATTCACGGCTGATCGCTGCGCTGAAGCGCTGCGCCACCCAAAAGCAGGCGGGGATATAACCTCCATGATTTTCGGTCTGCTACGCGGGACCTGGTGTCGTCCCTCCGGGGCTTGCTCGGTTGATCGCCTACCCCAGCCCTGAAGCGCTGGGCTTAATTGTTTCGTCCTCCGGACTGGGCCGGTGCGTGCACCACACTGCGCCACCCTAAAGCAGGCGGGGCTGAGAGTTAGCGGCCACGTTCGGTGCAACCGGTTGTTGACTTCAGTGTCTAATCCCCCTAGCATGGCCGTCCGGACCTTCCGCGCGGTTAGTTGCTCGAATCAATTTCAGTGCCCCACAAGGATTCCTAGATGCCCACCGAAACACTCGCTGCCATCACCCCGGCTGAAACTCTGATGCAGATTTCCGGCGGATACTCTCTTTCACGATGCCTGCATGTGGTTGCTGACCTCGGAGTCGCGGACGCGCTCGACGATCAGCCACGAACCGCCGCGGCACTCGCCGAGTCCACCGGAACCAACGCCGATGCGCTGAACCGCGTCCTGCGCCTGCTTTCCTGCCATGGAATATTCGAAAGCCGGGACGGCAAATTTGCTCACACACCCGCCTCCCGTCTGTTGCGCAGCGACCATCCGCGCTCGATGCGCTCGTTCGTGCGCATGATAGGTCTGCCCGTCAATTGGGCTGCCTACGGGAAACTTGATCACACCGTCCGCACTGGACAATCGGCCATGGCTCAAGTTCTCCCTGACGGCCTTTTTCGCTACTTTGCCGATCATCCCGAAGCCAGCCAGATTTTTAATCAGGCCATGATGGGAAAAGCGCAAGCGCAAATTGCCGGTATCGTTGGGAACTATTCCTTCTCGGACTTCAACTTGATCGGCGACATCGGCGGCGGGCAGGGTCACCTGCTAGAAGCCGTGCTGGCCGCGAATCCTCACCTGCGCGGCGTGTTATTTGAGGCGCCTCACGTGATCGAACAGGCATCCGGCATAGCTTCCGACCGGCTGAGTCTTCAGAGTGGAGATTTTTTCAAGGACGCGATGCCGGTCTGCGATGCCTACCTGATGATGGACATCATCCACGATTGGAGCGATGAGGAATCAACCCGCATCCTGAAAAATCTCCGCCGCTTTGCGCCCACACACGCCAAGCTGCTGCTGGTCGAGGCGGTGATTCGCGATGATTCGAAACCCAACTTCGTGAAGATCCTCGACATCCACATGATGACCCTGGTCACCGGCAGGCAACGCACCTGGCACGAATTTGAAACGTTGCTGGCCGGTGCGGGATTCCGCCTGGAGCGGGAAATCGATGCCGGCGGGGAGTTCTCTATTCTGGAAGCGACGGGGGTTTGAGGGGCAGCACTCAGCAGTCAGCATTCAGCTTCGGCACTTAGCATTGGCTCCTGGAGCGATGTTTCAGATGCGAGCGAAATCCCTCACAGGCTGAAGCCCTCTTTATTCACGCCGGGCACAGCGCTGAAGCACTGCTCCACCCAACAGCAAGACTCACGTAGCGACAGGCGACTCGCCTGTCTCTTCCGAAGTCTCTGCAGGGACGTGGAAGAGCGGCCCTTCAGGGGCGCGTAGCAGTCGAAAATAATCGGGGCTTTAGCCCCAGATGGAAGAGAACGGGGCACGGAATATCGGATACACAGAAGGAAAACTTTTGACCAACATGAGATGGGACTTCATTTCAAAACCAAGATACACAAATGTAGTGGCATGGCTTGAGTCAGATGAAAATGATCTGCCCCATGACGAACTCAGCAACGTGCCGAAAGACAAGGTTAAATTTTAGCTCTCCAGCCTCTTCGAGATGTCTTTAGCGCAATACGGCGGGTGGCCCATCCTTCGCCGGCAGTATATCCAAAACAACAGAGGGTGCCCTAATCCCTTCGCAGCTTTGCTTTGTCGGTTTTGACTTTAACCCTAACGCAGGTGCCGGAATGCGGGGCTGGTCTTAAAGCGCTGGGGAAATTTCTCTTCATAGGAAGACAGGCCGGGGCAAATCAGACGTCTGTGGGCGAAGGAAAAGCCAAACTTCTCCATTTCCTTTTCGGCTTTCCCCGCGGACCAGCCCTCTTGGGCCATACGGTAGGATGCAATCATCATTGTCGTGCGGTCGTCCCCCAAACGGCAGTGGACGAAAATCTTCTTACCTGGATTCTTCCGCACCAATGTAAGGAATTGCGCGAATATTTCATCTTTTGGAAACCAGCAATGCCAGGGTAGCGCCACGTACTGCATCCCGAGATGTGTCACGATCTTGCGCTCACTATCGCGCGACCCACGCAGGTCTACCACGATGTTGACCCCCATCTTTGCCAGGATGCGAAATCCTCTTTTCGAGGGCTGACCGCCGCGGTATAGGGTCGTACTCGCCTCGCCGAAGTTGGGCAAGTCCTTGCGCATCGACTTGTTCAGGCTTGACTGGCGGGCGGTCGAAGAAGCTTTTGCCCCCGGATACATATCCGCAGCGGTGGATAACGTGGTGGCAAGCAGCGCGAGGATTGCAAAACGACCGACGGTACGAGTGATACCGGTCTGAACTCGTAATTTTCTCTGTCCAACCATTCGCGCCGCATATCCTCGGCAATTGCCGGGTGCTCCACCCTATCAAAAACGAAGGGCGCGATTCCACGATTGTCTCCTGCTTTGGATTTCTTGCAGACTCCTGAAGTGACCCTCATCCCTCGGGCGCACCCACGATACTCATCACCCACCCTTTTCGCAAAATACGCGAAAAAGGATGGGGCACCCCGGCACGGGCCAACCATAAGCTCTGATTCCGTCTTGGTTCAGTACAATGGTCTAGGAGGTCCCCCATGAAAATCAGAGAAGTGATGAGTCCTAATCCAGTCAGTTGTCTCCCGACCGACAGCGCACAACTGGTGGCGAGAATCATGTGCGAACGCGGCATCGGCTCGGTGCCGGTTGTTATGGATCAAGACTCGCGCAAACTGGTTGGCCTGATCACAGATCGCGACCTGTGCTGTTCAGTGGTGGCCGATGGTCTGGATCCTAAGACTACAACCATCGAAAAATTTATGACCTTAAATCCCGTGACTTGCCAGGAGGTCGAGGATATCGAGCATTGTGAACACCTGATGCAAGAACACCAGGTCAGACGCATTCCGGTCGTCGACGCCGAGGGCGGCGTCATCGGAATCGTTGCGCAGGCGGATTTGGCGCTAAAAGATAAATCCGACAGAGTATCGAAAACGGTCGCAGCCATTTCAAAGCCCGCGGAACCGTCTGTGGCGGCTTGAGCACCAGTTTTTGATCTGGTCTTTCTGAATTCCAACAGCGGGTGGACCATCCTTCGCCGAACATGACCGAGGGTGGCGCGTGGTCCACCCCAAACCCCAGCGGCTAAAGCCGAACCCTTTTCAGGCGCGTACGGCACGACTGAAGTCGTGCCCTTCCACAACGCCCTTCCCTTCCACAACCATTCTCAGCACATCGCTCGTGCCTAGGACCTTGGTAACAGCGCCTAGGAAGTCCCGAAAGGTAGAATGGTTCAGCACTCCATATTTTGCAACCTCAAGAAGGCGAGGGCTTATGGGCAGACACGGGCTCGCAGTACTAGTACTGATAGCGTCATTCGGTTTGATGACGCCGGCTCTGATAGCGGACAACGGGAAGGACCACGGAAAAGGAAATTCGCACGCAAAGAAGAACGTTGACCGTGACGATAAGGGATGGGAGAAGCGCGACGGATATCAGGATCGGGTTTACGGTGACCGTGACGGGCGTCCTCCGGGGTGGAGTCGCGGAAAGAAAACAGGGTGGGGGAATTGTGGAGTGCCTCCAGGCCAAGCGAAGAAAGATGGGTGCCGAACTTATGTCTATCAGGGTCGTCCCCACTACTATTATCAGGATGACCGCGGGAGGATCATCGTCCGTCGTCCCATCATTGACCTCCACGGGGGCGTGATCGTCCATTGATTAGCTTTGATTGAGTATGTGGCGAAGTGAAATAGGCAATGCACTGCTTGGGACTGGGCTCTGTGTCGTACTCGCTTTGGGTCTCACTTTTTCTTTCCGGCATAGTTCAGTGAAATCCATATTGCCAATCGTATTTCTGGTGGTAGTGGTGGCTGTGACGATGCGGTTCGGGACGTTTGCGGGCCGGCTGGGCACGGTGTGCTGCACCCTGATTTTCGCAACGCTGTTGTTTCCCCCGTTGCATAGCATTGCTGTGCAAAGTTCAGATGAAAGAAGTAGTTTGATTTGGATGTTGATCGTCGGTCTGGTCGTGGCCGAATTGTTGCCTCCCCCTCGCTTCAGCAAATAAATCGTATGGGGCACCCGATTTGGCTGAGTGCTGAATGCTGAATGCTAAGTGCTGAATCTCACCGCGTTCACCTCTCGCTGTTGTGAAGTATGGCTATGCTGCAACTCTTTGACTGATGGCCAAAATATTTCCTTCGCTGTCTTTGAACCACGCAGTCTTGGCGCCACCTGCGGTGGCAATGCTGTTCACGGTCTTAATCCCCGGCATGTCGTATTCCTCGAAGACCACGCCTCTCGACTTCAGTTCAGCGACTTCGGCCGTGACGTCGTCCACCGCCCAGAATGCCGTGCTGGCCTTCGACGTGCCCGCTCCCGCTGACGGGTACATGAAGACCCAGGAGCCCTTGCCACATTCGTAGATCACACCGCCCGCGTACTCTTCTTTGGGTTTCAATCCGATTTTCTGTTCGTAGAACTTGCGGGCTCGCGCCACGTCGCTCACTGGGATGTACGGAACTATCGCTGCATTTTTCAACACGGTTAGTCCTCCGGTCGGACGGGGTGCCCCACTTCTCGGCGAAGTATATCCAAATAACTGAGGGTGCCCCGTCTTTTGCTGTCGGCAAAGGTGGGAAGCACGACATTCAGCATCATCACGGAATTGGTTTGATCTTGCATCTGTCACGTTTTGGTGGGTCTTGCACCTTGGGAGTATGATTTCGCCGGAGGTGCTTTACGCACCACCGAAAGCCTATCCGCGCCGAAACGCTTATCGAGCGCATCTACCGGGAAGAAACTGGCCATAAAATGCCGCCATCCATCAGACGTATCCTGCTACACAAACCCACAGCTAAACCCAAGTCCCACTGAGGCCTTGGGCAATACCGTTTACCAAGGCGCGCCGCGGATCTTCGATCTTCCCTTCCAGTTTTCGTATGTGTCCTTTATTGCTCAGCTTGGGTTTCGAATCCAGAGTAGCTTGATGAAGGGTAGAAAGAACATTTCGCCGCGCAGAGAAGGCGTACAAAATGAAAATCTTGTTCAATCCACCGCTCGCAATTTTGGTCGTCGGCATCTTTTATGTCCTCGGCTTCTTAGCGCATAGTGTGAACCAGATTAAGGCCAGCTTGCCGAAACGATCCTTGCTGAGATTCAGATAGGCCTCGTCGCGTTTTCGGTTTCTAGTTTCCTGGGCATTCTACAAAACTGGAAACCAGAAACCGGAAACCCCATCCAGGCGAAAATCATCATGCCGAGACTGCCTTGCGCGTATCCACAGTTTCTCCTTTCTCGACAAATGCCTGTATCCAGGCGAGTACGCGGGTCCAGCCTTGTGCGTGATTGACCGACTCCTTTGGAGCAGTAGCGGCAAATCCCGAGTGACGAATTTTCACCACGGTGCCCGTCCCAACCTTTTGCGGCCCACGATGTTGTAAGCCATGGACCTCGCGCGGCTCGAGCTCCCAACGCACCACGGTCTTCAGCGAGCCGCACCAACTCGGAGTCCATGAGTAGACCAGCAGAAGAGGGGGAGCGACCTCCAGATATTCGCCGTCCACGCGGAAGGTGGACCCATCGGCGCTCATACCGAGACTGGACCATTTGCCGCCGGGGCGAAGATCGCTATTCCACTCGGTGACGCGATACATGCCTCGCTCGCCCCACCACTTCAGGGATTGGCTGGGATCGGTGATCGCCTGGAAGACACGTTCCGGCGGCGCGGCAATGAAAATTTCCGCAGTGACGACATCCTGATCGGGAGTAATTGCGGCGGTGGCCATAAATCTCTCCTGTTAGTCTGGCTGTTTAGTGTGGCGCGGGCGCCCCCGCCCGCAGATTTTTCTCGACCTAGTTTTTGCGTTGCAGATCGAAAATCTCGTGCATCTTCTTGCCATCGTTGCCCGTGAACTCCCAGTCTTCGGTGTGATGGTTGGCATCAACCAGGGTGACGACGAGGCGCCCCATGTGTCCAGGCTGCGCCGCAACCAGGTTGGTGGCATCAAGAAAATTGAACGTGATCGTCTTGCCGTCAGGTGACGCAGTCCCAACCATGCGCGGCTGGTTCCCCGCCCCGCAATAGTGCGTCATCAGGAGACGGCTGCCGTCTGGATGGAACATTGTAACCATGTCTTCGTGTTCGCCGGTGATTTCGCTCATTAGCGCGGAGCCGCCGGCGGTCACGCGATACGACACTTGCACGGCTTGACCTTGGGAGCCTTTGCCCGCCCACGAACCGGAGAGGGTCTTCAGAGTGTCGAAGGACTTTTGTGAGTCGGACGCCATAGCTGTAGTGGCTATCAGCGCAATTAGAACGACGCGAAGGATTTTCATTGTTTCTTCTCCTTAGTTATTTCTTTTTCGGACGAACGTTTTCTTTGGCGTATTCAGTTTCAACAAATGTCTTCAAGCTCGCCAAGCTGGCGCTCCAGAAGACGCGATACTGTTCGAGCCATGAATCGACAGCTTTCAGCGGCTCGGGATTGAGGCGGTAAAGCCGGTGGCGTCCGGAACGAGTTTCGACCACAAGGTGCGCTTTGCGCAGTTGCCGCAGGTGCTTGGAAATTGCCGGACGTGATACCGGGAAGGCGCGGGCGGTTTGTCCGGCCGGCTGGCTTCCCTGCCGCAACAGGTCGAGCAAGGCGCGGCGGGTGGGATCGGCGAGGGCGTGAAAGGCGCTCTCGGCCGAATATGTAACCGAACGGTTTCGCATAATGCGTAACTATACGGTTACATGATTATCGTTGTCAAGAGTTTTCTGAAGCGGATTAATGGCCGTTGCGGACCATATCCAGGAAGGCGCGATGCACGCGGGTGTCATCGGAAAGTTCGGGATGGAAGGTGGAAGCCATGACTCTTCCCTGCCGCACGGCCACGGGATCGCTGCCCTCGGTGGCAACGACTTCCACGTTCGGTCCGACCCGTTCAATTTTGGGGGCACGGATGAAAACCATCTCGAGTGGCGAGTTTCCCAGTTTGCCGGTGCGGATGGAGCTGTCGATCTGGCGGCCGTAAGCATTGCGTCGAATGCGGATGTCGAGCGCTCCCAATCCCACCTGCCTTGGATTTTCCACTTCGTTGGCCAACAGAATAGCGCCGGCGCAGGTACCAAAAGTAGGTTTAAGGCGAACGAACTGTTTTAGCTTATGAAATCCGGCTTCCCCCAGCAAGTTCAGAAAAGTTCCACTCTCTCCGCCAGGTATGATCAGGCCGTCGATCTCGTCCAATTGCTCGGGTTTCTTCACCAACACAACTTCCGCGCCCAGCTCCTCGAGCCGTTTGCGGTGGGCGTCGAAATCGCCTTGGAGAGCAAGAACACCGATTCTCATAACAGTCAGAAAGACAGCACTTAGTATTTAGCCAACAGCCCGCGCTGCGGGCTCTGGCCAAGTGCTAAATGCTAAGTGCCAAGTGCTGCTCTTCTACCATCCTCTGGTTTGGAGCATGTGAGCTTCGTCCAGGGCGGCTACGGCCAGACCTTTCATTGCTCCGGTGAGGTTTTCACTGACTTCAAGTAACACTTTAGGGTCTTGATAGTGTGTCGTCGCGCGCACAATTGCCCGCGCTCGCTTCTCAGCTTCGGACGGGTCGGCGAAGGTGGTGGAATCTTTCATGAAGATTCCGGAACCGACGAACACGGCTTCGGCTCCCAATTGCATGACCAGCGACGCATCGGCGGGGGTGGCAATTCCGCCGGCAGAAAAATTCGGCACCGGCAACTTCCCTTCTCTGGCCACGATCTGTATCAGCTCATAGGGCGCCTGATGTTCTTTGGCTTTTGCGAAAAGTTCTTCTTCACTGAGCACGGTGAGGATCTTCATCTCCTGCACGATCTGACGCATGTGCTTGACGGCATGGACCACGTCACCAGTGCCGGCTTCACCCTTGGTTCGGATCATGGCTGCGCCCTCGGCAATCCGCCGGAGAGCCTCGCCCAGATTGCGCGCACCGCAGACGAACGGCACCGTGAACTGATGCTTGTCCACGTGATGAGCTTCGTCCGCCGGAGTGAGAACTTCGGATTCGTCGATGTAATCCACTCCGAGCTCCTGCAGAATCTGTGCCTCGGCGAAATGGCCGATGCGGCACTTGGCCATCACGGGAATGGAAACCGCCGCCATGATCTCTCGGATCTTTTTGGGTGATGCCATGCGCGCCACCCCGCCTTCGGCGCGAATCTGCGCGGGCACGCGCTCCAGCGCCATGACGGCTACCGCACCGGCTTTCTCGGCGATTTCTGCCTGCTGGGCGTCGGTGACGTCCATGATGACGCCGCCTTTTAACATTTCCGCCAGGCCGGTCTTCAGGCGCAAACTGGTCGAGCTTCCATTGTTTTGTGACATGAGGAACTCTTTTCTGGATATCAAGAGAAGCGCCCGCTGACGCTTCGGAATCCGCTTGTAAACTGGTCTTTATTCTACAACGTGCTCGCGCTTTAGCGGAGGTTACGCGAACAACAGGGCACCGAGGGTCACAGAGGTAAAGCTTATCAGCGGTGAGAGGTTGCGGGACGCCGTCGCCACCATTAGGGCTCGACAAACCAAGAAAACCGAATCCGGATTGGTTCTTGTCCGCGCGACAACGTTATGGCAGACTCGCACGTCAAAGCCGGACTTCCCCAAATTTTCCCGGCACGAGCGGTTAGGTGGCGCATATGCGTTGGGCCCTGTGCGTAATCCTTCTTTTTGAGCTTAATTCTGTTGTTTTTGGGACTTCTGAATTCATTGACAATCAGTCTCAATCGAGTTCGTCTGATCAATCTCCGTCATCATCGGCCGCAACACCCAGTACCTTGCAATCATCTTCAGCGGCTGCGATTTCGGCCGAGCCTGCTGCCGCGCCCGACCCCTTCGGTGAAGCCACAAGACTTTACCGCAAGGGTGATTTCGACGGTGCGGTGCAGAAATACCAGCAACTGCTGCAAGAAAAGCCAAACTCGCCGGATATCTTTGCCGGTCTGACTCATGTCTACCTGAAGAAAAAAGACGTCAAGCAAGCGAATGACATAATCACCAAGGGAGTGAAGGTAGCCGATTCCCCACGGGTGCGGGTCGCTTTGGGAGAAGTTTATTTTCGCCAGGGGAAGATACGCGAAGCAGAAGAGGAATGGGTCAAAGTGATCAACTCGGGACATCCGGAGGCCCGCGCCTACTTGGGATTGGCACGGGTGCGCCACGCCATTTCCATGTACAAAAGTGGCCAGACCATGATCGACAGGGCGCACCAGTTGGATCCGACCGATCCGGAAATCCGCAAGTCATGGGTGGGAAAGCTAAGCCGCGCCGAGCGGATCAAATTTCTGGAAGAATATCTTGCCGGGGAAACTAACGACGACGCGGAAACGCGCGCCGGGATGCAACACTACCTCGAATACCTGAAGGCGCGTGCAAAAGATCCACGGGGAGCTTGCCAATTGGTCAGCACGACCACCACGACCGAGACAGAGTTGATCCGCCTGCTAACGGACCCGACGCGCCTGCGCGGGTACGGGCTCTCTGTGATGATCAATGGTAAGAAATCCAGGCTGTTGCTCGATACGGGTGCATCCGGAATCTTGATCAACCGCAACCTGGCCGAGAAGGCCGGTGTGACTCGGCTCTCGGACACCGATATTTTGGGCATAGGAGAGAAGGGCAGGAGGAAGGGTTATGTAGGACTGGCGAACTCTCTCAAGATCGGCGAACTGGAATTCCAGAACTGCCCGGTGGAGGTGCTCGAACAGCGATCCGTGGCTGAAGACGACGGGTTGATCGGGGCCGACGTCTTCTCCGCCTTTCTGGTCGACATTGATTTTCCCTACGAAAAGCTGCACTTGAGGGAACTCCCCAAACGTCCCGATGAGCGCGCAAAAACTATCACTCTGCAAACCGACGAAGATGACTCTGACTCCTCAGGCGGAGAGCCTGTAGACAAGACCTCCGAAACCAAAGCAGAAAAAAACGCCAGGCCGGCGCACCCTGGGCCGCAGGATCGCTATATTGCTCCGGAAATGAAGTCATACACCCAGGTTTTTCGCTTCGGCCACAACTTGTTGGTTCCGACGTTAATCGGCGATGCAAAGGCTAAGCTATTCCTGCTCGACACCGGAGCTTTTAACAACATCATTTCATCCAGTGCAGCCAGCGAGGTGACCAAGGTCCATGGTGATTCCCGCACTACCGTCCGCGGCATTAGTGGCTCGGTGAAGCAAGTCTACCGCGCCGACAAAGCCGTGATTCAGTTTGGTCACCTGAAACAAGAAAATCAGGACTTGGTAGCTTTTGATCTGACGCATGTAAGCGACGCAACTGGTACGGAAGTGTCCGGTATCCTCGGCTTTGCCATGCTGCACCTTCTCGACATCAAGATCGACTACCGCGATGGCCTGGTTGACTTTTCCTACGACCCCAAGCGCTGGGGTCAATGACGGATTGAATTTTAGAACTGGTTACGCAAAGCAAGTAAGTTAGACATGTGAGTACTAAATAGCTTCCTAAATACTGGGTAACTCATTAACCGTCGGATTTGCAGGAATATTCGCGGAAATCCACCAATTCATGATAATTTCCTCAATCCAATTCTGAGTAGCAGGAGGGCTCTATGCGGGTCGCCGGGATAGTATTGATGCTGTTATTTTTCATCACGCCAGTGCTGGCAGAGGAGAAGGTTGAAGGTCCAACGAATGAGAAGGCGCAGAAGACCTACAAGGAAGCCCTTGAGCATTTGAGCAAAGGAAGGAAGGATGCGGCGCTCGACAACTTCAAGAAAGCCGATAAACAGGACGGCGGGCACTGTCTGTCATGTAAGAAAAAGATGATCCAGTATGGGATTGAGCTTCGGGACTGGAAGACCGCCGAAGCCGCGGCGGGGGAAGTTGCGTCTCAGGTACAGGGCGACAAAGATGTTCCACTCGCACATTACGAATTCGGGGTTGTATTGTTCGACGAGGGCTTGGACAAAAATAAGGATGAGCTATTCAGCCGTGCGCACGAAGAGATGACCAAGGCGCTGGCGGCATTCGCGAATTTCCCGGACGCGATATTTGCCGACGGACAAGCGCTGGCGCGACTGAAGCAGGATGATGCAGCCAAAACCCAGTTTGAGAAGTTTGTGAAGCTGAGGCCGGCCGACGATCTAAATCGGCAGCGTGCACTACGATTTATCAGCCAGCCCGAGCTGGCGCGAGCCCGGATGGCGCCAGTATAAGGTCCTGCTGATCGACTTCTGGGCAACATGGTGCGCCCCTTGCAAGGAAGCTCTGCCACGTATAAGACAGATCGCCAAAAAATTTCAGGGTCAGCCGCTGGTGATAATGAGCGTGAGTTTGGACGAAGATGAGAAAAAGTGGAAAGATTTTGTCGGAAAAAACCAAATGACCTGGCCGCAATACCGCGACGGCGGGTTTACCGGGCCAATCGCAACATTGTTTGGAGTGCACGCTATCCCACAGACATTCACCATTGACTCGGATGGCGTCCTGCAAGATTCCCATATAGGCGACGAGGCTATCGAGGGAAAGCTGAAGAAGCTGGTGGGTCAGGCGCGGGAGCTGCAGGCGGCAGAGAAGACCGGACACTGAGTGACGGGCGATCATGCGAAATGGCGAACTGATCTCGAATCCGGATGTTTGCCGGCCGGTACCAAGGCTCAACGTACGAAAATACGTGTTTCAGGCCGGCTCGACAAACTTCGCAAACATCCGTTTGGGATCGATGGCCAAGAAAGTACCTCGGCTGCGGGCCAGGACCTGGCCTTTCTGATTCAGAATCTTCGCGCTATTGACGTGCCGCCTTCCCCGGACACGGACTTCGTGCGATTCCACCCGAAGCGGCTGGTTCAGCGGTACGGGCTTGAGATAATCCACCGTGATCTGCGTAGTCAACGCGACTACCTGACGCAGCTTGTTTACTTTGCCCATCGCTTCATCAAGGATGGTGGCGATGATCCCGCCATGGCAATGTCCGGGTGGCCCGGTAAATTTCTTGCCTAAGCGAAAACGGCATACGAAGCAGTCTTGCTTCTGGTCATAAACGAACTTCAAGCGCATGCCGTCGGCATTGTTTCTGCCGCAGGCAAAACAGTAATTCTTCTGCAAGCGGACATAACGAGTGTCGTGACCCTGGCCATGCGGGTTTTTCGGCATAGTCAGAATTCTATCCTGCGTCCGTTTTGACCGGTGACGCAACCAGGCAAGAGGCAGCAATAGACTCGCCGAATTCGTTTGGCAATATTCCTATCGAGACAAATCCGGCGCAAATCTGGATTTTCCCATTTTAAGAAGCCCGCCGCCATTCGTGCGGCCGATGTGAGCAATCTTAAACAGCACCCTCAGAGCAGACCTTTCTAGAG
>MNDG01000103.1:0-4893 GCA_001914815.1 Acidobacteriales bacterium 13_2_20CM_55_8
TCTTCCTCCGTGTACCTCTGTGCCCTCTGTGGTTTACCGCTCTTGATTTGGAAGAAATCAAGGCATTGCGAATTAGCTATCTGTCTCGCCCCCCTTTGCTTAGCCCCGCGGTTTGGAGCACAATATACTTATGCTTTTTACGAGGAGTATTGCTATGCGTTATCGCCTATTTGCATTGATCGGCATCGCTATTCTGGCGCTTTGCACTTCTGCATTCGCGCAACAAATTCACGGCGACTATATCGAGACTCGCAGCGCCGACGTCTACACTGGATCATGCTTCGCTAACGGCGAAGTGAATCTCGTCGGCAATGAAGCCATTCTTGCGTGGCATGTCCAAAGCGGAAGCTGGGACGGCATGCAGCTCGACGGACTCACCGTCGCTGCCGCAGTTCGGGCCCGCGCCACGCTGGGCGATCCCTATGCCAATCCTTATCCGGCTCAAGCTGTCCTCATCGTCGATGAGCAGGCCAACCCGCAGCAGCGCGCCGCCCTGGTCGCCTTCGCCAAACAAATGGGAGGCGAGCTTCTGGGCAACGTAGAACGCGTGATCCCCGCGACCATGGAATTGATCGTCAACCACGAACGTCACGGAGTGGCCCTTCTACGAGCCGGTGAGTTTGCCACTGTACAAACTCGGTCGCTCAACGAGCAGGACCATCTCTGCGGCAATGAAGTCACCTTCTATCCGCCGCTCACGGAATTGGCTCATTCGATGCCAGCGGTCGCTCTCACCGATTCCTACCGCGGACCCGGATTAGGAGTGGCTTGGGAATCACACGGCAAACGCAGCGCGTTCGTCGGAACATTCGTCCGATAAGAATCTCAGCACTTGCGGCGTCATGCGTCAGGGTCGTCGGAGGGAAATGTGCACACCAGGGTCATTGCAGTTCTCCTCTTTGTATCGGTTGCGTCTTTGGCCCTCGCCACGCAGACGGGCAAGATTGAACCCATTGGAGCAGTGACTGATTCGCGTGTCGCGGAAGGCGTGAAGAAAGTTCTGGAGCCTAAGGGCTACCGCGTCTCGCTGGATGATGGCAGTGTGGTCTGCGAAATCTGGTTGCGTAATAAAATCCCCGCGCAACCAAAAAAGGATTCGCCTGGAGCCCTATACAGCCAACTAGCCGAGTCCGCGCTGGTGGGCGTGATTTCCTTCCCTCAAGCCACTACTGATTATCGCGGGCAGAACATCCCCAAAGGAGCCTACACCCTGCGTTACGAACTGATTCCCAATGATGGAAATCATTTAGGAGTCGCCCCCAACCGCGACTTCGTTCTTCTGGTTCCAGCAGCATCGGACGACAATCCCGACGCAACCTTCAAATTCGACGAATTGGTCAGCCTGAGCCGAAAAGCGACTGGAACGAAGCATCCCGCTCCGTTGAGCCTGGTGCAGCCAGAAAGCGGCACGGCCGCCGCAGTCTCCAAAGACGATGAAGACCACTGGATTTTCTCTGCTGCGATCAGGTTGGCCTCAGGGGAAGACTTGCCCATTGCGCTGATAGTGAAAGGTACGGCGCCGCAATAGATCCCCCTGGGCGTTTCGAGCTGATTACTCCCACGCCGCTCCACTGATTGCCTTTCCCTTCCGCAAGTAGTGATTGATGGCAGCTTCCCAACTCTGCATCTTGCTCTCGAACCAGTTCTGGTCGTAGCGTTCGACTTCTTGATTACCAGCGAGCGACAAGCCTGTATAGGTGTAACGAATGAGTGCGGTGGTCGTACCCTGTGCGTTCTTGTTCAGAGAAATTCCGATTTGAGCCGCCACTTGGCCCGGGTTCACCCATGCAAACGCAATGCGGAACGCGGCTGGATTGTATTCAGTGACGAGCCATGTAGTTTCCGTGCCATCGTCATTCGCAGTCGTGAATACGCATCCCGCCTCCGCCACGCCTGATTTTGAATAGATCATCTTGTACTGCCATCCTGGCACCCAGTCTGCCTCCCGTACAGGACATAGCAGCGGGAAGACCCTGTCCGGCGGAGCATCGTTCGTTTGGGTGTATTCGTGCGTGACGCGCCTGGCTGATGACATACATTAACTCCACGAAAAAACTTTACAGCTCAAAAGCCTGGCAGCTCACGCCTTCTGGCATTATGATTCCGTTCCCGGGAGGCCAGCATGCGAAAATTCCTTCTGCTGCTCTTTGTGTTTTCCGTCGTGCTGCCAGCGGTGGCGGCAAAGCAATATTCCTATTTCCGCGTAGGCTATAGTAATGATGTGTTCGCTTCCACCACTCCCGGCACGGTACTAATGGGTGGTGGAACTGATGTGGACGCCGCCTTCCAGTGGATGTGTCAGCGCAGCGGTAACGGCGATTTCCTGGTGATCCGCGCCACCGGAACCGACGCCTACAACCCGTACATTCAACAACTCTGCCCCAATGAGAATTCGGTCGCCACCCTGATTATTCCAAACCGTACCGCAGCCAGCGATCCATTCGTGATCAGTACCATCCAAAGCGCTGAAGCTTTATGGATCGCCGGCGGCGACCAATCTAACTACATCAATTACTGGAAAGGCACGCCGGTCCAGGATGCGCTCAATGGGCTTATCGCTGGTGGAGTTCCCATCGGCGGCACCAGTGCCGGCATGAACGTGCTTTCCCAATTCATCTATTCAGCGCAGGCTAGTCAGGGCGTCACTTCAAGCCAGGCACTGGCAGATCCGTTCACTCGGTATATCACGCTCGATCGTGATTTTGCGAATCTCTCCACCTTGCAAGGGATCATCGCTGATCCGCACTTCGTCACCCGCGACCGTATGGGACGCGATCTCGCGTTCATGTGCCGCATCTACACCAATGCCTGGTCAAACGCGCCGCGTGACATTGCCATCGACGAGAGAACCGCACTGCTAATCGACAGTCGGGGGAATGCAACAGTCGTGGGCTCGAGTACGGTTTACTTCATGCAAGCGCCCGGCGCGCCCCAGGTATGCCAACCAAAAACGCCGCTCACCTATTCCGACATAAGGGTTTACCGGATCAATGCTAGCGGCACGTTTAATCTCTCTATGTGGACCGGGAAAGGCGGCACTGCGTACACCGTTTCGGCCAATGCCGGTGTGTTGAGTTCGACGCAGGCAGGCGGCTCCATTTATTAACTGTCATCATTCGGAAGGTTTGCAGCTCCGCCACGCAATTCCGAGTACTTACGTAATGCGCCGGCGCTGAATCGTCTTGTGCGCTAGTCGCGACCCAGCCTTAAATGTTTATGAATTCCCATGAACATCACCTGCACCATTGGGCTGTTGCTCTGTGCCTTCGCCCAGTCGTCAACCGCGCAGCAGAAGACTTTCGATTGGACACGTGCCAGTGACGAAGTAGTGCAACTCGACCCTGCCGATTACCATTCCGGCCGCGTTTACCGGCCCGGTCCTGGCGGCGGAAACATGCACATTGACATACAAGCCAAACAGCCGGTTACCATTGCCATGGCCTTTGCGGACGATTGGAATAATGCGCTTCAGCATCCCGATCCCGCGACTCTGAGTAACCTTACGTATCGATGCATGCGAGAGCACGTCACCACCACGACTTACGAATGCCATCTTCCGTCCGAACGTCCCATGGTGCTTATTATTCAGGATGAACGCACTCCCGATCGCGCTATCCTCACCGGCATCGTCGCGGTATTGAACCGCGGCGCAAAGAAGTTCATCTCGCCCAACGATTTGAAAATCACGTACTACAGTTGGACTTGCGTAAACAATTGTATTCAGCCCGAATATCAATGGTTCCGTTTGGTGAAAGAAAAGTATGAGCTGACATCGGTTCCCAAAATTTACAGCCTGCTCACTCCGGAGCGAGATGGCCAGCAGCTCAGCGTGAAGATCAAAGCTCCAGTACCAATGACGATCGCCGTCCTGCCTTCGAAATTCGCCGACCAGATCTACGACAAGCCCGAAACTCTGTCATCCGCCCTCGGCAATACATTCTGCAAGCAGCGCGGAGTCCAGTCGCTGACCTTCGATTGTCACTTCAATCTTGCCGACGGCCCGCAATCGCTGGTGATCAAACCCGACGCTTCCTTCTCCGGACACAAGAAAGCTGAAATCGAACTGCAAACCGTGCGCTGCATCGCTAACTGCGGCCAGTAGCGAACCGGCACCAGAATCATGGAACAGCGCGAAGCCGTAAGCTATGTTTCCAGCATGCTTACCTCGTTGGTTTTTCCAGAAGAACCGCAAAAAGCAGAGCTCGATCCGGAGGATTTTCAAAACCGGGCTAAGGTCGTCTACAGAATGTTCCTGTTCGATGAAATACCTTAGATGTACAACTCACCTTCCTTTCGGCAGCTTCCAAAATGCACCACTTTGCGAAGCCATTTGCGAAGAATTCCGATCCGAGGTTTGAACTCAGATGAAAGCCGACACAAGATTGACGATTCTAGGAATCTGCCTGTTTTTCTGCGCGACCATGAGCCCTGCCCAGACCACGCAAGGCCCTACCAATTTCAATGGAGCAACCGCTTCGCAGGTCGTAAGCGTAACTCAGACTGGAAGTGGATTTGGTCTTAAAGCCAGCACCTCTTCTACCGGTGGCGTAGGGGCCGTATTTGGCCAGGCAACCGGCACCAGCGGTTTCAACAACGGCGTGTGGGGAAGAAGTTTTAGCCCAGCCGGCGTAGCCGTCCGAGGCGAAAACATGGCCAAAACCGGAAGCGCTACCGGAGGCGCTTTCTTTAGCAGCAGCCCCTCGGGACTCGGACTTTTCGGCAGCGCCAGTGCCGCCAGCGGCTCCGGCGTCGGTGTTCGCGGCTTCGCTCAGAGTCCAAACGGAGTGGGCGTACGTGGAGATGTGGCTTCTCCATGCGCCACGGCATGTGGAGCAGGCTACCCCATCGGCGTGTTGGGTGTGATAAACGCCACTAGCGGAGCAGCTGGCGTTT
>MNDG01000103.1:4921-8716 GCA_001914815.1 Acidobacteriales bacterium 13_2_20CM_55_8
CGTAAACGACACGGGAGATGTATTCGCCACCACCTATAACACCGGCGGCGCCGACTTTGCCGAAGCCTTCTCCGTGAAAGGATCCAAATCCGCCTATGCTGCTGGCGACGTACTGGTGATTGACCGCAGTTCCACCCGCCGCCTTGCTCGTACCGCAAAACCTTATTCCACACTGGTGGCTGGCATCTATTCCACCAAGCCCGGAGTGCTCGCGGCTCCGTACAAGATGGGTGAAGCCCCGAAGTCCGATGTGCCTCTGGCAGTCGTAGGTGTTGTTCCTTGTAAGGTCACTGCTGAAAATGGCGCTATCGAAGCTGGCGATCTGCTCGTCACTTCCAGCAAGCAAGGCTACGCTATGAAAGGAACCGATGGGCGCAAGATGGTCGGAGCAGTATTAGGGAAGGCTTTGGAACCTCTCCCACATGGAAGTGGGGTCATACAGGTTCTTGTCACTCTTCAATAAGCTCAACATCGTACCAACTACTTCGTGGGCCGCTCTTGGAGCGGCCCGATTTTTTACTCGCCCCACCGCCGGAACAATAACGCCCCATTGGTCCCGCCGAAGCCGAAAGAGTTCGACATGGCGTAGTCCACTTTGGCTTTTCTCGCCTGGTTCGGAACGTAATCCAGATCACACTCTGGATCAGGATTCTCCAAATTGATCGTGGGAGGCAAAACCTGGTCGCGCAGTGCCAGCACCGTAATCCCGCTCTCCAGACCGCCCGCGCCACCCAATAGGTGACCAGTCATGGATTTAGTCGAGCTCACCGCCACTTTGTATGCGTGATCTCCAAACGCCCTCTTGATAGCAACCGTTTCCAGTTTGTCCCCGATGTCCGTCGAGGTGCCATGCGCATTAATGTATCCCACCTGCTCCGGTTGCACTTTGGCGTCGTTCAGAGTAGTGAGCATGACGCGGTAGGCGCCATCGCCATTCTCCGCGGGTTGAGTAATGTGGTGAGCATCTCCGCTCATGCCGTAGCCCACAATCTCCGCCAGGATTTCCGCTCCGCGGCGGCGGGCAAATTCCAGCTCTTCCAGGATCAGGATTCCCGCACCTTCTCCAATGACGAATCCATCCCGGCCGGAATCCCATGGACGGCTAGCTTTCTCGGGCGCGTCATTCCGCGTGGAAAGTGCCCGCATAGCGGCGAATCCGCCCACTCCCATCGGAGTAATGGCCGCCTCCGTCCCGCCGACGATCATGGCGTCGGCGTCACAGCGCGCGATGATTTTGTAGGCATCACCCACGGAGTGAGCGCTGGACGTGCAGGCCGTACACGTAGCCTCGTTCGGCCCCTGGGCGTGGTAACGAATGCTTATATGTCCGGCAGCCAGGTTCACGATGGCCGCGGGAATAAAAAAAGGGGAAATCTTGCGAGGGCCTCCGTTCAGCAGATTGATATGCTCCCGCTCGATGACATCAAACCCTCCGATGCCTGAGCCAATATGCACGCCCACTCGGGTCGAAATTTCCGGCGTCACCTGCAACCCGGACGCTTTCATAGCTTCATCCGTAGCCGCCAATGCTAGGTGGATGAAGCGGCCCATCTTTTTCAATTCTTTTTTTTCGATGAATTGCAGCGGATCGAGATTCTTGACTTCGGCTGCGATCTGGCAAGCAAACTGGGAAGCGTCAAACTGCGTAATGCGCGCCACTCCGCTTTTACCGGCGAGCAGGTTCTTCCACACTTCTTCCGTAGTGTTGCCCACGGCGCAGATGAGCCCTATGCCAGTGATTACGACCCTACGTCCCAACTACTTCCCGCCTTTCGCGTGCTTGCCGATGTAATCAACGGCGTCCTGCACGGTGCGGATTTTTTCCGCGTCTTCGTCGGGGATTTCAATCTCAAAGGCTTCTTCGAAGGCCATTACCAGTTCCACGGTGTCGAGCGAGTCGGCGCCGAGATCGTCCACGAACGAGGCGCTCGCGGTGACTTCGCCTTCGTCCACTCCTAGTTGTTCTACGATGATCTGCTTCACTTTTTCGTCAACGGCTGCCATTGTTTTCCTCGCATGTCTTTCTGCTAGCGCCCGGCGATCTAGTGCTTTGCCCAACCCAAGCCCGCCGGCTGTTGCGGGTTGAACTACGTTGCGTCCGCGAGCTGACCTCTACTTGCTTACTTTTGCCTGCTTCTCGATATAGTCGATGGCGTCCTGCACGGTGCGGATCTTCTCCGCTTCCTCATCTGGAATCTCCAGATCGAAGGCTTCTTCCAGCGCCATTACCAGCTCCACCCGGTCCAGGGAATCCGCTCCCAGATCATCGACAAACGAGGCGCTGAGCGTGACCTCGCCTTCATCCACTCCCAACTGCTCGCCAATGATCCGTTTAACTTTTTCTACGCTCTCTTTTTTCCCATCCATAGCCATGAAAATCCCACCTCCAAAAAGATTCGACAAGGAAACGAGTAGTGTACTGGCCCAAACGAATTGATGTAAAGGAAGGATCACCGCACAAGGCTGCCGCCGGCTTGAGATTGCCCCACACAGAATCCTAACTGCTGGCACTTGCCATGGTCAACGTCCCCGGGGACGATTGTGATGCGAGCATAGTGCAAACCCAGAATAGCGGATGTTATGGAGTCGAGTATTGGTCC
Organism: Acidobacteriales bacterium 13_2_20CM_55_8; assembly: GCA_001914815.1. Taxonomy (GTDB): domain Bacteria; phylum Acidobacteriota; class Terriglobia; order Terriglobales; family Acidobacteriaceae; genus 40CM-3-55-5. Next base: position 7,522 of record MNDG01000103.1, read on the forward strand.
CGGAGCCGTGTCTGACGGCTGGTCATCGGAATTTCGCGGCCTTCGATGAACACCTGTTTCACCTCTGTCTTCAAATCGAGAGGATCTCCATTGGCGATCACTACGTTGGCAGTCTTTCCCACATCCAGAGATCCCAGCCTATCGGCAACCCCCCAGATCTCCGCCGGATTCAGCGTAATCGCTCTCAAAGCTTCGTCATAAGGCAAGCCAAACGCTGTGGCAAAGCCCGCCTGGTAAGGCAGGTTCCTGACATTGTGGGCGTCGAACGAGGCAAATGCGATTTTCACGCCGCGTTTGTACAACTGCGCCGGCAAACTATAAACCGCATCGTAACGTTCTTCAGCTTTTGGCGTTTCGTAAATCGGCCCCACGATCACTGGCACGTTCAGGCTCGCCACATAGTCGAGAACCTTCTGCGAGTGACTGATGTGATTCAACACAAACTTCAAATTGAACTCGCGTGCCAATTGCACCGCCGTTTCCAGATCACTCGGACCTTGGGCTGCCAGCACGATCGATTTTTTCCCTTGCAGATAGGGAAGCAATGCCTCAAGTTTCAAGTCGCGCTTGGGAGCGGTCGGAGCCTTTTTGTCCTTGTCGTCTGCCGGCTTGTTTCCCGCTGGCTTGCTTCCGGTTTCGGCCTTTTTCTTGTCATAGTCATTCCAGTCTTGCGCGTACCGTTGCGCATCGAGAAATGCCTGGCGCAGCTGGGCCGCCATGCCCATACGCGTAGAGGGAAACTTCCTCTTTTCCCAGGACTCATTTCTTCGTTGATCGCCGGTGAAATTCAGGGGCATTGCGATGTCACGCACCAACAGCATTTCCAGCGCCGAGTTGCCATCTAGCTGAATGAACGAGTCCTGCCCCGGCAGCGTATCCCGGCTATCCGGCGCCACGATGGCGTTGGTCACTCCATTGATCCGCGTCACCGGAATCAGTTCCGACTCCGCATGAAAGGCGTCGTAGACGTGCATATGAGGCATGATCTCGTCACTGGTTTCCACTTGATCATTCGTACTCGGCTCAGCCGAAATCTCAGTCAGGCCCAAAGAGGTCTCGGAATCGATCAGTCCCGGATATACCGTCATGCCAGTGACATCAATCACCGGCGCATTCCTGGGAATAGTCACCGAATTCGCCGTCCCGAGCGCTGCAATCTTGCCGCCCTCCATCACCAGCACGCCGTTCTCGATAG
>MNDG01000091.1 GCA_001914815.1 Acidobacteriales bacterium 13_2_20CM_55_8
TGGAACCGCGAAATTGTCGGCTACGGACTGTAGCGTGTCACCCCTGCGCAACTTGTAGCGCGTTGCATGGCGGGCATAAGTCGCACCGTCCTCAGTAGTGGCATGCCTGCCTGGCGCAATGGGGATAATGATTTTGCTCGCGGACTGGGGCTTTTCTTCGCCATCTAGACTGTTTGCTTGCGCGATTGCCTTGGCCGGTGTCCGATAAACGCCCGAGATTGACTCTAAGGAATCGTCGGGTCCAACGTTGTGGTACCGCCACCATACCCTCATGTCTCTGGGGACAGCCGCGATTGCGCTGATGTACTTATCTTTGGTGCCAGTAGGCAGCCGGAGTTCAAACTCGCGATCCTTCGGAGTTGTGAGCCGCAGCAAGCTCGGATTGAGGTCTTGAAGCGTTTCCGGCGACGCGTCTACACAACCGGCAACCAGGCGCAGATCTATGGAATAGTCGATTTTTATTTTGTCGTACGGCACCGGTTTATCGGTGATCACTTTGTCTAACCCGTATTGTGACGGGTTCTTGGTCATGATGGTCACGGCGACGATGATAGGCACATAGTTGCGGGTTTCTCGAGGCAGCACATTACGCCGATAGAGTTCCCAAAAATCCGCGTATCCGGTACGCCTCACGGCGCTTTGCACAGTTCCCGGGCCGGAGTTATACGCCGCCATCGCTAAATACCAGTCGCCGAACTGGTTGTATAAATCTTTCAAATGACGCGCGGCAGCTCGGGTGGCTTTTTCGGGGTCCTGACGTTCATCCACCCACTGATTCCTTTGCAGGCCATACCCTTTCGCTCGGCTGGCCATGAACTGCCACATTCCGCGAGCTCCCACTCGCGAAAGGGCCAACGGATGGAATCCAGATTCCGCTTGTGCGAGATAGATCAATTCCGGGGGCACTCCTTCGTCCCTGAGGATCTTCTCAATGACTTCGCGGTAGCGTCCGCCTCGAATTAGGGAATTCTCCAGCGTTGCGCGTCCGCGGCTGGAGAAATAGTTGATGTATCCGACGACTGGATCGGTCAGCATCAAGGGCAAGTCCGAATGTGTGGCTTTGATCTCTGCTTCCGCCTGTGCCTTGATAGTGGGATCGACAGGGAAAGTGACGTCGTTGGCCTCATCAATCGGTGCAGGTTCAGATTTCTGCTCCGCAGAGGTATCAGCATCTTCCAATTGCAGGCCATTCACACCATCGAGCACACGGTCGAGTTCGCCTTGCACCCGTTCGTCGGAACGTATTTCCGGGGGGCTTCCTGTGACGAGGTTGAATGCACGATCAAAGCTCTGCTTGGCTGCGTCCAGATGGCCAGCCTTATAGTCGTCCTGACCCGCCTGATACTCACGCTCGACTTGCGTGATTAATTCCCCGACTGGATCGGGTTTAGGGGTTGGCTGCACCGGCTGGACTTTTGGCGGGGCGCTGACCTTTTTGTCCTCGGTTGCAGGTTTCGGCTTGGTCGCAGGCTGCGCCTTAATCGCTGCTTGTGGCTTAGTAGCGGTCTGCGGTTTCGGATTAGCGGTGGCAGTGAGAGTAGGAGCATTTGCCTGGGCCGGCAACGCCGGAGTCGCAGACTTCTGCGACGAGTGGCAGCCGACACATGCCAATAGCGCGGCAAATAGCGCGCTCCAAAGGTAGTCTTTTGTAATCCCCATTTTATCTAGAACTTACGGCCAAAAGCCGCGTCTTCGCCCAACCCGTTTGGATATCTCAAATCCTACATTCCTGGATTTGATGGGTCAATCCAGAACAGGGTTAGCTCACGTTACCTTAGGGACAGGCCGGGCATGTTACTCGTCAGGGTTCTCGACTGCAAGAATTTAGTCCTGAAACCGACACTTCGGCGAGAACGGGCGGCCTACATCTGGGCATCGAAGAGTGGTGGGACGACGCCGACAAGGGAGAACATCAAATGAACGCCACAGATGAAAAAAAGTGTGCCCATCCCCAATGCTCCTGCCTGGTTTCACAAGGCCAAGAGTACTGTAGCGAGGCTTGCGAGATTTCCGCCGTTGGAAACGAAACGAAAGGCGAGTGCGGCTGCGACCATCCGCAGTGCGAAATGGCGGCGTAAGAAGTAATTAGCCTTCAGATCACCTTGCCGCCGTGCGGGAGTAATCCCGTACGTAGCTGGGCACCGGTGTCTTAGGATCCAGCTTCGGATCATTGATTGGCAAACCTGTCACCATCTGCAGGGGCACGACGCCCGCCCAGATCGGAAACGAGTAATCTTCTTCACTGTCGATCGGCGGTCCGAGTCGCACTTTTGCAGAAAATTCCGTAATCGGAAGGCGCATCACCAGGGTCGCCCTGAGTTCACGTTCGTTAGGCTGACGAGCTTGATCCCAACGCCCCGGAACGATGTGCTCGGAAAGGGCGCGAAGAGCTTGCAGCTTCTCGGCGGAATCTTCTACCGCGACGGCGGTGCCCAGCACCACGACTGAGCGGTAATTCATCGAGTGATTGAAAATCGAACGAGCCAGTACTAGCCCATCCAGCAGCGTTACCGTCACGCAGGCCGCGATGCCTTGATCGAGATTGCGCAGCATACGGCTGGCTGCGGAACCGTGAATATAGAGGTTATCCCCAGAGCGGCCGTAGCCGGTTGGAATCACAAAAGGCTGATTGTCCATGACGAAGCCGACGTGGCAGATAAAACCTTCGTCCAGAATTTGGTAGGCGGCTGCGCGGTCGTAAACGCCGCGCTCTGGCTCGCGAACGACACGGGTACGGGCAGTTGGGCTATGAGGCTCGGCCATAGTGGCTCCTGCCTGATGAAGAACCAGCAGTTTAGCAGGATGATCTAGCGCAGGACGGCATCAATCTGGAAAGGGCGCTCCCGCGCGCACGACGCGGATTTGATGGTCGGTAAACTTGAAGTGGGCGTCCGGCACTTCCACCTTGGGCATGTGGCAGGTGACACAATCCTTAGTGCTTACCGGACAACCAGCGCCGGGATGATCGCTGCTGGGTTTAGAGTTCGCTGTGGCCAGGTGACAACTAAGGCATCGCTGATCGTAAAAGCCGGCTTCGCGCACCAGCGGTTGGTGCGGGTTGTGACAGGCAATGCACGTGATGCGGGCATCGCCCTTGCCCCAGCATCGGCTGCTCTCCAGCCGGTAGGGCTGAAATCGCGCGTTCCCCACTCCGGTTGAGCCTGAGAGATTTACGTCCCACCACGTGGTGTGACAGGCGCCGCAAAAGTCTACTTGATTCACTGGCTTGAGCCGTCCTGGATTCGAGATCAATCCCGCCCCGGTTTCGATTCCAGCCTTCATCGCTGCTGTATGAGCCGATCCGGGTCCGTGACACCCTTCACACGTGATACTAGGAATCAGACGCGCTGCGTCAAACTTGTCGTTGGTCGTCGAAGCGGTGGTATGACAACCAAAGCACCTCCTAACCTCGGCTGGCGCGACTGGACGTCCCGCGGCTTTTTCAAGCGACTCCGGGGCGGCAGTGGAATGAGCGGGAGTGATGTCAAATCCCTGGAGTGTGCTGAAGTAACTGAATCGGCTCTCGAAGAATGCTCCATTTTTCTCGTAAAGATAACTTTGCCCGACCTTGCCGGTGCCGAATGCCCAACTCAGAGGCCCCGAAACCGACTGCTTACCGTCGCTGACTGAGTATTGGACAGCGCCGTTGTCCGCTCGCGCGATTTGATATGTGTGCGGGCCGAGGCGAAAATTCTGCCGATCATGAGTCCGCAGAATATTCGAGTCTGCGGCCGGCATCGAAGTGCGGGCCATGGCGTGCAGCTTTTGACTCGACGCCAGAGAAGAATGGCATTGAGCACAAACTGCCGGGCCAACATATTCATCGCGCGATGGAGTTCCCTTGGTAGGCCACCAGCCCGGCTGCTTGATGCGCTCCGGTGTAGACATCTGATCGGCTTTTGAATTGTGTTCCTCAGCCCAAGTCGCGATAGAAACGGCAAGACCGGCGGCCGCAACGAGGACAAGAAACAGATGATTGCCCGCTTGATGCTTACTCATAGAAAGTCGCGGCTTGCGGAGGAAGATGACGTTGCCAGCTTGATCGGATTCCGATGATTATCGCAAATTAGTCGTGGGGCGGACAATCGCATGCTGGGCGCGGCTTTGTTAGACTTCGGAAATTGTTTATCAGCGAAGGGAATGACATGAAAGTGGAATTCAAAAAGGTGCTTGCTGGGATATGCGTCGCTGGGGCTGTCTTGATGGCGATTGCCGCGATGAAGGCGCAGTCTGGACCGTCTCAATCCGCGGCGCCAGCCGCCGGCAAGAAGACAGAAGAAGCGTATAAGAACATCCAGGTTCTCAAAGGCGCGCCGGCTGACCAATTAATGCCTGCCATGCAATTCATTAACGCATCCCTGGGTGTGCAGTGTGACTACTGCCATGAGATGGGAGCGTTTGATAAAGATGACAAGAAACCCAAGCAAATTGCACGCAAGATGATGGAGATGATGTTCGCAATCAATAAGAATAATTTTGAGGGACATCGCGAGGTGACCTGTTATTCCTGCCACCGTGGCGCGGTCAAGCCTTTGTCCACTCCTGTCATCACTGATCAGGAAGTGAAGCTGGCCTTCCCGGAAGCGCCGAAAGAAGAAGCGTCTTCTAATCCGGCTGCTGTTGACCGACCTCTGGACAAGTATGTAGGTGCTCTCGGTGGCGCACAAGCAATCCAGAAAATCTCTACGCGAGTCGGAAAAGGAATGATTGCTCTCGGCGCAAATAGATTTCCCTTTGACGTGTTTGAAAAAGCTCCGAATAAACGAATGTCGGTGATGCACCTCCCCAACGGCGATAGCATCACTACGTTTGACGGAAGCTCCGGTTGGCTTGTCGTGCCCGGACAGCCCGTACGAGAAATGAGCGGAGCAGAATTGGACGCCGCCAGACTGGATGCTGATTTCTATTTCCCGTTACGAGTGAAACAGCTTTTCAATGAGCTGCGCGCCGGAAAGTCTGAGAAGATCGGAGATCGTGAGGTTATGAGCGTGCTGGGAACAAAAGGAGGCCAGCCACCTTTAAAGCTCTATTTCGACCCACAGTCGGGATTGCTGGTGCGCCTTCTTCGCTACGCTGAATCCCCGCTTGGGCTTGTTCCGGCCCAGATCGACTATGCCGACTACCGCGAAGTCGGCGGAGTGCGGACGCCATTTCGCTGGACAATTTCCCGGCCCGGAGGTCGTTTCACCATTCAGTTGGAAAATGTTCAGCCGAATGTCCCGATCGATGATGCCAGATTCGCCAAGCCCGCCGTTACTGAAACGCAGCCCCAAAAACCGCCAGGATCGTGAACAGTTTCAGCGACCAACCAGCGGCAGGATCAAGGCGGATGGATGCTCGCGGTCGTGGTAGACCGTGTTCGTGGCTTTGACCCAGCGCGATCCACGTTCTGGATCCTCGCCAGTGTTGAGATTACGATCGAAGCGAGGAAAGTTGCTGCTGGAAATTTCCAGCCGCAAGCGATGTCCGGAAAGAAAGACGTTGCTGGTGGCCCAGACGTCGATAGTGAACTTGTAGATGTTTCCTGGCTGCATGAGTCCTGGTTTTTCCTGAGAATTGCGATAGCGCGCGCGCAGAATTCCATCAGTCAAATTCTGCGCGTATCCGTCAGGGCGGACATCCACCAGCTTGGCCGTGAAGTCCGTGTCCACCGCGGACGAGCTGGCGTAAAGTTCCACTGAGATCGGTCCCGTGACTTCTACGTCCTCCCGGAGAACGGGTGTGGTGTAGACCAGCACATCGCCTCGATTTTCGTGGGGCCGCTGATCGAATGCGCCAGATGCCAGATGTTCGTTGTCACAGCAGAGGCCTCCACCACGTGTTGGCACAGGATCTGCTGGATCGTACACAAAACTGTCTTTAGTTTCGGTCTGGGGTAGAGTGATGCTGAGCGTGCCATCGCCAGCAACCGTATTTGCCTTACCACCCGAATGCAGGTAGAAGCGCGTACTTTTGGCTCGTGCCAACGGCCAATCGTCTTCTTCGCGCCATACGTTTTTCCCCATCACAAAAATCTTGACGGGTTTTTCCTTTTCCACTCCGTTTTGAGTACCTTTCAACAAATAGTCGTACCAGCGAAGCGTGATCTCATCGCTGGTTTCCTCGACGTTGGCCTCGCTCCCAAAATCAACCTCGCCTGTCTTTCCCGTGAAAGGACCGTGATACCAGGGCCCGATCATCAATCGCTGGCTCCGCCGCGCCGCTTCGCTCCCTCCGTGAGCCTTGATTCCCGCATAGTTGCGTAGTGTCCCACCCATAAAGATGTCGTACCACCCGCCCATGTGGTAAGCCGGAACCTGGATCTGCGGGAAGTGATCTTCAATGGACCACGCCCGCCAATAGTCGTCGTAAGTTGGATGTTGCAACCAATCGAGGAAATAGGGTGCCAATCCTTCCCCCGTGCCCGGATCGACAACCGGATAACTGGAGAGCGGCAGTTTCCCCGCCCAGAGAAAAGCGTTTGTGTTTTTCTCCACGCGGCGTTGAAGCGTATTTTGTGCCAGCCCCGACGTCCAGGATTCGCTGAACCACTGTTCGAAGGCGCCGCCCTGGTACGTCCATCCATCGTGGTAATTGGAAGCGGTCACGACAGGAAAAATTCCGGCCAGGTGAGGAGGTTGTGCCATAGCGGCAAGCATCTGGGTCGCGCCGACGTAGGAAGCGCCAAACATTCCTACCTTGCCATTGGAATACGGCAAGGCCGCAGCCCATTCCACCGTGTCATATCCGTCAGCAGATTCATGTTTGAAGGTGTACCACTCGCCTTCGGAAGAAAAACGTCCTCGGACATCCTGAATCATGGTCACATAGCCACGCGCTTCAGCCTTTAACCCGAACTCCACCTCGCCGTCTTTGTTGTAAGGCGTGCGTTGGAGCAGAACTGGGAACCTTCCATCGGCCTTCGGACGATAGATATCCGCGTGCAGCACGACGCCATCCCGCATCTTTACCGGCACGTTACGCTCGACCGTGACCTCGTTCTGGCCGGCAGCAAGGGTGGCAAGCAAAACAAGAAGTACCCGAAATAGCAGAGTGAAGCGCATGCTAAGTCAGCGTCGACCTAAAAAAGGTACCGAAAATCAACAATCAACAATCAAAAATCGTAAATCGGCAATCGTAAATCGGCAATCGTAAATCGCAAATCGTAAATGTCTACCAGGTCAGCTTCAGCGCAAATTGCAACTGTCGCGGATCGAACGCCGCAGTAGCCTTCTGTCCGCTATCCCACAGGGGGTTAACATCCGCGACATTGAAACGGTTGATGAAGTTGAACGCGTCCACCAACCCTTCCAACGCCAGGCGCTCGCCCAGATGAATTCGCTTGCTGACGCGAATATCAGTGAAAATGTTCATCGGCTTGGTGCCGGCGTTGCGGCCGAGGTTGCCATCCAAGGTTCCGTCTAGGAAGCATGCGGGTTGCAAGAATCCAGTTGGCGAAAAACGTGACGCCACAGCCACATCGCCGCAAGAGTTCGGCCCTGTCCCCGACGCCACGATTAAGGGACGATCAGTCGGCGTGCTGAAGTCAAAATTGCGATCGTCGCCCGTGATGATGTTGAACGGCCGGCCAGACGCGGCTTCGATGATCGGAGCCACCGTCCAGTCGGAAAGGAACCTGCTCCAGAAGGCGCCGGATAGAGTGCCGCTTTGGTAAACGCCGCTGAACACAAAGCGATGGCGCTGATCGAATAGCGAATTCGAACGTTCCGCCCGAAGATCGTAATTGTTTTGAGGCTCCAGCGGAGATTGCAAATCGGTAGAGTCATCGATGGTGTGTGACCAGGTATAGGAACCCAGGAACTCGTAATGTTGTCCAAACCGTTTTTTTAGATTGGCAGTAAATCCGTGATAGACGGAACTGCCGCTGGAGAAATTCCCTGGCATATCACTGAACGGGACGCAATTTGCCAATGTGGTGGGATCACAATTCGACATCAGACCATCGGCTTGCAAAACCTGGGTAGCCAGTGGCACGCAAGTCGCATACACACCCATTAGCGAAGGATTGAACCCGGATGGCCGGAAGAAACTTACCAGAGCCGCGGGGACGTAGAATGGACCACTAGGGCTCGCACCGCCACAGGGCGGAAAGATCAAGGGATTTTGTGTTCCGACCGCTAACGGATTGCTGGGAAAATTTGGATCGCTGGGCTGAATGCCAAGCGCCGTCGCCGTTGCCACCGCGGCGTGCCAGTTAGCGATCAGGAATTGCGATTTGTTCGCGTTGACGTTGATGGGCCGGTTCAGGTGACGTCCGCCGTTAAAGTTGTATTCCAGGCCCAGCGAGAGGTCGTGTCCGAGGTCACGCTCGTAAGTAAGATTCGCTTGCTGCGAGGAACCGTATTGAAAATTTTTAGCGACGGGAAACCCGAACGGCTGAATCGCCAGAGGCACGGGCGAAGCAGGATTCAGATAAGCCTGTCCCACGAAGATCGACGGCGCATTGGGCGTCGGATTGAACCGCTGCTCATTTGGCAGATAATTGAACGCAGGCGGTAAACACGACAGCAACCCCTGGAAGGCATTGCTGGCATTCAGGGAGCAATTGCCAGGAGCGCCGGGGAAGAGAACAATCTGTGGCGCCTGCGACGCATCGGCCACGTCGGAATCGAAGGCCAGCGCCAGCAGCGGATGGTCATAGAACAATCCGTACGAGGCACGAATCACGCTCTTGCCGTCCTTAGCTGGATCCCAAGCCAAGCCGATTCGTGGGGCGACATTGTTGAAGTCTCGAGGAATACCCTGCGTAATCCCGAGGGCATTCTGTCCGAAGGCGGCGATTGAATTGAGCGGGCTGAACGTAGGCGTGAACTCCACGTCATAGCGAACGCCGTAGTTCAGGGTCAGGTTCGATCGCATTCGCCAACTGTCCTGAACGAACAAGCCTAGAGCCGTGTTGCTGAACGCGTCGTGGGGATTGCCCACACCTTGCACCATGTTCGAAGGGATACCCGCGCCGTAGGACTGTACCGGGCTGAATGCTGGGAATGTAGTGCCTGATGGAGGTGGAATTGGGGGGTTGCTAAAAATATTCTGCGATCCGAAGTTGAATAATCCACCAAAATTGACTGTGAAGTCAGCCGTGAGTGGGATGTAATTCCCGTCTACGCCGAATTTGATGTTGTGCGCTCCCTTCGACCAGGAAAAGTTGTCGGTCAACTGATAGCGTTGCTCGACCCGGCGAACGAACGAAAAGGGTTCTCGTCCGAAAAAGGCAAAGCCTGGAATGTTGATAGCTACATTGTTGCCTCCCGGTGCGCGGGAGAAGCTGTAAAGCAAGCCGCGGCGGGCATATTGAAAACGAAATTCATTGATCTTATTGGTGCCGAGTGTCCATTGGTCCTGGCCAGTGAAACTCCAATCATGATAGTTCTGCGTCGAAGTGCGCGAGAACGCGTTCTGACCGAAATTTTGTGGACCCTGCGCTTGCACCTGTATCCCTGTCAAGTCGCTGGGACTCACCCTCCCCGCAAGCATGATCCGGTTGTTGTTGGTGAAATTGTGGTCCAGGCGAAGCGAGTACAGGTCGGTCCGCTCGGAAACAGGAAAATTCCCGATCAGACTATTTAGCGGTACGTAGGACGGCGGAACGAAGCATGGGCCAGGCGGTGTGCACGACGTGGGAAAGGCGCTGAAATTCGGAACGACGCTCACGGACTGCGGCCACACTCCACTGAGTGCCATACCCGAGGAGGCCGCTGCCAATCCCGTGTATTGCCCGACTTCCTGGGCAAAGAATGGGTTCGTTTGTTCCTGCTGCAACACTGCAGGATTAGTCAGGAACCAGATCTGCTCAAGTGTCAAGAGCACTGTTCCGAAAGGTTGGCCGACTTGAGTCGTGTCGAACGGAATCAAGCCGAAGTTGTCAGCTCCGATCGAAGAGAACCCAGTCTCCTGCCTCCAAGTCCCTTCATACGAGAAATAGTAAAAAGTTTTGTCTTTGATAATGGGTCCGCCAAAAGCAGCTCCCGCCTGTACCCGTGTGTATGCGGGATTGGAAACAGTGCTGAATGGATTTACCGCCTGAAAATTGCGATTGCGCAGATAGCCGAAGACCGATCCATGCATGTCATTTGAGCCAGAGCGGGTGATGATGTTCACCACCCCGCCCGATGCTCGGCCATACTCGGCTGCATAGCCATTGGTTTGGATCTGGAACTCCTGTACGGCTTCTTGCGACACCGTGGAGCGGATACCGTTGGTGGAGTTGTCCACTGCGTCCGCGCCGTCCACATTCACCAGGTTGGCCCGCGCCCGCTGCCCGCTCATGTTTAATCCGGAAGTGGGAGCAGCTCCGATCGACGGCGCGTCATCGCGAGCCAATCGCGAATCCGTAAGAGCAAAGTTAATGTAATTGCGGCCATTGATGGGGAGATTGTCGATTTGGCGTTGTTCGATGGTATCGGTTGAAGAACTGCGCTGTCTCTCCACCAGTTCGGCTGCAGCGCTGACGTTGACCGTTTCTGGGGCGCCGGCAACGGACAGAGTGACCGGCAAGTCCGCCATTTGTCCCACTGTGATGCTTTGGTTGCGAGTGGTTTTCGCAAAACCGGGTGCCTCAATCACTACGGAGTAATTTCCCGGCGGTAGTGCCAGGATGCGATACTCCCCCTCGGTATTGGTCGCGGTTGAGCGCTCGAATGCCCGGGCTTCATCACGAGCAGTGACCGTGGCGTTGGTTACCACATCGCCTTTGGGATCTTTGACCGTGACGTGCAGGTCACCGGTGGCCGCACCTTGGGAGAATGCAAACGTGGTCAGCAAAAGCATCAACGAGGAAAGCGAGACGAATTGGCGTGTCTTCATGTGGTTTCCCCAATCAAATACGTCGCGAGCTAAGGACGGACGGCTAAAGCTCCCCCTGCCGTAGCGAGGCGATCGAAAGATGTCGTGGTTGGTAGATGATCCGCTGGTTTTTACATCAACAGGAGGGCGAAAGCAAGCTAGAAGCACAAGATGCTAGGGACAGGGGAGATTAGTTGGGCAACGGTTGCCACCTTGACGGGTAACCAATTAACGGTCACGACCGAACTTGACTACCGTGCCCGTGCCTTCGAGGAAACATCGGAAGCGTCGTCGCACAAACATCTGGTGTGGGCGGATCTAAGAACATGAGCCTGATCAGATATCCGTCTCCACACCAGGAGACACCATTCAGAAGAACTCCGTCATGTTGGGGGCGCTGGCTGCTGCGCCAGGATAGGTTGTGATTCCGAGCCCCTGGAGAATGAATCGAAGTATGCTTTGGTGTTGGTAGAATGTCGTCGACTTATAAGGCTTTTTCCCCTTGGGACTGAGAATCAGCGTAGCGATGCGTCCCCCGCCATGGCTCGAATCATTTGTGCCTGCCTCGTCGAACAGAATGATTAGCAATCCATTTTGTGTAAAAGCGGAGTTAGAGATCAGAGGCACGAGGTTCGTCTTCAGCCAGGCATCCGCCTGGTTAAGAGTGCCGTCATGCGCATTATTTTTCTGATTAGGGATAATGAAGCTGAACCGGGGCAACTGGTTATTCTTCATATCCGTTAGAAACTGGCTGAACGGAACGAGGTAATTCCTCTGATTGCTGCTGTTCGCCACATCGGAGAAATATGCGAAGGGATTGTGATGTTTCACGTAGGGGTAGACATCCCATCCGGTATATCCAACGCGGGGCAAGCTTTCTGCGTACGACTTCCAGGTTTTCCCCGCAGTCAGGAAATGACGAACCAAGTTGTCAACTGTGACCGTAGTGTTATAGGAGTCGTTGTTGGTGATGATCTGACCCGTGGTCATCATGAAGTAGTTCCCGATCGAAGGATGGGTATTGGCGTAGTACTGTGTGGCCAGCCCGTACTTCGACGCCAAACTGTTCAGGTACGGCATGGATGAACTTCCAATGACGCTGGAATAGCCGTGGTTTTCCTCTACCACCACAAATACGTGCGAAAACACTGGTACGGCCAGGGCGGATGCCGACGGCGGTGCGGGGGGTGCCTGTGCGCTTGATGGCGAAAACGCAGCACCTCCACAACCTAACCCTGCCCCAAGCAGCAGACACAAAGACACGATCCGCAGTCGAACTGATGCTGTCATGAAAACTCCTTAAGAAAACTCCTTAACGGGTGGCGTGGCGGTTCTGCGCAAATATGGTGATCTGAGGTTTAAATGAAAGGTACCCGAAGGTTCAGTCCAGCTCAATAGGGCGAGTGTCTTAGTTGATGATTTTCTTGGAAGCGACTAACCTCACCAATCAGCAGGAGTTACGAAACGCAACTAGGGGTGAATACCTTAAGCAGCTCTTTATATCTTTATATCTTTGCTAAAGCCTCATCGTGCATGTCGATTGCAAAGAGTCTACGCCCGATTTACGACCGCAGACGCGAGGCTGTTCAATCAACAATCACCAGTCAGAACCAACAATGCCTATCTTCTCTCGATCCCGGAATTTTCCTGCTTCGATGTTTTGAAGGCCCAAGCCATTCGCGGTGTATTGTGTGCAATTCCTATACGGCCGCGGGTGTCGAGCAGAATCATCCCGCCATGTCCGTTGAGACGCGTCTTCAAATAATCAACGGCTTCGGCCGCTACCCATTCGGGCGCATTGCCAGAGGCGACACGATCGGCCGCCCATTTGGCCAAAACCAGCTTCATGATTGGTTCGCCCCAGCCGG
>MNDG01000084.1 GCA_001914815.1 Acidobacteriales bacterium 13_2_20CM_55_8
ACAAACAGCAGATTGCAAATTTAAAAAGGAAGCAATCCTGTGGCGATCATCTTCAAAGGCCGTGACTGGAAATAGTCTGTACTTATCGGGAGGCACAATGTCGCTTTATAAACGCAAAAAGATTTGGCACGCCGACTTCAGCGTGGATGGCCAACGATTCCGGCAAAGCCTTGAAACGACCGACTGGCGGCAGGCACAGGCGAAGAAGAAGGAGCTGATTGTGCAGGCCAGCGAAGGCAAACTTGCTGCTTCCAATCAACGGTTCAGTCGGCTCCGCATAGCTGAAGCGTTAGACCATTACCTAGAAGATCGCTCGGTTCACGTTTTGCCGCGAAGCCATCGCTCGGAGTCGGACCATGCGAAAGCACTGCGGCAGCACCTGGGAACGCTTCCCCTCACTCGAATCGACGAGGACACAGTCGTCGGTTACATACGCTTGCGGAAGGAAGCAAAGATTTCAAATACAACAGTCAACATGGAAATTGGCATTTTGCGTCGAGTTTTGAAGCGCGCAAAACGTTGGCACCTTGTCGCAGATGAAATTCCACGCCTTCCTGAGCGACGAGACATAGGACGCGCACTGGCACCCGAAGACTTTGCAGAAAATGGCGCGCACCGGGGAAATAACGGGAATTCAGGTCGGTAGACTCTGGCGCTTTCGGGCATCGGCTCTGAACCGCTGGTTAGAAGAAATCGCGAGCTAATTTTTTCTCCGTGTTTAGGCGAAAAAATATCGAACACTCCCCAGGGCTGAGTTATCCTGTTTCCAGGCGATCTGCGCCGTTTAAACGAGGAGGCTCTTTGTTTAGACGGACGACGTATCAGCAAGGAAGTTTGAAGCTCGAAGAGCGGAAGAGAGGGGCAGCCGTCTGGGTTTACCGATGGTGGGATGCGGATGCCAATGGCAAACGCGTATACCGCAAGCAGCAGGTCGGGGATCTCAGTCAGTACCCGAACGAAACGGCGGCTAAGGCCGCCACAGACGTTCTTCGGTTGACAATCAATAACCAGTCGCAACGCAATGGCGCGAGTCAGATGACCGTGCAGTCTCTCTGGGCTCATTACTCCCGCGAAGAACTGCCCTTTAAAGACTTCTCCACGCAGGACGGATACATTTCTTATTCCAAGAACTGGATACTCCCGCGTTGGGGTCGCGTTTTACTCCTAAAAGTGAAAACGGTCGATGTCGAGCGCTGGTTGCGCGAAGCGACGGTTTCAAACGGCGCAAGGGCCAAGATCAAGTGCGTCATGTCGGCTCTGTTCTCACATGCTGTTCGTTGGGAGTTCACTTCTATGAATCCGATCTCGTCCGGGATACCGGTGGGAGCGGGCGGGAAGCGAGGTCCCAGCGTTGGCGTTCGCGTGAGCGCAAAGCGGCAAAAAGCGCCAACCGTTTTATCGCCGGAACAGGTCAAGCTCGGTCTGACCAAACTTGAATTCCGGGATCAACTGTTGGTTCTTTTGGATGGCGCGCTGGGGACTCGCCGTGGTGAGCTTGCGGCTTTGCGGTGGCAGGACTGCGATTTTGAAAACGACACTTTTCAGATTGAGCATTCCTACTACTGGCGACGTGGCGGCATTCTGAAGAGCACGAAGACAGAAGCCTCTGCGAAGCCGCTTCCGATGCATCCGGCATTGAAGCAAGCTCTGCTGGAGTGGAAGACACAAAGTCATCGCACCCAGGCTACGGATTTCGTGTTCCCGTCTCGACTCTACGGTGGTCGAAAAGCTCTCGACCTGGCGGCGGTCTTGAAAAGAAAGATCCGACCGACATTCGATAAGCTTGGGATTACCGGGGTCGGCTGGCACACATTCCGGCATACCGTCGGAACCGTGCTAGCTGAATTGGGCGAGCATCAATTGACGATCCGCGATTACTTGCGTCACAGCAATCTCAGTGTGACCAACAAGTATTTGCAAGCGGCATCGAATACGAAGAGAAACGCCCAGGCGAGACTAGTTGCAGCCATTCTTCCGGTGCATTTGCTGCCCGCAGGGAAAACCGGCGAAACGGTTGCACCCTAATTGCACCCAGATTCCAAAAGTGCCAATTTGCAACTGCTTGAAAAGTATGGCGGGGACGACGGGACTCGAACCCGCGGCCTCTGCCGTGACAGGGCAGCGTTCTAACCAACTGAACTACGTCCCCTCTTGCTTTTCATACGGTTAGGGCCAAACCCGCATGTTTACTGTCTACACTTGCTGTCAACCGTTTCGCCTGCTTCAATCCGTTCCACCGAATATAACCATTTTTCGGCGCGAAATGGACAGTAAATGGACAGTATGAAAAACCGCCAAAAACCGTCCGCAGGCTGTCGCGACGCCGAGCATCTGTCCATGCTCTGTGCTGAATTGTAGCAGACCGAATTCAGATCAGTATAGGCTGTGTCCTGTGTCCCAGATTGGCTGCTCATGAAAACCCGTTCGCTTAAACCGACGCGCCACAGTATCGGAGTCCACGCTGCTGAGTCTTACCATTCGATACCATCAGGAGAAGCTTCAGGGCCGACTTCGGCACTCTGCGCCAGCGTGAAAAACTTTAAGATGCACCGGAAACTGGACTTCGTGGCAGAGTCGGTTAACGTTCTACCGATTCCAGTATTCACGAAACCCACCAATAAGGCGGGCATTCCAAGGCAATTGCGGTTTTCAACTGACTTTGAGTCATTGGCCGGTGCAGCGACGTAGTAGCGATTGAGCTCAAGCGACCAGAAGGACGTTCCAGCCCCTCCCCGCGTAGGGATTTTGTCAATAGTCTCGTAATGGTCAGCATCCTTCTGTTGATAAACGTACACAAACCCGACCGGCAAGTCTCGCCCTCCCGAAACGTAGACCCTCTTACGCCCTGCATCAAAGTAAACGCCATCCATGCCTTCTGGCGTTGGCAGATGAGCGACCTCTTTACCCGACTTCGAGTCCATAACAACCATTTCAGCAGGTGTCCGAGTCCCGAGGAACAGCCGCGAGGTGGACTCGTCGAATGCGGCGTCACCGGGACGGTGGCTTGTCACCCCCCAAGTGGATAGAATCTCTCGTTTGTTGGTGTCAATAACCTGGAGTTTATCGGCGATGGAAACGAATACAAACAAAGTCTTGCCGGCTTTGTCCAGCAAAAGCTCAGAGGGATGAGCCACGACCTTTGTGTCACCTACTACCTTGTCGTTCTGGGCATCGATGATTCCGATTTCCCCGTAGTCCTTTCCAGCGTCCTTGCCGCCATAGCCGACATAAACGAGCTTTGACTTCGGTTCATAGACCACCCGGTTCGGTCCCGGTTCAAGATGGATTGAGTCGAGAAGTTCCAGCGTGTCGCCTCGAAAGACGCGGAGCATCCCGTCATCGCCACTTGCCAGAAACAGCTTGTTTAACCCCGGGACGAACAATGCTCCTTGTGCTTTCTTAAATCCGGGGATGCTGCGCACCCACTTGCCGGCGCTTAGATCTACAACCTCAAACGTGCCATTCTCCAGGCCTGCAACGAACAAGCGCTTGCCCTTGACATCGACATCCATGTGGTCGAGACGGCCTTTGACATTCGGCAAGGGGATCGTCTGAACGAGCCGAAGCGGCTGCTTTCCGCCTTCTTGCGAAAAAGCAAGGCCGCTGTTAGCAATGAGCAAGCTGGCAGCAACTAACCATATCTTAGAGCACCTGGTCATACTGTTTCCTAGTCTTCGGGCGCGTAGACCCATAAGGCGGCTCCTTCTTTCGAACTTGCGGGAACTGCTAAATAGAACCGGTCGCGTTTCTCATACCACAAGCCCGTACGCGCTCCAATGGTTGATGGAATTTTTGCCAGTGCCTGGTAGTGGTCTGCGTCCGTTTGCTGGATGACACTGATGAAGCCCTCACCTCCAGGAACGTAGATACGTTTACGTCCCGTGTCGTAGTAGACATCGTCGGCGTCATTGACGCACGGGACACTCGCAACCATCGCGCCGGTATCGGTGTCGATTGCTACGAGTTGTGCCGGCCTTCGCGTCACTACGAAGATTCGGTGATCAGCTTCATCCAGTGCCATCGGGTAGTTGGATTTCCCATTTTTCAATGGCCAGTCTGTGACTTTATGTGTATTCCGATCAATCACCACAACCTTCGCTTTGGTAGCGATATTGGCGAAGATCACAGGCTTCGAAGTAGCAATTTGAAACGATTCAGGGTGAGCATCGAGCTTAGCGACGTCCTCTAAGCGCTTCCCGCTGGCTGCATCCAGCACGGCAATACCGCCGCCTTCGTCTCCGCCGTAGGCTACATAGACTTTCTTTTCGGCTGGATCGTATCGCACATTGTCGGCGTCCTCTCCGATGTCCACGGTATTCAGGAGTTTGAAAGAATCTCCATCGTAGATTCTGAGCTTTCCATCTGTGCCATTCGCGACAAAGAGCTTATCGAACTCGCCTACGTAAACCACGCCCTGAGGGTCGGCGGCCCCTGTAATGCTGTGTACGTCGCGGCCTGCAAACGTGTCTACAATTTCGACCGTGTTGTTGCCGAGAGCGGCTCCGATGACACGTTTCCGCTTACCGTCGAACGTGAAATGATCGATACGCCCTCCCACGTTCGGCAATGGAATTTGTTGGACCAAAAGTAAAGGCGCCCGGGCAGGCGTGCCGGGCTGATCCTGTGAAGGTGCAACAGATCCGAAAATCAATAACGTTACAAAGAGCGTTGCCAATTTGTTCATATGTCGCACCTCATCGTGTCTATTCAAATCCGAAGGAGCATTCACCAAATCAACTTCAGCGCAAACTGGATCTGCCTCGACGGAGTTTGGGTTGAAGTAATAAGCCCTGCGCTATCTACACGGCTTCCTGTCGCATTGAATATGTTTCGGTTGTCCAAGGGCGGGGCAAAATTCGCGTGATTCAAAACGTTGAAAAACTCGGCCCGGAATTGTGCATTGAAGCGATCGGAGATCCTTTTGATGTAGTTGTTCTTGAACAAAGAGAAATCAAAGTTCATCAGTCCCGGTCCGATGAGTGTATTTCGGCCCAGATTCCCGCGGAGGGTAATGGGGTTTGGGACCGCGAAACACTGCGTCTTGATGTAGCTGACGGGATTACCCGGATTCACCAGCGAACCGCAACCGGGGCCAGCAATCAGGTTCGGCACATCGATGCTTGGGTCTGTGCTTTTCACTCCGAGCGCGTCTCCCCCAATGCCAGGAGTGAAGGGCACGCCCGTGCTGGCTTCAAACACTCCTCCTATTTGCCATCCTCCCAGCACCCACCCTTTGCTTCCAGACGCCCACTTCGGCGTGCCAATTTCCCAGGTGTAGTTGACCTCCAGGTTCTGCGCAACATTGAAGTCCGAGAGTCCGCGGTTCAATCTCGGATTGAAGAACAGCGGACTGGAGATCGAATTCGAGTACTCATCCCCTACCATGCTGCCCGAAGAAGTGTCTATGGACTTCCCCCAGGTGTAAGAGCCTGCCAGGGACCCTCGCCCGATCTTTTTCTTGACCTGGACCTCCAATGCGTCGAAATAGGAGTCGCTCGCCCAGAATGCAGCGGTAATTCGTCCAGCATTCTGATTCAGCCGGGTTCCGCTACCAGCGGGTGACGGCCAGAGATAGCCTTGGGAAGTTGGTGTCGGTAGCACAATATCGACGTCTTCTACTCGGAAGGGTTGGTGCACTCCGCGTGAGCCCACATAGCCGACCATCACGCTCAAGTCCTTAGCAAGTTCGCGCTGAATCATGAGGTTCCACTGCATCACGTAATTCCGGCGCGGATGAGGATCGAAATAGGCCTGACGAAAGGTGTCGGAAGAAGCAGCTACAACGGCAAACGCCGCGCTTGGGAAAGATCCGGCGGGAAGGTCAGTGGAGCTTCCCAACTGATAGAACGGTGCCGAAAAGAGCTCGTTGGTCTGGATTAGATAGGGGAGCGGCAGAACGTCGAACATCCCGAACCCGGCACTAATCTCGGTTTTGCCGCTGCCGAATGGGTCCCAGGACAATCCCACTCGCGGCTCGAAATTACGTAGCGTGGGATTGGAAAATAAGGGATCACCGAGGTGAGGCGTTGCGTCCGTGATGTGGCGAAGTACTGTCAGCTTGCCCTGCACTTCCGTCGGCACCGTCGCCATTTCATAGCGAAGACCAAGGGTAACGGTCACGTTCGATCGCCAGCGCCAATCGTCCTGAATGTAAGCTGCCAGGATGGTTTGTCGAAAACCACGCTCAGTTATTGCGCTGGGAATCGCGGCACTCAGGAAGAACGGGACGTTGGTCAGGAAATCGGAAAGGGAGTTAAAGGAGAACGTACCTCCCGGGTCAGATATGCCCAGGATGTTGTCCCGAGCCCGCTCTACTCCAAAGCCAAACTTCAGAGAGTGTTTTGCTCTATTTAGCGAAAGATCTTCGTAGCCCTGAATCGAGGTCCAGTGAAAGTGATAGTTTGACGGCGTTCCCAATCCCCCTGAAAACAAGGTAAGTCCCGTCACCGATACCTCAGCTGCGTTCTTTCCCGGCACTGTGCCAAAAGTTGCATCAGACACCTGCGAGTTTCCGCTCGGGAAAGTCAGACCTGTTAGCGCGACAACCCGGTTAACTCCGAAACGGAAGGAGCTCAGAAAATGGGGATTGAAGGTATGCGTCTCGTTGAGGGTGAACACCTGCCGTCGCGAATCATATCCAGTCCGCTTGTCGTTGAGCTCGTCGGGCTGCCTGACCGTGCCGGTATCGAACATGTAGGTGCCGGAGAGTGCGTCCTGTTCCGACAGCTTATGGTCGACTTTGATCGTGAAGTAATTCTCCGGGGTGACCTGCTGACCCGAAAAGGTAAAAATCCTCGTATCCCCTGCTCCCAGCAGCGGGCCGTTTGGCAGAGGGTAAAAAGCATTCACAAAGCTGAGAACATTCGGATCAACCGTGATCTGCCCGGAGGAGAGGTTACCGGCCCGCGCATCCGCCGAGGGCACGCTGTCCACCTGCGTCGTACCCAAGGAAGAGCGCAAGCCCTCGTAATCACCAAAAATGAATGTGCGGTCTTTTTGAATCGGCCCTCCTAGCGAACCTCCAAATTGATTGCGGCGGAAGGGTGGCTTTTTAGTGTCAAAGAAATTCCTGGCGTCGAGCGCGCTGTTCCGAAAGAATTCATAGACCGACCCGTGAAACTCGCTCGTCCCTGAGCGCGTTGAGGCGCTGATGATGCCGCCCGAGGAACGGCCGTGCTGTGCCGGATAGTTGCTGGTCAGTACCGAGAACTGCTCGACCGCATCCACGCCCAAATTGACCCCGAGGGCGCTGCCGGGTGGGCCGTTCGCGTAGTCGTTAACGCTGATACCATCCAGTCGGGAGTCGTTCTGCCGGGGACGCCCTCCCGATATTGTCATTTGCGTCCCAAATCCTCGCTGCGCTTGACCTGATGTCTGAGTGCGTGCGGTTGCTACTCCCGGCTCCAAAGCCGCAACATCAGAGGCGGAACGCCCATTCAGCGGGAGTTCACTCACGCTTGTTGTGACGGCTCCTTTCGCTCTTGGAGAGCTCTTGCCTGCTTCAACCGCGGTCCCTGCCTGCATTACGAAATTCACCACCGGCTTGCCGTCGGCACTTATCTCCACCGTGGTGTGTGCATCCGCAAAGCCGTGTGCTGAAGCAGTGATTTCGTATATGCCCGGTACAAGGTTGGCTACAAGATAGCTGCCATCACTGTTCACCGTTATCGATCTCACGGAAGAGGTTGCGATGTTCTTTAGGATCAGCCGCGCATTGGCAACCGGCGTGCCGGATGAGGACGTAACCCGTCCGGAGAGAATTCTGTCTCCACCAGGTTGCGCCTCGACTTCAATGCATCCCAGAATCCCGATTAGAAAAACAAGGGAGACCGAGATGGAGACTGACTTTCGCGTCCGGTTCATCCGGACAACTTGCGCCGCGCCAGATCCGCTAGCTCGAACGTCCTCGAATGAATCTGGTGGTTTCACACGACACCCGTTAATGTGCCCCATCGAAGCGCGCCGTCGCGAACAGAGATTCAATCGTAGCTTCGCAGTATGAAGATCGAATGAAGTTAAGCTTAATTCCTGTTCATGAAACCATAGCGAACCGAGTCAATCGTTTTGCCGATATTTCGAGGAGAACCTCATTTAGATTTGTCGAGGCAACCTGGAGTGCCTCATTGCCGGTACGCAAGATTGTTAAGCCTTTGGATAGTTCTTGTTCTGCCCATTGAAGTATCCCACGCATTTCTGTTATGAGTATAACCAGTAGCAATGATGGTTACCAAGCAGAACGACGCCAAACCTCCCTGGTTATTGCTGGTGTTCAGTTTGCCAAGAAAGGGAGCCAGCCTCAGAGTGACGGTTTGGCGCAAGCTTCAGCGCCATGGAGCCTTGCCGCTCGGGAACTCTGGCTACTTTCTCCCGAACACTGAGGAGAACCGTGAACGATTCGAATGGCTGGCAACCGCGGTCCGCACCGAGGGTGGCGAGGCTTCTGTCCTTGAAGTGCAGGCCATCGACAATTGTTCCTTCGAGCAGATGAAGCAACAGTTTTCCAATGCCCGTGCCGAAGACTATCGCAAATTGCTTAAGGAGCTTCGAAGTCCGGCTTCCGCAAATAAATCACCGCGGATCACCCGTCTCCGGCAGCGTTTCCAGGACATCGTCTCCATCGACTTCTTCGCCAGTCCGCTTCGTGAACAGGTCGAACGCGCATTGAATGCCATGCAAACATCCAGAACAAAATCAGCCGCCCCCGAAATTGACAAAGTCTCGCCTGGCGAATATCGAAACCGCGTGTGGGTCACACGACCCCGTCCGGGTGTGGATCGAGTGACCTCTGCATGGCTGATTCGCAAGTTTATTGACCAGAAGGCGAAATTCGCTTTTGCCCCCGAGGACAAAAAACCAGCCAATGCTGTCCCGTTCGACATGTACGAAGGTGGATTTGGGCACCGTGGAGAG
>MNDG01000158.1:0-5388 GCA_001914815.1 Acidobacteriales bacterium 13_2_20CM_55_8
ACGCTCTCAATACGCTGACGTTCACTAACAAACGAGTTGCTGCCACGATTCAAAAGTTGCTGCGCTCGGCGGTAGAGAACGCAAATTATCTGAGTTCGGAAAAAGGGATTGACGTCGACATTGACAGTTTGTATGTGAAACGCGCCATTGCGAATGACGGGCCGCGGCTGAAACGGATACGTCCCGCGCCGATGGGACGCGCTTTCCGTTACGTGCGGCGTATCGCGCACATCGAAATTGAATTGGCAGAGCGAGGCAAGAGTGGCGAATCGGTCGCCACCGTCGTGGGCCCTGAAAAGGCGACTGGTAAAGCGCCGGCTCGAGTGAAAGCTAAAAGGAAAGCGCCGGCGGGCAAAAAGAAGGTTGGCGCAAGGAAATAGCAGTTTTTTTAGGAGTAACAATGGGACAAAAAGTCCATCCATACGGTTTTCGTCTCGGCTATACCAAGCCGTGGAAGTCGCGTTGGTTTGTCGAGCGGGATTACGACAAGCTGCTGCTGGAAGATGTCCGGCTGAAGAACGAGCTGAAGGACAAGCTCAAGTCGGCCGGCGTGAGCTCGATCGAAATCGAGCGTCCCGGCAATAAACTGCGAGTAATTATCAAAACGGCGCGTCCGGGAATCATCATTGGACGCAAGGGCGCTGAGATCGACAAGCTCAAAGGCGACGTGCAGAAGCGCACCGGGCGCGAGGTTTACATCGACATCCAGGAAGTGCACAAGCCTGAACTGGACGCGCAACTGGTGTCGGAATCAATTGCACTGCAACTGGAAAAACGTGTGGGCTTCCGGCGCGCCATGCGCAAAGCCGTAGATTCGGCGCTGCGCTTTGGCTGCAAGGGAATCAAAGTGCGGGTGAGCGGACGCTTGAACGGAAACGAAATCGCGCGTTCCGAGTGGTACTTGCAAGGGCGGCTGCCGCTGCACACTTTACGAGCGGACATTGAATATGGATTTTCCGAAGCTAAGACCACGTATGGCGTGATCGGCGTGAAGTGCTGGATTTATCGCGGCGAAATCCTGCCCCAAAAGAAGCGCGAAGTGCAACAACCAGTAGGCGCGTTTTAGGGAATTCGGCCGAAAGCTGAGAACTGATTTCTATGTTGATGCCAAAGAAAGTTAAGTACCGCAAGCAGCAGCGCGGGCGCATGACCGGGAAGGCGTGGCGCGGCAGCGAGCTGTCGTTCGGCGATTACGGGCTCAAAGTACTTGAGCCGGGATGGATCACCGATCGTCAGATCGAAGCCAGTCGTGTGGCCATGACGCGGTTCGTCAAGCGCGGCGGCAAGATTTGGATTCGCCTGTTCCCCGACAAGCCCGTTACCAAAAAGCCGGCTGAAACCCGTATGGGCAAAGGCAAAGGAGCGCCGGATCACTGGGTAGCAGTAGTTCGTCCCGGGAAGATTCTGTTCGAGATGGAGGGCGTCACTCCGCAAGACGCTTTCGAAGCCATGCGGCTGGCGTCACACAAATTACCGCTGCGCACCAGGTTCGTAAAACGCGAATCGGCGGCGCATTGAGGGTTGAGATATGAAACCAGACAAAGTTCGTAACTTGACCGATGATGAATTGCGCCATTCGGAGCGCGAGCTCAACGACCAGCTCTTCAAGCTGAAGTTTCAGCTCAACATGGGGCAGACCGAGAGCCTAAAGAAAATTCGCGGCCTTCGCCGGGACATTGCGCGAGTGAAGACCATTGCGCGCGAGCGCGGCACCCCGGGTGGCGTGACAACGGAGAAGAAGTAATGGCAGACACGAAAACACAGCAGAGCCAGGCTGCCGAAAATGCCGGTCGCCGCAAATTGGTGGTGGGCGAGGTAGTGTCCAACCGCATGCAGAAGACCATCGTGGTGGAAGTGGTGCGCAAAAAGGCGCATCCCTTCTATGGCCGCGTCGTCTCCAAGGCCAAGAAGTTTTATGCGCACGACGAAAAGAACGAAGCGAGGATAGGAGATGTCGTCCGCCTGGAAGAAACCCGGCCCTTGTCCAAGTTGAAGCGGTGGCGTTTGAAGGATATTGTGCGCCGCACAGCATTGGTGCCGGAGACCATCGTTACCGACATTCAATAACGGAGCGGCGGGCGCACAGGGAGATTTGATTATGGCCGTGATGATGAGAAGCATGCTCGAGGTTGCCGATAATTCCGGCGCGCGGAAACTACAAATGATTCTGCCGCTGGGCGGGTCCACCGGATTGAATGCCGGCCTTGGGGACGTAATCACGGCCAGCGTAAAAGAAGCTGCACCGGATGGTCAGGTGCAAAAAGGAAAAGTGGTAAAAGCGGTGATCGTACGTACTCGCAAGGAACATCGCCGTCGCGACGGCACTTACATCCGCTTTGACCAGAATGCAGCTGTGCTCATCAATGATGCTGGCGAGCCTGTAGGAACGCGCGTCTTCGGGCCGGTTGCCCGGGAACTGCGCGAGAAAAAATTCCTCAAGATTGTTTCGCTGGCTCCGGAAGTTTTGTAAGAAGCAATCGCAGCCGTGATCGGGGATAGGAAAAGGTTCAAGAAATGCAAACAGCAAGCACGGAACACAAACGAACGGATATCCGGCGCAATGACACTGTCAAGGTGATCACCGGCCGGGACAAAGGAAAAGAAGGCCGCGTGCTGCGGGTCTTTCCGGACGACGGCAAGGTCCTGGTCGAACATGTCATGCTGGTCAAAAAACACGTGCGTCCCAACCCGCAGCGCAATGTGAAGGGTGGAATCGCTGAGCAGGAGAGCCGTATCTCGCTCTCCAATGTGCAGTTGCTCTGCCCAACTTGCGGCCCAGTGCGCGTTGGCCGCGAAAAGCGTGGCGACCGGAAAGTCCGGGTGTGCAAGAAGTGTGGAACGACGTTGGATAAGTGAGAGATCTGATTTCAAAAGTCAGAAGTCAGAAGTGAGAAGTGAGAAGCCAGCCGTCAGATTTTGGCCCTAACAGTTGACCCGCTCCAGCCCCGGAGGGGCGGAATAATTTAGCCCAGGGCGTAAGCCCTGGGGTAGACGCAACCGAGAGACCAAGTCCCGTAGGGACGAAAGACAGAACCATGGCAAAAGATAAAAAAGAAAAAAAGGGCGAAAAGCAAGAAGAGCAGCGGGCACCTGAGGTAGCACGTCATAGCGCCAAGGAAAAACCGCGCCTCAAAGGACGCTTCGAAAAGGAAGTCGCTCCCGCGCTGATGAAAGAGTTTGAGCTGAAGAATCCGATGGCTGTGCCGCATCTTCATAAGATTGTGGTCAACATGGGCGTGGGCGAAGCCACGCAAAATGCGAAAGTGCTGGATCCCGCGGTAAATGAACTCAGCCAAATCACCGGCCAGAAGCCGGTAGTGACGCGTGCCAAGAAATCGATTGCGGCATTCAAAGTCCGGGCCGGCATGCCAATCGGGGCCATGGTGACGTTGCGCGGTGATCGCATGTACGAATTTTTCGATCGTCTGGTCAACGTGGTGCTGCCGCGCGTCCGCGACTTTCGCGGAGTTTCCACCAAGTCATTCGACGGACGCGGTAACTACACGCTCGGCCTTCATGACCAGCTGATTTTTCCGGAGATCGATTATGCCAAGGTGGATAAATTGAAAGGGATGAACGTCACTATCGTGACCACCGCCGGCAATGATGACCAGGCGCGCGCCTTGTTGAAGCATCTCGGAATGCCTTTCCGGGCGTGATGATTTCTTATTGCATGATTGAGAAGCAAGAATTCAGGAGCTAAAAATAAGTGGCCACAACCGCAAAACGAGTTAAGGACGCAAGGAAGCCCAAGTTCTCTAGCCGCAAGCATAATCGCTGCCAGTTGTGCGGACGGCCGCGCGCGTTTCTGCGCAAGTTCGGCATTTGCCGCCTCTGCTTCCGTGGACTGGCGCTGCGCGGGGAAATCCCCGGAGTTTCGAAGTCATCGTGGTAGCAACGATTCGGTGGTAACGGGTTAGAAATACGTCGCCGCGGGTTCTCTGGCTTTGCGTAAATCATGACGGAGCCAACGGGCGGCTGAGGAGAAGCAAAACAATGAGGTTGACCGATCCGGTCGCAGACATGCTGGCGCGAATCCGTAACGCGATTACTTCCCGGCACCAGAAGGTGGATATTCCCGCTTCCAAACTGAAGCTGGAGATTGCCCGCATTCTCAAGGAAGAGGGTTATATCTCCAATTTCAAAGCGACAGACGACGAAGGCCACAAGATGTTGCGCGTTTACCTGAAATACGGCAACAACAACGAAGCCGCGATTTCGAATGTCGAACGAATTTCACGGCCGGGTTGCCGGGTCTACGTGCGCCGAACCGAAATTCCGCGCGTACTGGGAGGGCTGGGAATCAATATCCTCACCACCCCCCGCGGCGTAATGACGGGACGTCAAGCGCGCAAGCAAGGTGTGGGCGGAGAAGTACTCTGTCAAATCTGGTAGCGATACGAAGCAGAAGGTTAAAGAGCTGAATTTATGTCACGAATTGGAAGAAAGCCGATCCCGCTCCCCAAGGGAGTGACGGTAAAAATCGAAGGCAATGTTGTCGCCGTGCAGGGGCCGAAGGGAAAGCTGGACACTCCGCTTCCGCGCGGCATTCGTGTGGAACAGCAGGACGGCAATCTGGTAGCGATTCGCGAGAACGACTCCCAGGCCGCTGTCCATGGCTTGGCTCGCGCGCTGGTGAACAACGCCGTGGAAGGTGTAACCAAAGGCTGGACCCGCGAACTGGAAATCGTCGGCATCGGTTATCGCGCCGAGCTTAAGGGCAAAGGCACAGTTGTATTCAGCCTGGGATACTCGCATCCCATCGAATATCCGCTGCCTTCAGGTATTGACGCAGCGGTTGACCCCAAGCAGACCAAACTGACCATTACCGGCATTGATCGTCAGAAGGTTGGACAGGTCGCCGCCGAGATGCGCAGCCTGCGTCCGCCGGATCCTTACAAAAATAAGGGTGTGCGTTACTCCGGCGAACGCTTGAAGAAGAAGGTCGGCAAGACGGGGGCGAAATAACAGCGTCGTTGACTAATGGCCAACGACTAGCGACCGAGGATTGAGAAAATGCTTACACAGTTATCCAAGAATGCAAAGCGGCGGCACGTGCACGACCGGATTCGCAAAAAGGTCATGGGGACGTCCGAGCGTCCGCGCTTGAATGTGTATCGCTCGCTGAACCACATTTATGTTCAGCTCATCGACGATCTCAAGGGCGCGACTCTGGTCTCCGCCAACTCGGCAGAGGGCAAAAAAGGTGAGCGAACCACCGGCGGCAACGTGGCTGTAGCAAAAAACGTGGGCAAGACGATTGCCGAGCGCGCCAAAGCTCAAGGCATTACAAAAGTTGTTTTCGATCGAGGCGGTTACATCTATCACGGACGCGTGAAGGCCTTGGCCGACGCCGCCCGTGAAGCCGGATTGCAATTCTAAAATTCG
>MNDG01000158.1:5398-10031 GCA_001914815.1 Acidobacteriales bacterium 13_2_20CM_55_8
GTTCGTACCAGCTCAAGGACCAAGTGGTTTCCATCAACCGCGTCACCAAGGTGGTCAAGGGAGGCAAGAACCTCTCATTTGCGGCGCTGGTCGTGGTCGGAGATCCGAGTGCCGCAGTGGTCGGGTACGGATCCGGGAAAGCCAAAGAGGTTCCGCAGGCTATCCGCAAAGGCATCGAGTCAGCGAAGAAAAACCTGGTACGGGTGAACCTTACACAAACTACGATCCCGCACATGGTGCTGGGACGTTTTGGTTCCGGCAAGGTGCTTCTGAAGCCGGCTCCAGAGGGCACAGGCGTAATCGCAGGTGGTGCGGTGCGTGCGGTCATGACTTCGGCGGGCATTCAGAATGTGCTTACCAAGTCGATTGGAACTACTAATCCGCATAATGTGATCAAGGCGACATTCGACGCGCTTAAGCGGCTGAAGAACCGAAGCGACGTTGCCGCGATGCGGGGCAAATCCGCGGAAGAATTGTAGCGCCAGATATGAGGAACTGAATGACAGCTAAGACATTCAATAAAGGCGGCAAGCTTCACCTGAAGTGGGTACGTTCCGCTATTTGTGCTCCGCAAAAACACAAACGCGTGATCAAAGGTTTGGGTTTTACCCGGCTCAATCAGATCGTCGAGCGTCCGGATAACCGAGCCATCCGCGGGATGGTGGCCAAGGTGCCACACCTGGTGGAAATTGTTCAGCAGTAGTTTGGGAAGATTATGAATCTTTCGAATATTCGAGCACCGAAGAAGGCGTCAGAAGGCAAGAAGCGCGTTGGCCGCGGTATGGGGTCAGGCATGGGCAAGACTTCCACGCGCGGCCACAAAGGCCAGCGTTCGCGCAGCGGTTCGCGCATGATGCGTGGCTTTGAAGGCGGCCAGATGCCGTTGCACCGCCGCATGCCCAAACGCGGCTTCACCAACATTTTCCGCAAGGAATACTGCATCGTGAATCTGGAAAAGCTGGCCGCGCTGGGCGAGACCACGATTACACCTGAACTGTTGCGCAAGACGGGGGTGGTCCGCACCAAGCATCCAATCAAAGTCCTTGGTGACGGCGAACTGTCCGCGGCTCTGACCATTCACGCGCACAAATTTTCCAAATCGGCGCAGGAGAAGATCACCAAAGCCGGGGGCAAATTCGAGGTGTTGCAGTAAATGTTCGACAAACTGGCCAACATCTTTCGCATTCCCGACCTGCGCAAGCGCATTCTGTTTACGCTTGGTCTGCTGGCCGTGTATCGCCTGGGCGGACACATCCCAACGCCCGGGGTTAATGCCGACAAGCTACAACAGTTCTTTGAGCAGAACCGGGGCACCTTCCTGGGATTCGTAGATTTGTTCTCCGGCGGACAACTCCGCCGTCTGACGATTTTTGCCCTGGGCATCATGCCGTATATCACGGCGTCCATCATTTTGCAGTTGTTGACCGTGGTGTATGAGCCTCTCGCCAAGCTGCAGAAGGAAGGCGAACTGGGACGAAAGAAAATCACTCAGTGGACCCGTTATCTGACGGTTGTCCTGAGCGCGATTCAATCGTTCGGCATTGCCTTCAGTTTGCAGAAGACCGGGGATTTCGTGGTCAATCCAGGCCCCGGTTTTATTTTGATGACTATGCTCACGCTCACTACGGGCAGCGCCTTCATCATGTGGCTGGGTGAACAGATTACTGAGCGCGGCGTCGGCAATGGGATGTCGCTTCTGATCTTTGCCGGAATCGTCGTCGGCCTTCCGCGCGGCGTCGCCGACTTGTACGACAAAGTTCACACCCAGGCATGGGGTCCGTTTACGCCTGTCGCCATTGCCTTGCTGGTGGGGCTGATGATTCTGGTGGTGGCGTTCATTGTTTATATGGAACGCAGTGAGCGACGGATTCCGGTGCAATATGCCAAACGTGTCGTCGGACGTAAGGTCATGGGTGGCCAATCCACTCACTTACCTCTTCGCGTAAATGCAGGAGGCGTGATGCCCGTGATCTTTGCCTCGTCCATTTTGACGTTGCCGCAAACGATAGGTTACGGATTGCGGGACAACCGCTATTTCGGACCGATGATGCACGCCCTTGGCTGGGGCGAGCCGCTCTACACTCTGTTGTATGCAATAGGAATCATCTTTTTCGCATACTTCTACGTATCGATTGTTTTCAACCCCAACGAAGTTGCTGACAACATGCGGAAGTACGGCGGATTCATTCCGGGTATCCGTCCCGGAAAGCGAACTGCCGACCACATCAATGAGATTCTCACGCGCATCACGCTGGTGGGAGCTCTCTACCTGATCATCATCTCGTTCATCCCGGAATGGATGATCGCCGGCATTCACTTGAACCATCTGCCCGGCGCTGTAGGAGCGTTCTTTGAACGCTTGCCGGCCTGGATGACCAACGGTCTGGGAGTAACGTTTTATTTCGGCGGTACGTCATTGCTGATCGTAGTTGGGGTAGCGATGGACACGGTTACTCAGATTGAAGCGCAGCTCATCATGCGTCACTACGATGGATTTACGCCGCGCAGCGGACGCATTCGTGGTCGTCGTACCTGGTCGTAGATTGGTTGGTCGTCGTAGGAAGAGAACGATCTTAGTCGTCGGGGCAATGGATGGCGGAGGTAATCTCGCGCAACATCGGACCGGTCATCCTGCTCGGACCTCCGGGTGCGGGCAAGGGTACGCAGGCGAAGCGGATCGCCGAACGCTATGGCATCCCGCAAGTTTCCACCGGAGACATTCTGCGGGAGAACGTGCAGCGCGGCACCGAGTTGGGTGTGCAAGCGCGGAGCATCATGGCTCGAGGAGATCTCGTGCCTGACTATCTGGTCTGCGACATGGTGGCGTTGCGTTTGCGTAATGCCGATTGTCAGCGTGGGTTCATTCTGGATGGCTTTCCACGTACGGCAGCACAGGCAGGATGGCTCGACGCTTTTTTGGAGAATGAGTTCTTTGACAACTCGCATCGTGGCAAGTGTTTGCCGATTGTGATCCGGATGGACGTGGATTATAATCAATTATTACTTCGGCTCACCGGACGCAGAAGTTGTCCTACATGTGGGCGAATCTATAACGTCCATTTTCAGCCACCCCGCGTCGCCAATACCTGCGATGTTGACGGTTCCCAGCTGGTAACCCGAAACGATGATCGCGAGGACGTGATCCGGGAGCGTCTGACAGCCTACGAACTGCAGACGCGGCCCGTGGTGGAGTATTACGAGCAGAAAGGCCGGCTGGTGCCGGTGAATGCCGATCTGCCCGTGGATGAAGTGAGCGAGCAGGTGTTCCGGGAAATTGAAAGTCACAGCACGGCTGCGGCTGGTCGCAGTTAAGGAATGGCGATTGTGTGTAAATCAGCGGCAGAGATCGAAAAAATGCGGCGCAGCGGTCACGTCGTGCGTGAGGTGCTCGATCATCTGCGCACGCTGGTGTCTCCGGGCGTGACCACTATGGAATTGGAACGCGCCGCCGAGCAGAAAATGAAAGACCTGGGCGCGAAGCCTGCATTCAAGGGATATTTCGATTATCCCTGTGTGCTTTGTACTTCGGTGAACGAAGAGATTGTGCACGGCATCCCGTCAGAGAAACGGGTGCTCCATGCCGGCGATATCGTTTCGATCGATTGCGGTGTCGTGCTCGACGGATATTACGGCGATGCGGCGGTCACGGTGCCGGTCGATGATTCTGTAACTCCGGAGTTACGCAAGCTGCTGGAAGTTACGGAAGCTTCGCTCTATCGCGCCATCGAGGCGGCTCGCATCGGTAACGCGGTGGGCGATGTTGGCGCGGCTGTCCAGGAGTTTGTTGAGGCCGCGGGCTTCAGCGTAGTGCGTGAGTTTGTGGGACACGGAATTGGTACCCGCTTGCATGAAGAACCGCAGGTGCCTAACTTCGGAACCCGCGGACACGGTGCCCGATTGCGTGAAGGCATGGTGCTGGCCATCGAGCCAATGGTGAATTCCGGAAAGCCTGGAACCCGAGTGCTCGATGACAAGTGGACCGCAGTGACCGCAGACGGTAGTTACAGCGCTCATTTCGAGCACTGCGTCGCCGTTATGCGGGACGGCCCGATGATTTTGACGCAGTAAGTAAGCGAGAAATTGATCTTAAGGAGTTCATGAGTAAAGAAGACGCGATAGAGGTGATGGCGACAGTGGTGGAACCGCTGCCCAACGCGATGTTCCGAGTGGAACTGGAGAACAAGCATCAAGTGCTGGCGCACGTTTCGGGCAAGATGCGGAAGAATTTCATTCGTATCCTTCCTGGCGACAAGGTCGCAGTCGAGCTTTCCCCCTACGACCTGAACCGCGGCCGCATCGTCTATCGCTACAAATGAGCGTTGGCTGACGACCAACTACCAAGGACGGAATTATGAAAGTAAGAGCATCGGTCAAGAAAATTTGTGACAAGTGCAAGGTCATCCACCGCAAAGGTGTGGTGCGGGTGATCTGCGAGAATTCGAAGCACAAACAGCGTCAAGGATAGGCTAGAGGAATCTTATGGCACGTATCGCAGGCGTCGATCTTCCGCGCAATAAGCATGTGAATATCGCGCTGACTTATATCTACGGCATCGGCAACTCACGCGCGGCTCGCATTCTGGATGAGGCAAAAGTGGATCCGATGAAGCCCGTCCAGGATCTGGGCGAGGACG
>MNDG01000077.1 GCA_001914815.1 Acidobacteriales bacterium 13_2_20CM_55_8
TAGGGATTGAGGAATCGTTCACTTCGCCGATCCTCCCACACTGACCGGCGCAATATCAGACTTCATCCCGAGCGCTCTTAAATACCCCTCATTTACGCGACACTTTTGCGAGCGGACACTCTCCAGCAACTCGGCGAAAGCACGGGTGATCGTCTCCTGTTCAGGCCGGGCCTTCAGCCGTTCTTCCACGTGTGCAGTGCCGCGCGGAAGCTTAGCGAAGTCCACGATCTTTCCCCAATCAGCGGGTGGGATAATGGTGACGATCGCCGACGGCTTTTCCATCTTCTTATACGGCCAGAAAGCCCATCCGATGCTGTTTTTTTCAAGCGACTTCACGAATTGCGTGATCCACTCATCGGTATTCTCCCCGGACTCGCCCATCCAGATCGGGACATCATAACGTTCGCGAAAATCAATGTATTGCCGTAACACGCTTTCATCCGGCGCCGTCCAATATTTGTGGAATGTGTAAGCGACGTTCGTATCGAAAGGTTTGCCGAAGACCGAAAAGTTACTGTCCCACTGTGCGCCACCGAGAAAAAGAATGTGGTGAGCATCAATCTTTCGTATCTCGCCCGACAACCTCTTGTAGAGCGGTTCCAGCAAAGAATTCAAAGGCGCTAGCTTGGGAAAATGCGGGATCGGCTCATTCAGCAGGTCATAGCCGAGCACGGTGGGCTCATCGCGATAGTGCGCCGCCAGCCGACGCCAGATGGCGATCAGGTGCTCTTGCTCTTGTGGACTCTGGTATAGCCAAGGATATCCGGCGCCGTCATCGATGTTCGCGCCCGTTTGTCCGCCCGGTGCGGCATGCAGATCAAGAATTACATACAGACCTTCGGCACGGCTCCATCCGATCAGGCGGTCCAGCAGTCTGAAACCTTCCGCGTCATCGCTCTCAAAAAGGCTGTAATGCAAAGGAACTCGAATGGCGTTGAAGCCGGCCTGACGCAGGAGCACGATGTCCTCACGCGTGACGTAATTCTCGCGGTACGTCTGCCAGAATGCGGCCGACCCTTCAGGTCCAAGCAGCTCCAACACCAACTCGCGGATCTCTCTAGGAGATTGCGGGCCACCTTCGAATAGCCACATGTAACCTTCCGGCACCAGCCAGTTGCCCAGATTTGTCGCACGAAGGAGGAGCGGTTTACCAGCAGCATCGACGATCTGTTGGTGGTCGGTGTGTGCGAATTGCGCGCTCCCTTGGGAAATCAACGCCAGAAGAAGAAGCGGGAACTGTAGAAGTCTGAACATGAACATGATTCTCTCCGGCGGAAAGCCTATCACTCCGACACTTTTCCGCGGGCCTCAATTTCATGAGACAGGTAGCAGACAATCATTGAGTTTCAGGGCGTGGGAGGCAAAGTCAGAGTGACACCGGCCTGAACTTCAGCGTCGGTAGATTCCGTCGGTGCTTCAGCCCAAGTCGCTTCCTTCACTACTGCCGGCAATTCAATGCGAAAGATTGCGCCAGCTTGGGTACCGTTCTGACACATGATTTTTCCCTTGTGCTCCTGAATGATGCCGTAGCATGCGCTCAAGCCCAGTCCGGTCCCTTGCCCGATCGGCTTTGTCGTCGGCAAATTCCAGCTGCACAAACTGATCGTGACGTCGGGTGCTCACGCTGAGCACGCCTCCGGTCTGCGCCATGGCTTGTAGCGCATTATTCGTGATGTGGAGGCATACCTGCAAAAGTTGATTGGAGTCGCCCAGTATCTGCGGTAGGTCGGAAGGCAAATCTGTGCGAACCTGTATGCCTCGAGCCCGCAATTGAGGTTGAGACAGCTTGACCGCGGTCTGCGCCAGGGCATTCATGTCCAGCAGAATCTTCTCCGCCGGAACCTGTTGCGCGAAGCTGAGCAGGCTGGAAACCAAACCCTTAGTGCGCCGTACCTGCTGAGCAATTTTGTCTGCCAGTACTCGCTGTTCATCTTTGAGTGGCGTTTCAGCTAGTAGATCCGCATAGCCTAGCATCGCGGTGAGTGGATTATTCAGTTCGTGAGCGGCTCCGCCCACCAGTTGTCCGAGTGAAGCCAGCTTCTCCGACTGCACCAGTTGGGCCTGCACTCGTCGGAGATTCTCAAACGATTCCTGGGACGTTCGCAGTAATCGCAGAAGTTCACGATCAAGCAGGTGTTGTTTAATAAAAACTAGCGCGCCCATCACCAGCATGGTAGCCAGCGTGACCACGAGCCGGAAGGTGCGAACGGAGGGTGGCGCGGTGGGATCGAATACTGACCACGCTGCGAACAAAGGCAGACTAAAAATAGCGATCATCCCCAACCGCGCGACCCACACTCCATGGCTGGGAGAAGCTTGACCCGGCAACTGCTTTGGTGAAAGATCCAAGGCCAGAAGCCCCACACCGATAACCCATGCCATCGAAGCTACCAGCGGTATATCGTAAAGACTGCCGGAATAGTAGGTATGTCGTTCAATTCCCCAATTTGCTACGTAGGAGCTGAGTGCGTAAACCAGGCTGGCGCCGAACCAATGCGCGTAAACCGTCCTCCACGAACCTTTGCTCCGGGTCCAAACTACTGCCAGGCCAGCGAGGAAGACCATCTTCTCGGTCAAATAGAGAACGTTGAGCGCATGCTCGTAGGTAGTCTCGTTGGTGTGCGAATACTGCCAAGGGATGACTGCAAACAGATACAAGTAGAGCCACCAGATCAGGAGTAACGCGAAATCAAGTGATCCCAGACGCGCGGTGCGAGGGACAATGTGCAGGAAAAGGACTACATCTCCGACAAATGGGTTCGGAACATCGCGACGCAGGATGACTTCAAAATATGTCCAGAGAAGTTGGTAGGCCAGCCAGAATGCTACTCCCAGAGTCATCAGCGCCCAGAACAGACGAGTTCGGCCGCGTGTAACTGCCACGTTAGGCAGAAGCGAAAGGGTACCAGAAAGAAGAAGCGCGCACTGAGTGAGGTCGCTGAATACAGTCAGCCCAAAAGTCGGCCGCAGAACCAGCGACGCAACCGACTGCGCAAATACCAACCCAGACGCAACTAGAATGCATACGCGCGAACGCTTAGTCATGGGCACCCGTGCGGCAATTCTAGACACCAAACCAGACAAAGAAACGTTACTTCCGTAATACGTGGTGACTGCGGCAGTTAAGGGAACGCCCCGGTACGCCGTGGCGATGGGCCAATTTCGACTTGCTCTTCCCTCGGGATGCCAATAATATCCGTGGAAACATCAAAGTTCTGCGGATCCCACTCGATTGCCATTCCGAGCTCTTCGACACCGATTCCTATGGAGACTCCGGGCCCCCGTTGGCCCCGGCGAAATACGTCGTGTGGAACGTTGGCTGGCGACCGCACGCGTCTTTCTCGCCATTTCTTTCCTGGTAGCCGTCTGGATGGATCCTGGGGAGATCCGCTATTCCCCGTGGGCGTTCGGGTTATTAGGCTTTTACATCGTGCACGGCGTCGTAATCATGCTGCTGCTGCGCATCAGGAAGGAATCGACCCCGTCTTTTCGCCTGCTGGTTCACGCTGCAGATGTAATTTGGCCGGCGCTAATTTCGATCTTTACCACTGGCCAGGGCAATCCATTCTTTCTCTTCTTTGTGTTTGTTCTGGCTGCGGCCGCATACCGCTGGGGATTATGGGAGACCGTGGGGACGGCCTCGGCGGCGGTCTGCCTGTTGTGGGGAGAAAGCCTCATCTTTCATCTGGGCTTCATCGACTGGGTGGATCGAATACTTCTGCGGCATAATCTGCCTCTGCTCCAAGTCGATGTCAGCGATTTCGAGCCTAAGCGGCTTTTTATGCGCTCAGCTTACCTGCTGGTGATGGGACTTCTGCTGGGATATCTAGCGGAGCAACAAAAGCAACTGCGTGCGGAAAAAGCTGTGATCGCACGCATTCTAGGCAAGGCACGGGTGGAGTCAGGCCTGACCGGCACGCTTCAGGAAATCGTCGGAGATCTGCTGATCATGTACGGCGCAACGTTTGCCCTGGTGGCATCGCAGGACACCAATAGCCAGCATGTATATGTCGGCGAAGTTCGGACCAAGACCAAAGGGTCGCCTGTTCTCCATTGGCTGGAGTCTTCGCCTACCGATCACGAAACATACTTGTACGACTGCCCAGCGGAAACCAGTTATGTCTGTCCGGCAAAGGGCGACTCAGCTGCCTCGACGGTTGTGGCATTGGATCGGACAGGCGCCAAGGTTCGGAATATTTCTCCTGCATTACTGGACGGCCTCTCCAAACGGCACCGGTTCCAGTGTGTGATGACTGTGTCTTTTATTTTTGGGCGAGAGTGGTGGGGGCGCATTTTTCTTTTGGATCCTTCATTGACCGGCGATCTCGAAGAGGAATTGCGCTTTTTGCAAGAACTAGTGCGCCAAGTGGGGCCAGCCGTCTACAACGTGTACCTGCTGCGTCGTTTGCGATTGCGGGCAGGAGCTGTGGAGCGCGCGCGCTTTGCTCGCGAGCTGCATGATGGCGCGGTGCAGTCGCTCATCGCCGTGGAGATGCAAGTAGATGTGCTGCGGCGTCAATCGGGCAGCCAGTCTGGTTCGGTGACCGGCGAATTGGGACGGATTCAAGGACTGCTTCGCGAAGAAGTCCTCAAGTTACGGGAATTGATGCAGCAGATGAAATCACTGGACGTGGACTCCCGCAAACTGCTGCGTTTTTTGGAAGACACGGTGGAAAGGTTTCAGCGCGAAACCGGAATTTCCGCCCGCTTTGTCTCGGAGATGATAGAACTCAACATGCCGCAGCCGGTATGCCGTGAAATTGCGCGCATCGTCCAAGAGGCATTGGTAAACGTTCGCAAGCACAGCGGTGCCCGCCAGGTGCTGGTGCGATTCAGTTCTAGTGACGCCAGGTGGAACCTGGTCATCGAAGACAACGGTTGTGGCTTCCCCTTCTCGGGCCGCCTTTCTCAGGCCGAACTGGAAGCGATGGGAAAAGGCCCAGTGGTGATCAAAGAACGCATTCGTTTGATTGATGGCGAACTCACGATAGAATCAAACCCTGGCCGGGGATCGCGGCTGGAAATCGGTGTTCCGCAGAAGCGGGAAGTAGCGTATGGATAACAGAAGATCGCAGCCCATCCGCATCGTGATCGCCGATGACCACCTCATTTTTCGCGATGGTTTGCGCCGACTGTTGGAAGCCGAAGCCGATCTTAAAGTGATTGGCGAAGCTTGCGATGGCGCCGAAGCAGTTAAGCTGGCACGTCAACTTAAGCCCGATATCCTGCTCTTGGATTTAGCCATGCCTCGCCATCCTGGGTTGGAGGCGCTGCGCGAATTGAGCTCCGGTTCCGCGAATTCTGTCCGCGTCATTTTGCTCACTGCCGCTGCCGAGAAAAATCAGATCGTGGAGGCATTGCAGCTCGGAGCCCGGGGCATAGTATTGAAGGATTCCGCCACTCAACTCTTATTGAAAAGTATTCATACCGTCATGGCGGGAGAATACTGGGTCGGGCGAGAAAGTGTCTCGAATCTGGTGCAATACCTCAGAACCCTGGTGCAATCTTCAGGTGAAGAGGCACGACAGAAGAAATTCGGGCTCACGCCGCGGGAGTTAGAAATCGTATCTGCCGTAGTTGCCGGTTATTCCAACAAAGAGATTGCGGAATACTTTAAAATCAGCGAAGACACGGTAAA
The DNA here is from genome assembly GCA_001914815.1 of Acidobacteriales bacterium 13_2_20CM_55_8. Taxonomy (GTDB): domain Bacteria; phylum Acidobacteriota; class Terriglobia; order Terriglobales; family Acidobacteriaceae; genus 40CM-3-55-5. The sequence continues at coordinate 5,639 of MNDG01000077.1, forward strand.
GCACCATCTCAGCAACATCTTTGATAAGCTGGGCGTCTCCACTCGGCTGGAATTGGCATTGTTTGCAGTCAATCAGTCGCTGCCCCTCAAGACGATAGCCTGAACCGTATGGCACTTTGGTGCTATGCGTTTTCCACAGCCGGGCTATTGGCAGAACTCGATCATCCATCTACGATACGAGTCTAAGAAAAATCTGAGGACGTCCCCCGGTGATTTTCGCCGCAGGATAAATGTGTTCTCAGATTCAGCGGGAAGCGCTAATGCGCAAGGAGGGAAGCCCGTGAGAAGTGTTCTGCATCAATTATGGTCGGATGAAAAAGGTCAGGACATTGCCGAATACGCGGTGATGCTGGCCGTCATCTTAGTGATTGTTGTGGGCACGATCCGTTTGATCGGGTCCAATGCCAACAACGTCTTTTCGTCGGTTGGAAGTTCAATCCAGTAACCCTAGGCTGGGTTGTTCTACAACGCTTGACGACGATCGGGTCCAGCCCCCGCAACCGTGCCCCTTTTCTATCCTGATTCCCTAAGTGCTACCCTCTTTTCCCAATGCGTGAGCCGAAGCTCACGCATTTGTTTTTGAGGGCGATTACTTCACCGGCGCGGTGAGAGCCACTTTGTCGGGGCCCGTGCCGGAGAGCCGAGTCAAATAGGGGAAGAAAGGTGTGACTTCAAAGGGCATTTTTTCCTGGGGAGACAGGATTGCGACAGGTTTGGTCTTCACTAATTCAATGTGATTGCTCCAGGGATCCAGCTTGATTCGTCCGCCCAGTGGCAAGGCAGCAATCTGATCGGTTTTTCGGACATCCAGCTTGGGTGCGGAGTTAAGCAAAGCCGACATTCGCAATGACTTACCATTTGCCAGGCTGTTCCCCAGATGGGGGCGGATCAGATGTTTGAGCTCCGGAGCACGGTCTTGCAAAGCTTTGAGGAATAATCCTGCGCTCCCCAATTTGTCTTTGTAGGGCGAGTTGGTGAGCAATTCCAACGCCTTCTTGTCAGCCGCGTCCTCATCACTGGCGCTGCGACCGAAGTCAAGCCGCTCAAAAGTTTCCTGGTCGGGGAAAAACATGCGGTCATTGAACGCCAGTTTTGTATCCAACCGGTGCCCCAACACAATATGACTGAGTTCGTGGGCCATCACCATGGCTAGCGACGCCTCATCCGGCAGCACATCGAGCAGACCACGGCTCACGACAATCGTATGTCCTATAGTGAAGGATTCCAGTGGTGAGGTCAGCAGCACTCGCGTGCGGACCTCAGGTTGGATCTCGAGGTTGTTGGTGACTGCGAGGTTATTCACCACGGTCTGCAGGATCTTGTCGACTTCACCTTCGGGAGCGAGCAGTCCGATCTTCTGCAGACGCTCGACGGCATTATCCTCAGCTTGACGCTCCCACAACCGCTCACTCTCAACCGGAACCGCGTCCTGACCCGAATCGCTCTGGTCGTGCACCTGCGGGGTGTCTACCAAAATCTGAGTAAATTCCTCGTTGCGGCCGAGGTGCTGAAGATCATAACCCCACAGACGTGTCTGAGCCTTGAATCGCAAACTGCGCGTCATTCGATAATGCAGATCGGATTCTTCGCTGTAAATGTAGGCGGGCAGCCAGAGGCCGGGCCGCAGATTCAGGCGCCAACTGTCAAAGTGCAGATAATAACTGTAGCGCGAAGCGGCGCTATAAGTTCCATTGAAACGAACAATGTTGTAATCCTGGTCTTCTACCCAAATTCTTCCCATGAATCGTCCACCGCCCGTATTCTTCTTGGGCTCGACGTCGATCACCAGGCAACGGACCTCTCCCAGGAATTCTCTTCTGACAAAGTTGAAGTCGTAGTACTTGCGCTGGAAGTCATCGTCTACGATCACCATCTGGGCAAAGCCGAGCGGCAGGAACTTCATCGCGTACAGGCTGGTCAATTTGGAAAACACACGGCTGCGAAATCCGGGCTGGCCCATGAAAGAACGATCCTCGGTCCCATTGCTCAAATCGATCCTGCCGAGAAAATATTGATCGTTGACCGGTACCATGCCCAGTTCGTGATCGCTCTTGAGGTTTTGGATATAAGTTTCGACTAAAGGATGGAGATGACGCATCTGCGCGGTGAAGAAATGCTCACGCTCTGCGACCTTGTCGAGGACCTGGTCAAATGATGCCGGACCGGGCACCGGTACATTTAACTGGGTTGCGGCCGGGTCATGGTTTTGCGAGAGCACACCCTTGGAATTGCCATCCTGACCCAGAGTCCACGTGGAAAGAAGAATGAATCCGAAAAAGGATAGAAGAGCGATCCTGAGAGTCCCCATAAATAATCCCTTCACGAAACCTGTTGCATCAAGCTAACTGAAACACGATATGCAGCACCGCGGTTGAATCTGCCGGCTGGCCATCCCGTAATGCTGGTTTAAAACGGATCTGCTCAGCCGCTCGGGTGGCCGCTTCGTCCAGGCCGTGGCCCAGGCCGCGCAGCACGCGCACAATGCGCAGCCGCCCGGACGATTCGAAAACGACTTCCAGCATTACTTCTCCTTCGATACGTAGCTTTCTAGCTTCATCGGTGTAAACCGGGGTAGGTTTTGAAAGGATTTCAGCAGGCACCAGTTTGGCCGCAACCGGCTCGGCAGCCTTGGTCTTGATCTGACCCTTGGAAGCAGATTCGGTATCCCCGAACCCGCTTTGCCTCACGGAACCGCGCGTAGCATTCACTCTTCCGCTGCCGTCTCCAGTGGCCCCTCCATTGCCAAACCCCGCACTTGCCACTACGCCACGCGCGCCTTGGGCTCCCCCAGTCCCATTGCCATAGCCCGGCCCGGAAGGCAGATCATAAGATCCCAGTTGGGCAATGGTTACTGGCCGGCCATTGTTCTCGCGGGCCGGCACGCCGTTGGGGTCGCCGAAGCCTCCGGTCTGCACATGTTCAGGGGCGCGCGCAATGGTCGGAGGCGCCGAGCTGCCTGTGGAAAAGACATTGGTTTTTACCAGTTGCCGGGGGATCACCGGCGCCGCAGGTGGTAATTGAACTGGCTTGTTTGTGGACACTTCAATCTTCGGAGGAACAGGTGGATCGTCGGGCCGGACCTTAGGCTTTATCTCGGGAGGAAGCCGAAGAACCTCTGGCGATGAGGCTTGCTCAACCACTGGAGGTTTCAGCAGCCGCACCGGTGCCGGCTCATGATTCACCGGGGGTGGCGTATCCACTAACCGGACAAAGTGATAGTCGTGTGCAGGCGGTGTCAGCACTTGAGGATGGATAACCCCCACCCAGGCGAATATCAGAATAGCTATGGCCTGGAATCCCATGCTGCCTACAAATTCTTTCCAGGGCGGCCGCGGCTGCGGGAGGCTGGAGAACAGGCCGTTCTCAGGAGGTGCAAGCATAATACGGGTCTGATGTTCAGCTACTCTTGGAAGCTGTCTGCTTCCTCAAAAAGGCTCGAAAGAAAGCACCAGAGTTCCCAGCCTTCGGCACCAGGAGTCGGCCAGGAAAGCCAGTCAATCAAGGAACACTTCCGGTTGTGAAAGCCGGTCCGCTTTCACAGGAACAAACCGAAGCGAGGGCTTACCCAGTAGCTGCTTACCTTTACGGAGAAACATGTTATCAAAACCGGCAGTGGGAAAGGCAACAATTTGTATCCGCTTGCTAACAATGACCCATTCGGGAAAAGGGGAATACACCTTTGCCGGCAATTTTGATGGGAGGCGCTCCGGAGGTCAGCAACGCACGACCTTAGGGCTATGGATGCCTCGGGTTGCGTTTCGAGTATCTACGACAAGCTGAGACTCACGGACAATGTGGCCGTAGTCATAGTCGGAGTGATCAGTCACGATAAGCACGCAATCGTACTGGCCAAGGTTTTCTAACGGGGTGCACTTCATCTGCAAATCGTATTTGCGTCCCTTGCCCACCATCGGGAAGTAGGGGTCGTTGTAGCAGACCTGGGCGCCTTCCTTTTGCAGCAATTCGATAATGGTCAGTGCGGGAGACTCGCGCAGATCGTCGATGTCCTTCTTGTACGCTACTCCGAGCACCAGCACTCGCGCCCCGTTTAGCGCCTTCTTACGTTGGTTCAGCGCGCTAACCACCGAGGCCAACACGTGATACGGCATGTTGATATTGATTTCGCCGGCTAGCTCAATGAAACGTGTGCGGAAGTCCCACTCCTTGGCCTTCCATGAAAGATAAAAGGGATCAACCGGAATGCAGTGCCCACCCAGGCCGGGCCCCGGGTAGAACGCTTGAAATCCAAACGGCTTGGTAGCGGCTGCGTCGATTACTTCCCAAATATCCAGCCCCATACGCAATGACAAGAGCTTCAATTCATTCACCAGCGCGATGTTGACACAGCGATAAATATTTTCCAGTAGCTTGGTCATTTCGGCTGCCGCCGGAGAAGATACGCGGACGATCCGATTGAAGATTGCGCCATATAGAGCGGCCGCCAGCTCGGATGCTTGTGGATCGAGGCCTCCAACCACTTTCGGGATGTCGCGTCGGGCCACCGTCTGGTTGCCCGGGTCCTCCCGCTCGGGAGAAAACGCGACGTAGAATTCTTGGCTATTCGACCCCGCACCGCGGGCTGCCTTCAAGCCCATCTTGTTACCCTTTTCCAGAATAGGGATCAGCACTTCCTCGGTGGTTCCAGGATAAGTTGTGCTCTCCAGGATCACCAGTTGGCCAGCCCGCAAATATGGGGCAAAGGCCTGCGCTGTGTTGGTGATGTAGCTGAGATCAGGTTCGTGGTATTCATTGAGCGGTGTCGGAACACAGATGATGATGGCATCCATCAGCGACGCTCGTGAGTAGTCTGCAGTAGCCTCAAACCCGCGCGTCCGCGCTTCCTGAATCTCCGTCGCCGAGATACGATAAATATAAGATCCACCCTGCGCCAGCGTGGACACTTTGCGCTGGTCAATGTCAAACCCGGTGACGGGAAATTTCTGCTCGGTGTAGAGCAGGGCCAAGGGCAAGCCGACGTAGCCTAGCCCAATCACGGCAACCCGCGCCTGTCGAGCTTCAATCTTGGTCTTCAGTTCAGAGAAAAGCGTGGTGGAGACTGATTGGGTAATGGTCATGATTGGAGTCTTGCGATTTCAGATTCTAGCATGCCCGGTCCCGGATAACCGGTGGGTCAGCGTCCCTACAAGGTTCCCAGATTGCAGCTTGTTTTGGCACTCATTTCGCGTAATCTGCGATTACTTCCGTCAGCTGTGAAGTGGTAGTTAGGAGAAGAAAAGGGATGTGCCCTTGAGTAATACGGGGCAGTTGAGAAATTCGTGTGATCGGGGTGCCGATGCGTAGGATTCGGATCAGCGTAGTGCTCGCAATGCTGGTATGGGCAGCGCTGGCAACCTCAGGCCGATTCCTTGTCGTCGACCAGCCCCGGCAATCGGATGTGATTCTGGTTCTGGCCGGCGAAACAGATCGTCGACCAGCGCGTGGTTTGGAGTTGCTCGCTCAAGGTTATGCGCCTCGGCTGATTCTCGATGTTGAAGCCCAATCGAAAATCTATCAGTGGAGCGAGCCAGAACTGGCCCAGAAATATGTCGAAGGATTGGGACGGGCGCAGTCCATCACGATCTGCCGGATCGACGGACTCTCTACCAGAGAAGAAGCCATCGCTGCTGGCCGCTGTTTGCGGGAGGTTACTGGAAAGAACGTTCTCCTGGTCACTTCTGACTATCACACCAGGCGGGCGCTCAGTATTTTTAAGCGCGAGGTCCCCGATCGTAATTTCAGCGTAGCGGCCGCATTCGATTCGCGCGAGTTTGGAGTGAAATGGTGGCAACACCGGGAATGGGCGAAAGTAAACTTTTACGAGTGGTTGCGGTTATTGTGGTGGGAGTTGGTGGATCGCTGGCGGTAGTGTGGTCGACAACCGCGAGGTAACCCGGGAAACCGATTGACCGGCATTGCCGCACGCGCTACCCATGGCGCACAATACTTTGACAGGATTGGAGTCGGAGATGCATCCATCGAGACTGCGCAACATTTTCTGCTGGGTGCTAATTGGCTTACTACCCGGAGCGCTGCTGGCGGCTGATTCTGGGGCAGCCATGCTGTATGCCAAGGGAACGGCCTGGATCAATGGCGCCAGCGTGCCACGCAGTTCTGCGGTTTTTCCCGGCGATTTGGTGCAGACCAAGCCGGACGCAGTGGTCCATATCAATGCGACGGGTTCGAGCGTGATGATTCAGTCAGATTCACTGGTGAAGTATGAAGGCAATGCGGTGTCGGTGGAGCATGGAGCTGTGACGGTGTCGACCACGAACGGTATGAGCATTCGGGACGGGGGCGTGGGAGTGGTGCCGGTATCCAGCGCGCAGACAGTATTTGAAGTGAGGGATGTGAGCGGCACCGTAGAGATCATGGCCCGCACGGGTGATGTGAGCGTGAGCACTGGAACTGAGACGAGCACGCTGGCCCAGGGCGAGCAGACCACGCGGGATGATTCGGAGAACCGGAAAAAGAGGAGGAGAGCGGCCGGGGCGGCACCTGCGGCTGGCGGCGCTGTCCTGGATTCTCCATACGCCATCGCGGCTGGTGCCGGAGCAGTGGGAGGATTACTGCTCTGGGTGTTGCTGCAGGGAGACGATCCCGCTAGCCCGGTGGATCCATAGATTGGACCTGAGGGCTTCCTCGGTGCTGATTTCTTGATTGTTACCGCTTGGTCTGCGTTGCGATCGGATTTCGTGTTCGGGAATTACTACTCACCCAGTCTCGCAATACTCGCTGAGAGTCCCCAGTCAAATCAACGAAGCGAACCCCCAGCCATCCCTGCGCATCCCGCCAAACTATTTCAGCCGTCGCACTGAGTGAATTCGATGTACCCGGAAGTACGCAAGTGAGGTTTAGCGGCTCAGAAGCAGCTAATGATCCGTCAATACGAAGCGCTGCTCCACCCTCACTCAGATCAATAATAACCGCACGACGCTCAGCTTTGCCTTCCCGAGACAAGGTAGCGTCAATTTCAACCCGAACCCGTGGGGACTGCCGGCGATGTTTGCGTCCCATCAAGTTGCGGACCGCGGTCAACCCGCTGCGAACGCGGTCGGCGGCGATAGGCTTGTAAATCACCAAGTGGGTTCCTGCCCCAAACGCAACCCCTAAACTTGTCTGGGAATGGGCCAGAACAACTCCGAGGCATTTCTTTGAGGAAGTCAAAGATCGTGCGGCTTCAAGCACAAGCGCGGCACCTGTTGGGTCGGCGTCGTCTACAACCACCGCGTCGAAACTCCCTTGTTTGATCTTTTCAACTGCGATATCACTTGCGGTCAGGTGCTCCATGTCCACTCCCAGGTCTCTGAAAACACGACCCACTAGGCGAGCGGTGGCCTCGTGTTCGCAGAGCAATAGAGAGCGGAATGCCATGATAGGACGAATCCTACAACCACCAGAGACTGGCGCAAGTTACTAAGGTTTGTAACTAGGCTACATCCGCAGGTTAGGTTCGGAAAGTGACCGCAGTCGGGGCAGATGGGACTAGGGCGCTCATACTTTCAATCGTGAGGTGTAGATAGCCATGCCCACGACGGCATCCACATTCAACCTGTCCAACTCCGCAATCTCACGTTGACTGCTGATTCCTCCGGCCACGAAAAGACGCCGCTGCGTCGCGGATCTCAATTGCCGGACGACTTCCCAAGAGACCCCTTGCATCATTCCTTCGGTGTCGATGTGAGTGTAGAGAAACGCACTACACCACGGTTCCAGGATTTGAATCATGCGAAATGGCGTGAGCTCGGTGCGATCTCGCCAACCGTGGACGGCCACTCTGCCAGCCCGGGAATCGATTGCGAAAACCAGACGTTGGGCGCCTAGTCTGGAAAACAAACATTCCGCAAATTCAACATCAGGTTCATCGTTACGGACCAACGCCGATCCCAGAATTACGCTACGAGCACCTGCTTCGATTGCGACTGCTGCAGCTTCGAGCGAACGGATTCCGCCACCCACCTGACATGAAAGTCTTTTTGAAATCTTTTCGATCAGGGGGCGGTTGTGGCCTTTTTGCATGGCGGCATCCAAATCGATTAGCTGCACCAGGGGATAACTGGAAAAGCGCTGAACCCAAGGTTCGAAGCTGGTGAACTCCAACGCTTTCCTTTTTCCCTGCACTAACTGGACGATCTTTCCGTCCATGATGTCGATCGATGGAATCAGCACGGCCATCTCACCGGCAGGCCTGCGAGTGCGAGCTCCTGCTTCAAACCAGAAAGAGTATTAATTCCGTAATGAAAGACGGAGGCCGCCAGAGCAGCGTCTGCCTTTCCCTCCTTAAAAACCTGTACAAAGTGGCAGGCATTACCTGCGCCGCCGGACGCGATGACCGGAATCCGGACAGCAACAGCCACCCTGGCGGTCAATTCGCAATCAAAGCCATCACCGGTGCCGTCGCGGTCAATTGAAGTGAGCAGGATTTCTCCGGCACCTCGATCTTCTGTTTCTCGAACCCAGGCCAGAACTTCTTTCCCGGTAGACTGCTTGCCTCCGCAGGCCCAAACTTCGTAATTCCCGCGCAGAGTGAAAGACGACTTCGCGTCCACCGCAACGACTACAGCTTGAGATCCATAACGCCGGGCGATCTGTGAGATAAGTGCAGGATTCTCCAGGGCAGCCGAATTAACTGCAATCTTGTCAGCTCCGGCGTCGAAGACAGCGGTGGCGTCATTAAGCGAGCGAATACCGCCACCAACCGTGAACGGTACAAAAAGGTGTTGAGCGGTTTTGCGGACAATTTCCAGCAGAGTCGAGCGCTTCTGGTTTGCGGCGGAGATATCAAGCAAGATAATTTCGTCCGCGCCGGAACGGCTATAGGCCGGGGCCAGTTCGGCCGGATCTCCGGCATCGCGTAAATCGGCGAAGTGCACACCTTTCACCACGCGGCCGGCATCGACATCCAGGCAAGCGATAACGCGTTTGGTCAGCATTTCAAAGCTCACAGAAATTTCTTAATAACGTCAGCCCTGGGTCACCGGACTTCTCCGGGTGGAATTGCACGCCAAACAGACTGCCGCGTTCAACCCCAGCCGAGAATGCGGTCCCGTATTCACATTCCGCAGTGGTGCATTCGACTACGGGCGCCCAGTAGCTGTGAGTGAAGTACATGAAGGTACCGGAAGGGATGTTCTGAAAGAGGCGTCCAGTGTTGCGAACCCGCAATTGATTCCAGCCGACATGCGGGACCTTGATGCGATCAGGAAAACGCTGACACTGTCCGCGAAACCACGCCAGGCCGAGCACCTCCGGAGCTTCCTCCGAGGACTCGAACATCCACTGCATTCCCAGACAAATGCCGAGAAGCGGAATTTCCCGCGACATGGCATTTCGCACTACGGCGCTGAGACCTCGTGCCTCGAGATTCGATGTTGCCGAGAAGTGCCCGACTCCCGGTAACAATATTTTGTCCGCGCGTTCCACCTCGAGCGGGTCGGAGGTCACGACACACGGGTATCCCAGATATTCCACTGCCTTTTTCACAGAAGCCAAATTGCCGGCGTCGTAATCCAGGATCGCGATCACAGCAGTCCCTTCGTAGTGGGCAACATCCGCGCCATGCGGCGATCAACCCAGCAAGCCGCTCGCA
>MNDG01000131.1 GCA_001914815.1 Acidobacteriales bacterium 13_2_20CM_55_8
GCAGTCGATAACAGCCTGCAGGACGGGCGGGCATATCGCCCTAATCGGCGTCTTGACTGGTTTTGCGGGAGAAGTGTCGATCCCGGCACTGTTTTCGAATCAGATTCGTATCAGCGGGATCTCCATTGGCAGCAGAGCAGATCAAGAGGACATGATTCAGGCGATAACGGCCAATCGTTTGAAGCCCGTTATCGACCACCGTTTTCTGCTGCAGGAAATCGTCGCTGCCTTCAAGTATTACGAATCCCAAAAGCACTTTGGCAAGGTTTGCCTCGAACTTTAAGATCTCCCCTATCGACTGGATGAGTATCGGGAAACGCCCTAGCCGTGAGCGTTGGATTGCCGGCGAGAAGCCGACTTGTCGTTACTAATCCGGTCAACTTCCTCGCTCGGTTATGGCACGGGCAGCACTCATATCGCGAACCCACTCCCGAAAGTTCATGAGACTGCCATCGGGCAGATCTACGCAGCTGGACGACGCATGATCAAGTTCAAGCTGCCCACTGGTATCGCAAGGCTGCTGAACAAGGCGGCAAGACAGGACTAAAGCATCTTGGTTACGCTGTTATTGATTGGTATAGCCACCCTAACGGAGTACGTGCAGGAGACGGCTGGAGATTGCGTCTCGCCGTCGCGACCTGCTCCAAAAGGCACAGCTCCCCGGATGCAGGTGCAATTGCTGAGCGGCGGAGAACAGACGAGCTTGCCAAAGTCGCGCCGATGCAGGCATGTTATTACACATCTGTTTAGTTCCGGCTACGCCCGGTTAGGCTTTTACTCATGTCATCACGACGACAATTTCTGACGGCCTCTGCGGGAGCAATTGCGGCAATGCTCGCCACTTCCGAAGTCCAGGCCACGGACACGGAAGCAAACGCGTTTCCCACGAATCTCGCCAGCCTCTGCGGAGAGTGGCTATTTCGCACGGATTCAGCGTACTCCGGGACGAGCCAACATTGGTATGACTCCGACGTGCCAAGCACCGGTTGGCGACAGGTAAATGTCCCTCACACCTGGCAGATCGAGGCCCCGGTGGCTGAGTATTACGGGACTGCGTGGTACCGTCGAACCTTTGATGTGCCAGCGGACTGGCGAACTTTTGCAGTGCGTGTTGAGTTCGAGGCGATCTTTCACACGGCGGCGGTTTGGATTAATGGCCAAATGGCCGGGGAACACCAGGGCAAGGGCTACACCGCGTTCACGTTCGACGTCACACATTTGCTCCGTTGGGGAGAAACAAACGCCATTGCCGTTCGTGTGGACAATGCATTCAATGAACACATGCTGCCTCGCGGGCGCTCCAGCGACTGGGCGCACGACGGAGGCATCTTCCGGCCCGTGCAGCTCCTCATCACTCCGAAAGTATTCGTGGAACGTGTAGACGTCGAAGCCACTCCCAATCTCACCGACGGAGAGGCAACGATCGCAATCACCGGCTACATTCGAAACACGAGCCGAAAGGACTGGAGCGGCAGGGCTTCATATCGCATCGTGGATGAAGCATCCGGTCTGACGGTTTTGACCGGGAGCGCCGGGCCGGGGCCCTCGATCAAACCGGGGACGACCCAGACGCAAACCATGCAGGTTGTGCTGACTAAGGCGAAGCTTTGGCATTTCGATCATCCAAATCTTTATCGTCTTGAATTCTCGATCACGGGAGCACGTGAATCCCATTGTTTTCCTACAATCTTTGGCATTCGCAAATTAGAAGCTAAAGACGGTGCGTTCCATTTGAACGGCGAGCGCGTGCGTCTGATGGGCGTGGAACGCATGGCGGGGAGCAACCCGGAATTCGGAATGGCCGAACCGGCGGACTGGATCCGGCACGACCATGCGGACATGAAGCACCTCAACTGCATCTTCACGCGTGTCCATTGGCCCCAGGACAAACGTGTACTCGACTACTGTGATCGTCACGGGATTCTTATGCAAACCCAACCAGATGCCGACATCTTGGAGAATGGACTCGAACAATTGCGCGAGATGATTGCACGGGACCGCAACCATCCCTGCCTTGTAGTTTGGGGACTCTGCAACGAGATCGGAGGTCAGGCTCCGCCGGCCTACCAGTTTGCGAAGCGCATGCTGCAGGAGGCCAAGAAGTTGGACCCTGGCCGGCTATGTTCCTATGCTTCGAATTCCTTGGACAGTACACCGGAGCGCGACGTCGCCGGGCTTATGGACTTTATCGAAGCCAATGAGTATTTCGGAACCTGGGCGCCAGGTACGGCAGCGGACGCCGCACGCTATCTCGACGAGATTCATACTGCTTTTCCCAGCAAACCCATTGTCATTTCCGAGTACGGCTATTGCGCTTGCACCGAGGATCGGCCTGAAGGGGATGCGCACCGAATGGAGATCCTTCGCACGCACGATCTTTCAATCCGCTCAAGGGAATACACCGCCGGAGCGATCTTTTTCTGCTACAACGACTACCGCACACACGTGGGTGATCGCGGCACGGGAGTACTCAAGCAACGCGTGCACGGAGTCGTCGACGTTTATGGCGCGAAAAAGCAGTCGTATGAGCTTCTGCGCCGGGAATCCAGTCCGATCGAATCGCTTTCTCTGGAGAACCACCTGAACGCCTTCCAGGTGATCCTAAGAACGCGGGGCGACGTCCCGATGTATACGCTCCGAAGGTACAAATTGTGCAGCACATTCTATGGGCAGGCTGATATTCCCCTTGAGCTGCAGGAAGTAGAGATTTCTGAGTTGCCACCAGCGAGTTCGGCAAGGCTCGAAGTGAAGTTCACCCAGTCCGAGGTACCCACTTGCATCCGATTTGATGTGATGAGACCCACGGGATTTTCTGCGTATTCGCTGGAGTGGAAACCTTAGCCTACGCTGCAGTTCCCTTAAGAGGACGAGCGATGAAGCGATTGAAACTTCCGAACGCACCGTCCAATCAGACGGGCCTCGTGAAGGCGTGGACGGAGCCCGTTGTGATCCCGACATATCATCCGCTGCCTCCCGACAAGAATCCCATGTTTCTCGAAAAACGGGTCTATCAGGGCAGTAGTGGGCGGGTGTACCCATTGCCGTTCACGGACCGCATCTCGACGGATGCGGTCGAGCACACATGGCAGGCGGTTCATTCCGTTCCAGAAGCACTGCTCCGGCTTCCTCCAGAACGCAGTACCAGCTCGACCGATCTCCCACATCCAAGCCCACCGTCAGTCTCTGACCTTCAACTTTTCCGATCTCATGCGACCCTGCGGTGCTAATCTTCTTCATTGCCGGTCTCCTTTTACCTCTTGCGCTTCGAGCGCGTCGATAATTTGGGAGCGTATAGCATCCCGTCGGAGACCGGCCTTCTCATCCCATCTGTTTACAGCAACTGACCCAACCTCTCCCTTGGCCCGTGGATCGCGCGCCGGACGTAGCGGGCGAGGAGCACGTAAACACCAGCGAGCTATGCATCCCCGCCATCTTCAGGTCTCAATGTCGGGGCCGCGGTTGTTTGCAATCTATGCTTTTACAAAAACATGCGGGGGCATAGACTGGCTGCTTCATTTGCAGAGTTGTAGGAAATCGGCTCCAACTCACCCCTTTAAGTAAGGAGGTCAACCATGTACTCTCGACTGCTTCTCATCTTTGCTTTGGCCAGTGGCACAGTGTTAGCCCAGTCGACATCGTCATCACCAGAGCAACAAGAATCGGTCCAAGGCCTTATGGACCGTATCCAGCAATTGGAGAAACGAATCAGCGAACTTGAGGACCATCAGCGCAAGCAGGATGCGGCCCAGGCAGCTAGTAGTGGCTCGCAAAACCTAGTCGAGAGCCAGGGATCGCAGGATAAAGCCACATTGGCAGCGGCGCTGCGTTCTGAACATGCGCCCAGTTCAACGGAAGTTCGAGAAGCGGAGGTACATTATCCTTCGCTGCAAATCCGTGGATTTGGTGACATAGACTTCTCGGCTACGAATGAAAAGGGATCGGTGAGCGGGTTCAACCTCGGACAATTCGTGCTTCATCTAGCTTCGCCTCTCTCAAAAAAGGTCGGCTACTTCGGTGAACTTAGTTTCACGGCTCGGCCAACAGGCTATGATGTGCAGGTAGAACGGACCATTATTCGATACGACTACAATGACTACTTCAAGATCTCGTTCGGCAAATATCACACGCCGATCGGTTATTGGAACACTGCCTTCCACCATGGGGCTTGGCTGCAGACCACGATCAGCCGACCGCAAATGGTCCAGATTGGCGGAACCTTCATTCCCGTCCATTTCGTTGGGCTACTGGCCGAAGGCAATCTCCCTTCGGGCGGACTGGGTCTGGGTTACAGCGTGGGATTGGGGAACGGCCGGTCCTCCATTCTGAGTAAAGCCGGAGATAGCGGCGATTCCAATGATAACCGGGCCTGGGTGGCCAGCGTGTTTGCCAAGCCGACACGATTCTACGGGCTTCAGCTTGGGGCCTCGGTGTACGGCGACAAACTCTCTCCCGACCCGGGAAAAAATTTTGGTGAGTGGATAACGTCGGCCGACGTGGTGTGGACCAAGGAGCGACCCGAATTCCTATCGGAATTCGCCAATGTTCATCACCGCGATCTGCAAACTTCTCAGACATTTAACAGCCAGGCATTTTATGTCCAACTGGCTTATCGTCTTTCATGGCTGGAAAGCAAATGGAAACCCTATTATCGCTTCGAATATATTCATAGGCCGGCAAACGAACCGGTTTGGGATGTGTCGGGTCTCTCAAGTGTCGCAGACTTGGTAAGCTCGACCGTTGGGGTAAGATACGACATTACGAACTACGCTGCGTTCAAGGGCGAGTATCGCAACAATCGTACCGGCACAAACGAACCTCGTGTCAACGGGGCATTCTTTCAAACTGCCTTCACTTTTTAAAACGACACAATGACGACTCATCAGAAAGTAGCTTCCCGCGCTTTGATCACCGGCTGTCTGTCTTTTTGCTTGTTGCAGTCCCTCATCGCTCAGAGCGGCGGCGACGTTGATGTCGCTGTCGTGGTGCATCCCGACACGCCCGTTAGCAATCTCACCTTGGCTGAGGTGCGCAAAGTCTTCCTCGGTGATCGACAGTACTGGAGCACGGATGTTCCCGTGGTTTTGCTTATCCGCGCACCCGTGGCTCGGGAGCGAAACGTGGTACTGAAAGTCATCTACCAGATGTCAGAGTCCCAGTTCAAACAGTATTGGATTGCCAAGATTTTTCGTGCAGAAACGGCGACTGCTCCCAAAGTGGTCTACTCCAATGACATGGCCAATGAACTCGTGACTGCCATTCCAGGGGCTATCGCGTTTATCGACGCGCGGGACGTTCGTCCGGGCACAAAGGTGATTCGTGTAGATGGCCGCTTGCCGAAAGCGCAGGGCTATCCACTTCGGTGAGTAGTCTCGCAGGCCAATTCATTGTGGCAAGCCCACCCGCCGTACAAGATTTTGAAATTGCGGAGCTGAGCGAACCTGATCAAAAGCGGGCTCGATTTTTATATATGTGAGCTTGCTGTCACGTTGTTTATAAGCCTGTTCGAGCCAAGCAAGGGCTTGAGTTTTATCTCCCAGCCGCGCGTAGATGATTGCAATGTTGTAGGGCGGAACGTAGCCCCGTTTGGAAACTTCTTGCAAACCCTCTAGCCAACTTTGCAAAACTCCGGGGTAGCCGGACTTTCTGAAGTCTTCACCAACCGCAGCAGCGAGATCGGGATTGCCTGAAAGCGTTAGAACTTTTTGCCTTTCGCCCACAGCATCCTGGTACATGCCGTTTTGTGCATACGCCGCCTCGATTGCATGCTGTGCAGGTACGAAGTTCGGATCCATATCCAATGTTTTTTTTAGTTGTTGTATGGCCGCTTCGTATTGTCGTGCAAAATAGAGTTGCCGCCCGATGCTGGTGTTTATGAGCAATGAAAGAGGATCTTGGTCTTGCGATTTCTTTAGTTCCGTCTTCGCTTCGTCGAAACGGCCCGTCTTGGTAAGAAAATCGCCATACCATTGGTGAGCTGTCGCGGAGTTGGGATTCGCCTGAATAGCCCGTTTGAATTCGCTCTCAGCTCCGGGCCAATCCCAATCGTAGTTTTCACGAACCAACGCCAGCGAGATGTGGGCTTCGGGCAACGTATCATCCAACTTGACGGCCTGCATGGCTGCCGATTTCGCGTTTTGCCAAACTTGCTGAGGAGTCTCGTACCCGGAGTCGCTCATGAAATTGTAAGTGTCGGCAAGGCCAGCATAGGCCTTAGCGTAATTAGGATCTTTTTCGACTGCTTGATTGAAGTACTCGATTGCTCTTTTGAACCCACTTTCCGTCCACTTGTTCCAATAATAAAGACCTTGGAGGTAGAGCTGATAGGCCTCGGGGTTCTCAGTTTCGTGCTTAGTTAATTGGCTTGTTTCTTGACCGGTAAGCCTAGGTCTAAGGTTGTTGTAGATTTCCTGTGCGATGTTTCCTTGCACGGCGACAAGGTCAGACACTTTGCGGTTGTATTGGTCGCCCCACAATTCTGATCCGTCGTCCACACGAACCAAATCTGTTTGAATTGTTAAAGTGTCTCCCCGCTGCGCGATTCTTCCTAAAAGCACGGAATCAACATTGAGTTCTTTCCCAATCTTTCGTGCATTGGTATCTTTGCCTTTGTAACTGAAAACCGTACTGCGAGCCATTACCCGCAGTTCCGGTACGCGGGTAAGGCTGCTGATGATTCCATCAGTGACGCCATCGGCGAGGTACTCAAGATTGGGGTCCGCACTCGCGTTCACGAACGGCAGCACAGCGATTGAATGAACCCGTCCAGATGCCAGTCCACCCCATAGTTTCGGCCGCCAGCTTCGCGGCGCAAAAGCAACAAGCGACACGAGTACAACGCAACCAATCGCGGCTGCGGCAAGCGTTCTCGTAGGTTGGAAAGTCTTGCGTCGGATCGCCACGGCGGACGTGGCAACACCGGCAGAGTCGGTATCACGCTTGACGCGCTTCAGATCGGTTCGAAGTTCGGCGGCAGATTGGTAACGCAATCGCCGGTCTTTTTCCAGCAATTTGGCAGTAATCCAGCCAAAATCTGGGACGAGATCAGGATTCAACCGCAACACTGGCACGGGCGTTCGATTCAGAATCGCCTCAAAGACAACAGCAGTAGTTCCAGCACCGAATGCTAGCCGGCCGGTAGCCATTTCGTACAGCACGGCACCGAGCGAAAAAAGATCGCTGCGTTGATCAAGTTCTTCTCCGCGGGCTTGCTCCGGCGACATATAAGCAACCGTGCCAACCGCGACCCCGGTACTGGTTAAATCCTGCGTTGCTCCCAGCGTAGGGGGAGCTGAGACGCCAACTTCTTCCACGACTCTGCGCGGTTTCGTAACCAGCTTAGCGAGTCCGAAATCCAGTACTTTCGTTTGGCCCCTTCGCGTGATGAAAATATTTGCAGGCTTGAGATCGCGATGAATGATTCCAGACTCATGGGCAGCATCGAGCGAATCAGCGATCTGAATTACAATCTCCAGGATTTGAGTACTGTCGAGCGCCTTTCCGGTGATGAGGTGTTTAAGCGTGCACCCTTCTAGGAACTCCATCACAATAAAAGGTTGCCCATCAGATTCGTCAATTTCATGAATAGTGCAAATGTTGGGATGGTTGAGGGCAGAGGCAGCACGTGCCTCGCGCTGAAATCGCTCCAAGGCTTGATGGTCGAGCACCAGCTCTGGTGGAAGAAACTTGAGTGCTACATTCCTGCCTAGCCTGAGATCCTGGGCGCGGTAGACCACTCCCATACCGCCGCCCCCCAGTCGCTCCTCGATGCGGTAGTGGGAAATTACCGTGCCTACCATATGCAACCCACGGCAGGTCGCCATGTTAGGCTGCCCTCAACAGCAAGTCAACGGCCCATGCATTAATGCTTGCTTCAAGGATACCGTCGGTGCTTGTCGACCAGATCTGGAAGTCGCTAGGCAATCCTTCTGCTGTGGAATGATCAATTAGCGCTCACGCCGAGATCGCCTTGGAACAATCCGGGCAGATTTTGTGAGTGACTTTCGCTTCCGAATGCGCTCTCACGTAATATTCAAAGGGCTGCCAATTGCCTCTTTGATCCTGTATCTTTTTGCAAGACAGACAGATTGGCAACAATCCCTCTAAAGTGCGTATGTTCGCTAAAGCCGCCTTGAGTTCTTGAAGGGCACTGTCTTTTTCGTGTTCTGCTCGATCACGCGCCGAAAGAGACTTCCCCAGCCTCTTTAGGTTGCGCCGCAGCTCAAGTTGCGCCAGCACCTGGCGGCTCAGGGCTCTGAGTGCCTCCAATTGCTCCGGGCTCGGCTTCCGAGGCACCCGGTCAATTACGCATAGGGTTCCAAGTGCGTGGCCATCAGTCATCAGAGCCGCGCCGGCGTAAAAACGGATTTTCGGCTCGGAGATGACCAAAGGATTCTCCGCAAACCTCTCGTCCTGAGTAGCGTCAGGCACAACGAATACATCTGACTGGAGAATCGCTGAAGCGCAAAAGGCAATGTCGCGCGAGGTCTCGCTGAGTGAAAGACCAACCTTCGATTTGAACCATTGCCGGTCAACGTCAATGAGGCTAATCAGTGCAATCGGAGTCTGGCAAATGTACGAAGCTAATAACGTGAGATCGTCGAAAGCTGCTTCTGGTTCCGTATCGAGAATCTCATAGCCCCGTAGTGTCGCAAGTCTCTGCTGCTCATTTGAGGGCTTTTGAGCAATCATCGCTTGCCTCCGGAGCGGCCGGGTGCCGAGATAGAAAGACTCTACCGCCGTTTGCGTCGAAATTCAATTTTCGGGTCTTGTGACACTCCGAATCCCGCTTCGAATGATTCAGGTGTAGCTCAAAGGAGATGGGAATCGAGGGTACGTTCGGATGGTTGTGAGCTCCCGCAACCAACGGGATTGCTGACCTAAAGCGGTCGATAACCCCCTTCACTCGGACAAGGATCCAGGTTTCTATGGAATACTCTCTCTCGAATAGGGAGGCGATGATGTCTCACCCAGCCGGGATCTCGGGACATATTTCGGTCGTCGGTCTTCTCATCTTCTTCTTTTTCTTTGCTGGCCTCTGTATAGCCCAGTCTGCGCAGCCGAGGGTGCCGGAAAAAATCATCATCGATACTGATATCGGCGACGATGTGGATGATGCGTTCGCAGTGGCGCTGGCGCTGAGCAGCCCCGAGCTGCAAATTCTCGGCATCTCGACGACCTTTGGAGATACTGAGACGCGGGCTAAACTCCTGGATCGGTTCCTGGGCGAGGCTGGACGCCAGGACATTCCAGTCGCCGTGGGCACTCCAACCCACACCAGCAATCTCCTCACGCAGCGTCGCTATGCGGAGGGCGGACACTTCGCTAAGGCCTCTCGTCCCC
>MNDG01000121.1 GCA_001914815.1 Acidobacteriales bacterium 13_2_20CM_55_8
CGTCGGCGCGTGCAGCTTTCCCGGCTGGCAACACTTTTTTGGGCTTTATTGCTATTCGGATTAGCAGTGTTATCGCTGCACAAAGTCGGGCGTGTCGTCGAGGTCGGACTGCAGATCGCTTCCGTTGCCTATGGCGCGTTGCTCGGCGTATTCCTGTTAGGCGTGCTGACCAGGCGTGCCAATCAAAATGGCGCGATGGTCGGAATGCTGTGTGGCTTTCTTATCGAACTCTACATCTGGCTTGGGACCCGTGTGCCATGGACTTGGTACGTGGCGATTGGAACGGTTGTGACCTTTGTGGTTGGATACGCTGCCAGCCTCGTCTTCCAGAATAACGAACACAAACAGCCGGCATGAATTCCTCCTCTCGACCCGAACTCGCTCGCGACCTCGGCGTCAGCCACGCAGTCGCGATCGTGGTCGGAACTGTCATCGGCAGCGGGATATTTCTCGTTCCCACCGAAATGATGCAAGCGGTGGGCTCAGCAAAAGTTGTCTATCTCGTGTGGCTAGTGGGCGGACTGCTTTCGTTTTTCGGCGCGCTCACCTACGCGGAACTGGGAGCGATGAAGCCGCAGGCCAGCGGCGAATACGTCTACATGCGCGATGCCTACGGACCACTCGCCGGATTCCTGGCTTCCTGGACATGGTTCCTCATCGCCAAACCCGCGTCCATCGCCACATTGACGACCGGAATCGTGCGCGTCCTCGGAACCTTTCCGGCATTCGCATTCCTATCTAACAATGCTATCGGTACGCCATTCACAATCAACTACGGTCAAATACTTGCCATCGTTGTCACGCTGCTAATAACGTTCCTTAACTACATCGGAGTCAAAAAAGCCGGCGAGTTCCAATTGATATTCACTCTGCTCAAAGTCCTGATCATTCTCACAATCGTGGCCGCTGGCTTCAGCTATAGCGGAGGCACGTGGACAAATTTTGCCGGCAGTTATGCAGGGGCAAAAGGTGGAATTACCGGATTCATGGCAGCCCTCGTAGCAGCACTATGGGCCTACGACGGTTGGAACGACCTGAACATGGTTGCAGGTGAGATCCGCAAGCCGGAGCACGATATCCCGATCGCGCTAATCGCAGGAGTCGCCATCGTTGGCGCACTGTACATTCTGGTGAACGCCGCCGTGCAGTACGTGTTGCCGGCTTCCGCGGTCGGCGCTACCCAACGGCCGGCTTCCGATGCTATGGCTCTCGTGCTCGGTCCCATCGGCGCTGGTATCGTGTCGGCGGGCATGGCGCTTTCCATGTTCGTGGCCTTGAATGGCACCATCATGAGTGGTGCGCGGGTCCCCTTCACTATGTCCCGCGATGGATATTTCTTTTCCGCGCTGGGCCAAGCCCATCCCCGGTTCCACACGCCTTCTGTAGCCCTCCTGGTGCAGGCAAGCCTCGCAGTTATCCTGCTTCTCCTGGGAGGCAGTTTCCGGCAGTTTTTTTCATTGGCCATTTTCTCCGAGTGGCTCTTTTATATGCTGACCGCGAGCACCATTTTTGTCTTCCGCCGCCGCGATCCCACTGCACCGCGACCTTATCGTGTCTGGGGATATCCTGTGGTTCCTTTACTGTTTGTTCTGGCTTCCGGGGTGTTGCTTTACTACACATTTGCCGATAACGTCCGCAATTCTGCTCTGGGCTGTCTGGTAGTCTTGGCGGGAATACCGGTTTTCTACGCTTTTGCCCGGCGCCGGACCGCCTGACTTCAGCGAATCCCATTCACTCTGCTCCTTTTCGGGCGATTTCCGTCTTCGGAAATTTCTCGGTTACCAAAGTACAAGGACGGCGGACACATTTACCCTCCGCCCTATCTCCCGTAACTTAAAACTTCCACCCGGCGCATTCTCCCCAGGCTCGGGTTCCCTCGTTGGAGCTATGCATGGCTACGCCTACCAACTTTAAGTTGGGCCTTTTGCCGGAGCACCGGATGGACTGGCGCACGCTGGCCACCAGCTATGGCTTCGAGATTCTCGTAATCGTGCTTCTGATTAACATCGGATTTATATGGCCGGAGCGGCTGCAGTTGGCGCAGAAATATCAGGTGACCGAAATCATTCCGATGCCCAGTCTGCAGCCGAAAGCTTTCAAGCCGAAGACGCCTCACCCTGTATTGCATGCCAAGCTGCTGCCTAAGGCGCCGGTATTTCCCACGGCAAGGCTGACCGTGCCACCAGACATACGCACTCATCAGCAACAGCCCGACATCGCGCCTCCCAAGATCGTAATGAACAATTTCGAACCCACGGTGCTGAAGCAGGTATCGGGGGCGCGTCCCACGCTGGTCGTGCACACCGGCCAGTTTGGCAGTTCGGCAGCCCCCACGGTCAATGCACCCATACAGAAAGTACAGACCGGCGGCTTCGGCGATCCCAATGGCGTCCCGGGTCAAGGCAAGCCCAACGCTCACCTGACCATCGCCAATACCGGTTCGTTCGAGCTACCTCCCGGCGCGGGTACGGGGAATGGCACGGGCGGGAAAACCGGGATTAAAGGAACTATCGCCAGCACAGGTTTTGGCAACGGAATCGCTCAAGCCGGGCAAGGCGACGGCCGCGCCAATGGACGTGGCTCTGGCGGAATCCAGACTGCAGGTTTTGGCGCCCAGCAGGTTACTCAAGGTGGAGTGAAGCCACAGCAAGCGGTGGAGAGCGGGCCGCCCACTACTCCCGTCGAGATCACTTATAAACCGAATCCGATTTATACCGACGAAGCACGCCAGCTCAAGCTGGAAGGAGAAGTTTTGCTGGAAGTGATGTTTGGAGCAGATGGGCAATTACACGTGAATCGGGTAGCGCGTGGCATGGGCCA
The DNA here is from genome assembly GCA_001914815.1 of Acidobacteriales bacterium 13_2_20CM_55_8. Taxonomy (GTDB): domain Bacteria; phylum Acidobacteriota; class Terriglobia; order Terriglobales; family Acidobacteriaceae; genus 40CM-3-55-5. The sequence goes on from MNDG01000121.1 coordinate 2,821, forward strand.
CGGCCTGGATGAAGCCGCCACGGCGGCCGCCGGCAAGATTCGCTTCAAACCCGCTTTGCGCAATGGTTCGCCTGTAGACTCCACCGCAATCGTACATGTGGTTTTTCAGTTGGCTTATTGAACCAGGTTTAAAGAATTGTCTTTACGAAAAGAGAGGACCAGAGTTATGCGCACTTGGAAATCGATTGTCGCCGCTTCCCTGCTGATTACGCTGAGCGCTGCGGCGCAGCAGACGGCGGGACCATCGTCGTCATCGACGACGCCGGCATCGCAGCCGACAACTTCTCAAACCTCGCAGCCCGCAGCTCCGCCCAGCACCATGGATCAGGTGGTTGACCGCACCATCGAGCGCGAGCATGCGCTGACGGATTTCCTGAAGACCCGGACGCCGTTGGTCGAGACTTATCTCCAGAACTTGAAGCCCGATCCGCAACTTGGCCCCGTGCCCAGTGAGGATCACTACTTCCTCGGACGCATGGATATGGGAGAGAACGTGGATCGGCGCGACTATTTGTCCAAAGATTCAAGCTTTCAGAACCGCCTGATGGGCGGATTCAACAAGCTATTCAAATTTGAATACCAGCCTCTGGGCTTCTCCTGGATGATTTTCGCCGACCGCGAGGACTTCGACCGCAGTCACTACGATTTCCGCTACGTGCGCCGCGAATTTCTGGGCGACGTGCGCTGCATCGTCTTTGATGTGACCCCCAAGAAAGACGCCGGCAAGGGCCGTTTCCTTGGCCGCATCTGGGTGGAAGATCAGAACTACAACATCGTGCGATTGAACGGAACCTACGCCCCACGACCGAAGAACTCTTACTTCTTCCATATGGATAGTTGGCGCCTGAACTTGATTCCCGGCTACTGGGTTCCCGCCTACATTTACAGCGAAGAAGGCGACTTCAGTTATGGCGCTAAGGACAAGATGGCCTTCAAGGCGCAGACCCGTATATGGGGTTATGACCTGAAGAAAAATGACAAAGAAGACGAACTCACTCAGATTCGCGTGGACTCGGTGAAAGACGAAAGTGCCGCAGCGGGAGATGCTTCCCCACTGCAGGCCGAGCGTCAATGGCTCCAGCAGGCGGAAGACAACGTCGTTGAGCGCTTGCAGAATACCGGCTTACTTGCCCCCGAAGGCGAGGTGGACAAGGTCCTGCAAACCGTAGTCAACAATCTGCAAATCACCAACAACATCGAACTGTCGCGCCCGGTACGGACTCGCGTGATGCTCACTTCGCCACTAGAGACTTTCAGCGTGGGTAACACCATCATCGTCAGCCGCGGCTTGATCGACGTGCTTCCTGACGAAGCCAGCTTAGCCATGGTGCTTTCGCACGAACTCTCGCACATCGTCCTGGGTCACAACCTGGGCAGTAAGTTTGCCTTCAACGATCGCATGCTCTTTTCTGACGAATCGACTTACCAGAATTTCGGCTTTCGTCACGTCCCTGAAGAAGAAACCGCTGCTGATAAGAAGGCGATGGACATGCTCAAAACTTCGCCCTACAGCCAGAAACTGGATTCCGCCGCATTGTTCCTGAAAGAACTGGCGGCCCGTGGACCGCAGCTTTCCGCCCTGCTGACCGCGCATCTGGGCAACAATTTCACCGACAATAAAGGTGGCGTGGCGCGCATGGCGACTTTGATGAACTCAGGACCAGCTCTGGATCCGAACAAACTAGATCAGATTGCTGCTCTGCCCTTGGGCGGACGAGTCAAGCTGAACGCCTGGGATGACAAAGTGGAGCTGATCAAAACCGCGCCCGTGGCGATCACTTCTGCCCGCGACAAGATGCCTTTTGAAGTGACGCCCTTCTTCCCCCGGCTGACCCGTATCACCGCCGGAGGAAACACAGGCAATCCCACAACCGCAGCCAATACGGAGCAAAAATAAATTAACACCAAATATTAAAGTGAGGGTTGAGGTAAGCGAGGCCGGAACCGGAAGGAATTCCGGGAGTCCGGCCTTCGTATTTTGAGCCATTCATCTCGCGGAGCCACGTTTCCTACTCCGGCAACGGATGCTTTGTATTGCTGTAGCGCCGGCGTCCGCCGGTTCTCAAAAGACCGGAGCATGGCACCTAGCATTGCAGAACAGATTGGGGATGCACTATTTCTGCGGACGCCCCTTGCCCGGCAGCCCCGCGGGATTCTCGTGCGTGCGCTCGCGGAAGCCACCTTTCATCCCGGCTGCCAGCGAAACGCTCGACTCGCCAAACTTGTCGCGCAGCCGATCCGCCGCTGACAGCGCCTGTTTCCACCGTTCGCGCCGCTTGTTTTCCAACAGGTCCCCCTGCTGCGCCTCGCCATCGAACGACGACGCATGCACTCCAAGCAATCGCACTTGCGCCCCTTGTCGCCAATTCTTGCGGAACAATGCGCGTGCCTGTTCGAATATTTCTGTATCGAGCTGCGTAGGTGAGCCCAGGGTGTGCGCTCGTGTAATGGTGGTGAAATCCTTGTATCGGAGTTTGATTTGAATGGTGCGAGCATGCAAACCACCCTCCCGTAACCGGCGGCCAACCATTTCGGAAAGTCGCATGAGCGTAGATTCCAGCTGCTCCTGGGCCGCCGTGTCTTCGTTATAGGTGTGCTCATGGCTTACGGACTTGGGATCAGTGTCCGCCCCAACTTCGGTGTCGAACCATCCTCCGGCATCTTCGCCCCGAGCTTTGCCGGCCAACGCCAATCCCCACTTACCAAAGCGTTCTTCCAGAAACATATCGTCGAAGCGGGACAGATCACCCACCTTTCGTATGCCGAGCGCACGGAGGTTCTGCTCGGTAACTTTACCCACGCCGGGGATGTCCCGCACATCGAGCGGCGCCAGAAATCTTGCCTCCTCGCCAGGCACGACCCACAGAATTCCATTGGGCTTCGCTTTGGCTGAAGAAACTTTAGCGATCAATCGCGAACTGCCAATCCCAATCGAGCAGTTGAGTTGCGTTTCCGACTTCATTTTCCCATGAAGATGATTGGCCGCGCGAAGCGGCGGACCATGCAGGCGATCGGTACCGGTCATGTCCACGTAAGCTTCGTCGATGGAAGCCATCTCCACCAGCGGAGAAAAAGAAGTGAGCACACGATGGACTTTCTCCGAACACTCGCGATAACGATCGGGATGCCCATCCACAAAGATCGCCTGCGGACAAAGTTTCGCCGCCGTCCGCAATGGCATCGCGGAATGCACGCCGAATCTGCGCGCTTCATAGGACGCCGCCGAAACCACCCCGCGCTCATGCCGCTGCCCTCCCACCACGACTGGCTTGCCTTTCAAGGAAGGATCAAACAGTTCTTCCACCGAGACGAAAAACGCGTCCATGTCAACGTGGAAGATAGTTTTAAGGAAAGCAACCATGAAAGCGGAGCTACCTGAAGCGGATTGTAGCAGCGGAGGACCGAAACGTCCGGCTGTGCTTAAAAGTCAGCTCTTCAGTGCAACTAAAGCTAAAGCCCGGTGGCTAAGTGCTAAGTGCCAAGTGCTGCCCCTACGCTGCGCTCACAGTCCGTGTCTGCCGAACGCGCTCATAGATTCTTACGTACTCCTTGGCCGACGCGTTCCACGAAAAATCCTTGTTCATGCCGTTGCGCATGAGCGCCTGCCACGAGTTCTGATCGCGGAAAGCCTGCAGCGCTTGCCGGATGGTCAGCAGCAGCGCTTCCCCGCTATACTCCGTAAATTTGAAGCCTGTCCCTTTGCCGGTCCTGGGATCCCAAGGCTCAATGGTGTCGTCCAGGCCTCCGGTCGCGCGCACGATTGGCACCGTGCCGTACTTCAAACTGTAGATCTGGTTCAGACCGCAAGGCTCGTAGCGGGAAGGCATGAGAAACATGTCGCTTCCAGCTTCGATTTTGTGCGCCAGCGTGTTGTCGTAAGCGATCTTGACCGCAATCTTCTGCGGGAACTGCCGGTTGAGCCGAAGGAACAGTTCTTCGTATGGCTTGTCCCCGCTGCCCAGCGCGACGACGATCATTTCTTCGCGGGCCAACCGGTCCATGATTTGCGCGATAAGATCAAACCCCTTCTGCGCCGCGAATCGGGAAACGATTCCGATCACGGGCAGCTTCGTATCAGTCTTGGTCACTCCGAAGGCGGCCAGCAGATCCTGTTTGCACTTTGCTTTGCCGCTCAAGTCCGCAGGTGAGTAATTGGCGACGATGAACTTATCCTTCTCGGGGCTCCACTCGTCATAGTCCACACCATTCAGAATTCCGGTGACGGTGGATGCGCGATCGCGAAGCACGCCTTCCAGGCCAAAGCCGAATTCGGTGGTCTGGATTTCTTGACTGTACTTTCGACTGACGGTTGTTACGAAATCGGAATATACCAGCGCCCCTTTGAGGAAGTTCACATTGCCAAAAAATTCCATCTTGGAGATAGTGAACAAATCCCAAGGCAGCGTGAGCAGTGGCAGAGTGTCAGGCGAGAACAGCCCCTGGTATCCCATGTTGTGTATGGTGAAGACGGTAGCAGTGTCTCGCAATGCGGGATCTTCCGCATACTGTGTGCGCAACAAAACCGGAACCAGTGCGGATTGCCAATCATGACAATGAAAAACTTGCGGCACACCCAGGATTTTTGAAGCCTCGATCACGGCGCGAGAAAATAGTGCAAAGCGTTCCGCATTGTCGGGATAATCGCCGGCGGAAGTACCATAGAGCGCCTCGCGATCGAAAAACGGAGGATAGTCGACGAAATAAAAGCGCACGCCCGAGTGGTTTCCGCCCGTGACCACCGAGCAGAAACGATAGCGATCGTCAAATGGTATGGTGATGCTGGGCACAACGGTCTGGGCATCGGTGAGCTTGGTCTGGCGATAGCGCGGGAGATAAACGCTGACCTGGTGTCCCATAGAGGCCAGCGCACGAGGCAACGCGCCTACTACGTCGGCCAATCCTCCTGTCTTGGAAAAGGGAACACACTCCGAAGCCGCAAAGGCAATATGCATGAAAACGAATCCTCCAAAGTGCGAGCCCTCGCGGCGCAAGCTATCATAGGAAAGTGCGATTGCCGCAGACTCCTCCTGCGCGCAACTGGACTCGCGGGATGAACTGACAGTCTAAATGCCGGGAAGAAAGAGGGCAATGTGCCAAGAGTCTCTGCTGCGCGTCCCAACCGGAACATCCGTCCCAAACTCGGACAACATTTTCTGGTGGATGAGGCCGCCGCCATCCGCATCGTAGATGCCCTCGGTGACATTTCGCAAACTACGGTTTTGGAGATCGGACCGGGACGCGGCGCCATCACCGAGCGATTGGCGAAGCGAGCCAGGCGCCTGATCGCCATCGAACTCGACAGGGTGCTGGCCGCACAGCTACGGATGAATTTCTCTTTGACGCCCAACGTGGAGATTATCGAAGGCGACATCCTCGCGATTGATTTCGATACTTTGTTTGGGCCGAAACCCGGAAGCACCCGCCCTGGGCTGGAATGGAAACCGGAGACTGTTCGCGTTGTGGGGAATCTTCCCTACTTCATCACGTCGGACATCCTGCTGCGGCTGTTTGAATATCGGCGCTATTTTGACACCATCCTGCTGATGGTACAGCGCGAGGTTGCCGACCGGCTCGCAGCGCGCCCAGGCGGAAGCGAATACGGATTACTGTCAGCGACGGCTCAGCTCTACGCTCGAGTGGAAAAATTGTTCACTCTCCCACCGGACGCATTCTCGCCTCCTCCCAAGGTGCAATCCAGTGTGGTCCGGCTCACCATTGCTTCGCGAATGGAAAATTTGCGCGTGCCGGAGCAGGACTTTGTCAACTTTCTCAAACAATCGTTCGGGCAGAAGCGAAAAACTCTCTGGAATAATCTCAAATCACAATATCAAGCGAAACAGTTGCGCGAGGCGCTGGAAAAAGCGGGCGTCAAACCCACGGTGCGCGCGGAAGCTTTATCATTGGAGAAGACCGCTGCCCTATTCCGTGCGCTCAGGGCCATCGCCCCGTGACTTGAAACAAGACGCCTTCCTAACGAGGTACCCGTGGAATCGACCATACGACGTCCCGCCGTTGCCGGGCGTTTCTACCCTGGCGATGCCAGCGCCCTGCTTGCCGACGTGCGCAGCTACCTCTCTCCCACGGAAAAGACAGTTACTGCGATTGGCTGCGTCGTACCTCATGCCGGCTACATATATTCCGGACACGTTGCCGGCGCAGTGTTTGCCCGATTGAACATTCCTCGACGCTGCATTGTGCTTTGTCCCAACCATACCGGCATGGGCCAGCCCCTTGCCATCATGAGCGCGGGCGCTTGGGAAACTCCTCTGGGAAGAGTCCCCATTGATTCCTCGCTTGCTGATGCGCTTAAAAAGCGCTTCTCACTACTCATTGGAGACGCCGATGCGCATCGCGCGGAACATGCTATCGAAGTCGAGTTACCCTTCCTGCAAGCCAAGTCCCGAAATTTCACCTTCGTACCGATTGCGCTCGGCACCGGCAAATTCGACGTTCTCGAAAATCTCGGCCAAGCCATTGCCGATGTAGTGAAAGCTGAAACTGAACCCGTCCTGGTCATCGCCTCCAGCGACATGAACCACTACGAAAATGACAAGATCACGCGGGTGAAGGATCACAAAGCCATCGACCGCATTTTGGCCCTGGATGCGCGTGGATTATTTGATGTCGTCATGAACGAAGACATCAGCATGTGCGGCTTCGGCCCTACCGTCGCAATGCTGACCGCGGGCAAGCGCCTCGGCGCTACCTCCGCCGAACTAGTCAAGTACGCCACATCGGGCGATATTTCCGGTGATCGCGAAATGGTCGTGGGATATGCGGGGATTGTGGTGAGCTGACAAAAAGGGCGACCTGGACGTCGCCCTTCTGCTCGTAGTTTCATTACTTCGGAGGAGTGTGTGGAATCGTCGAATGCGGAGCTGGAGCAGATCGCGGCGGTGGCGCGGACCGAGGCTCTGGACTACTCATCCGCGGCGAGCTGGCACGAGATGCCGGCGCCGCCGTGCGCGAAGCCGATGATCCTGACGCACTAGATCCACGCACTGCCGGTGAAGCCGCCGCCGCGCTCGACGTCCGAACCGGCATCGTGTGGACCGTCGTGGTGACAGTTCCTTCCTGCTTCACTTGTTGTGAAACCTTGCCCAGATTACGAATGCTGCCCCGTGGAATGCCCAAACCTGCGGAGGCGTCATGGATAACGACCTTGTTGCCAGATCCTGCGATGCCAGATCCCGCAGGGGTTACAAACGGTCCGCGACCGACAACTATAGTTCCATGACCCGACGTCGCCGGCGGCTGCGGCGGAATGACTTGCCGTGGAGGATTGATCACTCTCGGAACCGTATTCCATCCCAGACGGGAACCGCCTGGCTGCCAGCCCCAGCCGTAATTCGGAACGTACAGCCATGAACCATACCGGTACGGCGTCCATCCCCAGGGATACCCTGATACCCAGGTATAGCCAAAACCCGGATACCAAACCCATGAACCGTTCATGAACGGATCCCACCCCGCACCGGCAAAATACGGCTGCCACATTGTGCCGTAACCTGGCACATAGGAATAGTTTCCGTAGTAGTTTAGATCGCTCATGCCGTAGGCATACGGCGAGTAGTTCGTATAAGAACTGTTTAGATAGCGCTGATGGTAGTCCTCCTGCTGTTTATCCCAGGCGTCGTACGGATCTTTTTCCAGATTTTTAGCCAGTGTGTATTTATCCTGGTCTGCAAGGTCAAAAGTTGCTGTCTGCTTTTTTCCCACCTGCACCGTGCCGGACGGGCCTGCGACTTCCACGTCGCCCTTGAAAACTGCCACCGTAGCGTCCGTATCTCCCATTGCCACGCGCAAATGGGCAGAATGCGTGAGCACCATCTTCTCGCGCCCGAAGTTCAGTGTGAACTCGTCGTCCTTGGCTCCATTGAAGGTCAGATAAGCAGTGCCTTCCTGCAATTTCACCGACGTGACTTTCGCGCCTGAATCCCGCATGGATAGCTCGGGAAATTCGATTACGGTTCCGGGGATAATGCGAAGCGTGCTGCCATTTTCAAATTCAATCTCCGCACGTCCTTCATCCTTAGCCCGCAGCTTGACCCCTTGGGTGACTGGCAAATTCAGAAACGCTTTTTCGTACCCTTGACCGGTGTTGCGGTCGATTTGAACGTTGCCTTCGACCTGGCTCAGACGAACAATACGCACTTGCGAGTCCGCGAAGGACGGAACCGCTAGCAGCACCAACGCTGCCAGCACAATCAAACACATCGAGGCTTTTCGAATTGACATGGTGACGCCTCCCGAGACTTGCCCTTTATTAATTAGAACACTAATCGGGATGGCGGGTTGTCAACACCTGGTCAAGAGACTGACAACCGAGAACCAATAACTGCGACCTGGCTTTCGAGACCCGGCCGCGTCCGAAAGAGCCTCTGCAGCTTCTGTTTTCTATTCAATCACTTAAGGAGACTCTTTGCGCCCTACTGCGAGTAGTCTTTGCGCTCGCACCCGCACCGGGTTGATGACGGAGGCGTCCGCGGCAATCGTTTGCAGGATTGGCGCTACTGCCGACAACTCTTCCAGGCCGTTCTGCTTGGAGATCTCTTCCATTCTTTTCAATTCATCATCGAGCGCCAGCTTCTGATAATGATGGTCATACTCTAACCGCCGCCCAAATTCCAGAGTTGTCGAAAGTTTCTGCAAAAGATCGGTCAGCTCCTGCACAGCTGCGATTCGTGAATAATTGTAGGTCGCCTGTGTGCTCCGCCGAGCGTCCGTGTACTTCAAGATCTTGATTCCCGTAGAAGCCATGCCATGCTTCTTGGAATCCACCTCCCCTTCGAAATAATGGGCTCGTTTTGCCAAATCGAAGATGCGAGTGAGAGTCACCGGGGAAATCGTAAAGTCATAATGAAAGCTATCGTCTCCCGATCCTTGGTTTGTCTTGATGTGGCTGTCGTACGTGCCTTGGCCTTCGGTGGAAATCGAAATTGCGTAGTGATCCGGTTCCGACCCAGGAAAATCAAAGCTGAAGGTGATTCGAGCCGGTTCCTCAGCCTTTGAGGGCAACTGGAGGCACAAGACCAGGCAGAGCAATATCAGTGTCTGAAACCGCCAGATCTTTCGTGATTGTCGAGACTGGTCGCAATCCATGTAGGAATTATGGCAAAAATGAATTGCCCATTCTTAGCCGGCCACCGCTCGTTGCCGTTCCAGTGTAGCCGACGTGTGAAGATGACAGATGGCAATCGCAAGAGCGTCGGCGGCGTCGGCGGGTTTCGGTGTCTCGGTGAGATTCAACAGTCGCATGACCATGTGCTGCACCTGCCGCTTCTCCGCTTTGCCGTATCCCACAACCGCGGACTTGATGGAAAGAGGCGAATACTCGGAAACATCCAGCCCTGCCGTTGACGCAGCCAGCATGGCCACGCCCCGCACCTGTCCCAGCTTGAGTGCCGACTTCACATTCAACGCGTAAAAAACATCTTCGATGGCCACGTTATCCGGCCGATGCTCAGTAATGATCCTGCCCAGCCCCTCGAAGATAGTGGCTAGCCGCGACGCCATGGTATTGCGGGTAGAAAGCTTGATCGCGCCACAACTCAGGCAGATCAGTTTGCCATCATGACCATGCTCGACTACACCATAGCCCGTGTATTCGGTGCCGCAGTCGATGCCAAGAACACGCATAAATGAAAGTCTATCAGCAACATCTTGGCCGTCGCGCTCGTAAAAGTTCATGCTCCCGCATAAACTCGGCATACGCTTTGCGAGAAGACACCGCCTGCCTTCGCTCCAGGAAACGGCGATACGCCGACTCATCAAAGATCTCCCGGAGCGCCGCCAGTACAATGTCAACCATCTTTCGCAGATGCATCATCCCTGCTCCTCCATCGCGAAACGACTCGCCACAAATGGGGTTTCTTTGACTCCAGGCTGCTTGCGGCCCGACAGTACTCTCGCACACTCCAGAGTCGATTCCAGCAATATCAGCACGACCATAATCAGTAAAAACCCGGTCACGACCGCATCGAGCCGATCATTAAAGATGAGCCGAGAAGCCTCGTGTGTCGGAGCAGAAGCCGCGAGGTTCCGAGCATGCGCCAGGAAACCGATGCGCGAGTGGGGATCGAAAATCTTCTGCCACGCAGCGGTAAATGTCACGGAAACCAGCCAGCCCAGCGGCAGCAAAGTGACCAGGGCATAACGCGCTTTCCCCATCTTGGTGATGATCGTGGTCGCCACACACAGGGCCACAGTGGCCAGCAATTGGTTGGAGATCCCGAACAGCGGCCACAGAGAATTGATTCCACCTACTGGATCCTTCACGCCCTGCCACAGAAAAAATCCCCAGGCAGCGACCACCAACGCGCTGGTAGCCACGATCGAGGGATACCAACTGGTGCGCCCCAGTGGCTTCCAGATGTGGCCGAGGGCGTCCTGCACCATGAAACGGCCCACTCGCGTTCCGGCATCGAGAATGGTGAGAATAAAGAGCGCCTCGAACATGATGGCAAAGTGATACCAGAGCGCCATCACCGCTTGTCCGCCCAGGCTGTTCGAAAAAATATGCGCCATGCCAACCGCGAATGCAGGAGCGCCGCCTGTGCGGTTGAAGAGCGTCTGCTCGCCCACCGCCTGAGCCAGTGAATGCATTTCGGCCGCCGTCACAGGAAATCCCCAAGCCGTAATTGTCGCAGCCGCAACCTCCGGAGCTTGTCCCACAACTCCTGCCGGACTGTTAATCGCGAAGTAAGTTCCCGGCTGCAGCACGCAAGCGGCAATCATCGCCATGATCGCTACCGTGGATTCCGCCAGCATCGCGCCATAACCCACCATGCGAGCTTCGGATTCTCGCCGGATCAGCTTCGGCGTCGTGCCGCTGGCAATCAGTGAGTGGAACCCGCTGATAGCGCCACAAGCGATGGTAATAAAAGCAAATGGAAAAATACTTCCGGCGAAAACGGGACCTGTGCCATCGACAAAACGCGTCAGCGCCGGCATGTGCAACGTCGGACGCAGCGCAACGATCCCCAACGCCAGCAGCGCGATCGTTCCTAGCTTGACGAAAGTGCTTAGGTAGTCGCGTGGAGCCAGCAGCAGCCACACTGGCAACGCGGATGCGGCGAATCCGTAAAGAATGATCAGAATCGCCAGCGTGGGCGCGGTAAGCGTAAACACCCGGGCCACACTCGCTGTCTGTGAAGCCCACTGTCCACCCCATATCGCCAGCATCACCAGGACGAATCCCAGGATGGACGTCTCCAATACTTTTCCCGGCCGCAAACGGCGCAGGTACAGCCCCATGATCAGCGCAATAGGAATCGTCATCGCAATCGTAAATGTTCCCCAGGGACTCGACTTCAGAGCATTCACCACGATCAATGCCGTCGCACCCAAAAGAATGATGATGATGCTGATGACCGCCAGGTAAGCGACAAAACCGCCCACCCGCCCAATTTCCTCTCGGGCCATTTCTGTCATCGATTTTCCATCCCGGCGGATGGAGAAAAGCAGGATCACAAAATCCTGCACACAACCGCCGAACACCGCACCCGCTAACACCCACAGCGTTCCCGGCAAGTAGCCAAATTGCGCGGCGAGCACGGGGCCCACCAGCGGCCCTGGTCCTGCAATCGCGGCGAAGTGATGACCGAACACAACCCACTTGTTGGTTGGAACAAAATCTCGGCCATTTTCCAGTCGCTCCGCGGGCGTGGCGCGTTGCTCGTCCAAGGCAAGGACCTTGGCGGAAATAAATTTGCTATAAAAACGGTATCCCAGTGCGAAGCTGCAAAAAGCTGCGACCACCAGCCACATAGCGTTGATCTGCTCACCGCGGCGCAACGCGATCGTGGCCACGGCCAGCGCGCCTAGAAGGGCGACTCCTATCCACATCACAATTCGGAGCGGTTTAGGCATCGGTTTGGTTTCAAAAAATATCCCGAGTATTGTGGCCAATCTCGCGTCCCCGCGCAATCAGCAAGCCAGGCTCCTGTCCAGAAGTAATAGCCCGTAGTCGGGAAAAGCCGCTCGCAGTGACGTGGAAGAGCGGCCCTTCAGGACCGCATAAATATCGCAACAACGACGGGCCCTTGGCCCCCTACTACGCCAATTAGAGGGTTAATGATAATCTTTAATGCTCCGTTGCCACTGAATGCACCTGAAGCGCATCCGCAAGGCGCCCTTGTATTCATTGCAGAGTTCGGAGCGCACTACTTCATGACCGACGACAGGAGCTGGCGATGAAAGTCGGGATGCTGACCGGTGGCGGTGATTGTCCCGGTTTGAATGCAGTCATCCGCGCCATCGTGCGCAAAGGCAGCTTCCACTACGAGGACGAATTTGTCGGATTTCTTGAGGGCTGGCGTGGCCTTCTGGAAAATAAGAGCATGCCGCTCGATCTCTCCAGTGTAGGAGGAATCCTGCCCCGCGGTGGCACCATCCTGCGCACTTCACGCACCAACCCGGCTAAAAAGGCGGACGGACTGGATAAATGCATCGCTACCCTGAAAAAGCACAGCATTGACGCGCTGATCGCAATTGGTGGCGACGATACTCTTTCTGTCGCGCAGAAACTACATGAGAAAGGCGTGAAAGTAGTAGGCATTCCCAAAACCATCGACAATGATCTGGCCGGCACTGACTACACTTTCGGATTCGATACCGCGGTCAATGTCGTCACCGAGGCCATCGACCGCGTGCACACGACTGCCGAAGCTCACAACCGTGTCATGGTCGTGGAAGTGATGGGTCGTGATGCAGGCTGGATCGCCATCCACAGCGGCGTTGCCGGTGGCGCCGATGTAATTCTCATTCCGGAGCGTCCTTTCGATATCGAGAAAGTCGCAGAGACCATTCGCCTGCGCCATGCTCGCGGACGCTACTTCAGCATTGTCGTCGTCGCCGAGGGAGCCAAATTTTCTACCGATATGGATCCGCAGCACGGTGCTCCGATTGTGCAGGACATGGAGAAGGACGAATTCGGTCATGCACGGTTGGGCGGCATCGGAAATATCCTGGCTCGCGAAATCGAACGGCGCATCGGATTCGAAACTAGAACCGTTGTCCTGGGACACATCCAGCGCGGCGGCTCTCCCAGCGCCTTTGACCGAGTACTGGCCACCCGCTATGGCCTGGGAGCGATCGACATGGTCCATCGCGGCGAGTTCGGCTGTATGGCCGCCCTGCGCGGCAATAAGATCGTTTCCATACCGCTAGCCGATGCCATCGCCAAGAACCGCACCGTGGATCAGGAGATGATCGATGTGGCCTCCGGCATCATGGACAAGCTAACTGGAGACGAAGAACCAGTAGAGAAATAATCCTCTCCGGATTTTTGACCCTCGGCATCGCTTCCTATGGACGGCCTTTACGCCCGCCTGGCCTCGTCACTGATACAGATCATCGAGACCGTGCTCATCATTGCTGCTGCCGCAATGATCTTTCTGGCGCGACGGAAAGCGGCTACTCCATCGCGACAATCTTCCGGCTTCGAATCCTTACAACGTGCGTTTGGTCGACTGGCGCGAAGAAAAATCCTTTCGGTGGTGCTGGTGGGACTCTCTGTTCTCACCGTCCGC
>MNDG01000039.1 GCA_001914815.1 Acidobacteriales bacterium 13_2_20CM_55_8
ATTGGCGTAGTGACCAATGTGGCGCCGGTACACCTGGAGTTTTTCAAATCGGTTTCCGATATCGCACGGGCGAAGTATGAGCTGATCGAATCCTTGCCTGCAGGCGGAACCGCAGTACTCAATGCCGACGATGAATACGTTTCACAATTTGGCCGCGACTTTAAAGGCAAAGTAGTCACCTACGGCCTAGGTCCGACGGCGGATGTGCGCGCGGAAAATATCAAAACCCTCGGTGCAGGCGGCTCGACCCTCGACGTTGTGGTGGGCGGCTGTCGGGAGAATGCCAGCTTACCTTTGGTGGGAACGCACAATATCCATAACGCCCTAGCGGCAGTTGCCGTAGGACTGGATCGAGGTTTGACTCCATCTCAGGCAACCAGCGCGCTCGCCTCTCTCGCCCCTCCGGACAAACGCGGACAGGTCGTCCGACTGGATAACATAACCGTCATCAACGATTGCTACAATTCCAATCCGAAAGCTCTCGAAGCCATGGTGGACGCAGTTGCAGCCATGCCGGCATCGCGCCGAATTGTGATCGCGGGAGAGATGCTGGAGCTAGGGCTGGCCGGCGAAGACATGCATCGCCGTGTGGGCCAGTACATGGCGGAAAAGAAAATTGATTTGCTGGTAGGAGTTCGGGGCCTGGCTCAGCAAATGGTCGAGAGCGCAAGTGAATCAGGAATGCGCGCTGAGTTCATGGCCACGCCGGAAGAGGCGGGTGACTGGCTGGCACGGGAAACCCGCGACGGAGACCTTGTTCTGCTGAAGGCCTCCCGTGGTGTGAAGCTGGAACGAGCGTTGGAAGTCTGGAAATCGCACCGGGCCATTGTGTCCGGTGGACGGAGACGATAACCGAAGTCAGCACGGAGGCGGATTGCTCTATTGGCTGTTGTACGAGAAGCTGTTCCACTACTTCCCGCCGTTCCGCATCTTCCGTTACCTGACTTTTCGCACTGCCTTTGCCAGCCTTACCGCGTTATTCACGGCTCTGATTATCGGACCTCTAGTTATCAATCGCCTGCGCGAGTTCCAGATCGGCCAATACATTCGCGAAGAAGGCCCGAAAGCTCATCAGAAAAAAGCGGGCACACCCACGATGGGTGGGCTGTTGATTGCAATTTCGATCGTCATTCCTACCTTGCTGTGGGCCGATTTGACGAATCGATTCGTGTGGATTGCGGTAGTCTCCACTTGCGCATTTGCCGCGATTGGATTCGCCGACGACTACACGAAGGTTGTTCATCGCCGCAATCTGGGATTAACCGCGAGGGCTAAGCTCGGCCTCCAGATCGCCACCAGCACCCTGATTGCTGTTGCCCTGATCGCGATGCAAACCGCCGGCCTCTATTCCACCAAGTTGCTGGTGCCTTTCATCAAGCAGTTCCAGCCGGACCTGGTAATTCAAGGCCTGGAACACCATCCGCACTTGTGGTTTTTGGCGTTTCTTCCTTTTGTTGTATTCGTGGTGTTGGTCATTGTGTTTTCAAGCAATGCGGTGAACCTCACGGACGGGCTGGATGGACTGGCCATCGGTTGCACGGTGATCGCGGCCGGAGCGTTGGCGGTGCTGACCTATGTCAGTGGCCACGCCACCTTTTCTACCTACCTGGAATTGGAGCGCATGCCACAGGTGGGAGAGTTGACGATTTTCTGCGGCGCCATGGTAGGGGCATCTATTGGTTTCCTCTGGTACAACGCACATCCCGCCGAAGTATTTATGGGCGATGTTGGATCTCTTGCCCTCGGCGGCGCGATCGGCACGGTTGCGGTCATGATCAAACAGGAACTACTGCTGCCATTTATTGGCGGGATATTTGTGATTGAAGCAGTTTCCGTGATCTTGCAGGTGGCGTCTTTCAAACTCCGCAAGAAGCGCATCTTCAAGATGGCGCCGCTGCACCATCATTTTGAGCTGCTGGGCTGGTCGGAGTCTAAAATCATTGTGCGCTTCTGGATCGCCTCCCTGGTATTTGCATTATTCGCGCTGACAACTCTGAAGCTGAGATGAACCAATTGTTGATGTTGATTTTTGATTGGTGATTATTTAATGCGCAGAGTGGGGTTTCAATCAACAATCAACAATCACGAATCAATAATGGATTTCCATAACAAACGCGTGCTGGTCGTCGGCCTAGGCAAGTCTGGAGTGGCGTCGGCCCTCTTCTTGAAAGCCAAAGGTGCGCATGTAACCGTTTCCGACGCCAAATCTGAAGATCAGCTAGGGGAAGCCATTCCCGTTCTGCTGGACGCTGGAATTGCCGTTGAGACCGGGGGACACGGCGAGCGAACCTTTCACGGGCAAGATCTAATTGTGGTGAGCCCTGGCGTACCAGTAGATGCGCCGTCGTTGGTTCAGGCTCGCTCGCTGGGTGAAACCGTAATCGGCGAGATCGAATTGGCAGCACAGTTCTTCCCCGGGACCATCGTCGCGATCACCGGATCCAATGGCAAGACGACCACAACGACGTTGGCAGGAGAACTCATCGCCGCCAGTGGTTTCCCAACGATTGTTGGCGGCAATATCGGAACGCCCGCGATTTCGCTGGTGGAAGGGGCAACACCGGAGACTATGGCAGTGCTCGAAGTTTCCAGTTTCCAGCTTGAAACCATCCAGACCTTCCGTCCCAAAGTCGCTGTGGTGCTCAACGTAACCCCCGATCATCTGGACCGTCATCGCACGTTCGCGGCCTATGTCGATGCCAAGGCGCGCATCTTTGAAAACCAACAGGAAAGTGATTTTGCAGTGCTGAACGCTGACGATCCAACTTGCGCGGAGCTTTCAGGCAGAACACGAGCAAGAGTTTTCTGGTTTAGCCGCAAGAAAGAAGTGAATCAAGGCGCGTACACGCGAGATGGCCAGATTATCTTTAGTGACACCAAGACGGAGAGTGAAGTCATGCCCATCTCCGAAATCCCGCTGAAGGGAACGCACAACCTCGAAAATGTTCTGGCCGCGATCTGCGTTGGTGCGGTTATGGGCTGCAAATCTGAAGCGACGCGCCGGGCCGTCCGCGAGTTCAAAGCGGTGGAGCATCGGCTGGAATATGTGGCCACGATCCGCGGCGTGGAGTACTACAACGACTCCAAGGCTACGAATGTAGACGCCACCATCAAGGCGCTGGAATCGTTTCCGGCAAACATCCATGTCATTCTTGGGGGTAAGGACAAAGGGAGCGACTACACCGTGCTCAAAGATCTCCTGCGCCAGCGAGCCAAGCGGGTATACACCATCGGGGCGGCAGCCGAGAAGATCGAGTCCCAAATCAAGGACTCAGCGGAAATCGTCCATGCCGAAACGCTGGACCTGGCCGTCAAGCGGATTGCCTCTGCAGCCGAAGCGGGAGACATTGTCCTGCTCGCCCCCGCATGTGCCAGCTTTGACCAGTTCCAGAATTACGAAGAACGGGGACGCGTATTCAAACAACTAGTGCGGGCATTGGCGGAAGAGGCGAAATTACCTTCGCACTGACGAAGCCGCGCAAGCCAGAACCAAAGTAGTCACATGCCTGCCAGTGATTCCCAAAGAATCTTCTCCGTGTCTTTATGTCTCCGTGGTGAAATGAATCCTCTGCATGGCAAAGCGAGTTAGTGTCGATGGCTGGCTGTTCACGGTCGCCCTACTCTTAGTCTTCATCGGGCTGGTGATGGTGTTCAGTGCCTCTGCCGTGATCGCCAAGGAAAGGTACGGATCGGGCTACACATTTTTATTGCGACAGCTTGCCTGGTCCGCTGCCGGAGTCGTGGCCATGGCAGTGGCGATGAAGGTTGATTATCGTCGCTACAAGAATCCCGCAGCAGTGTTCTTGCTGCTGGGCACGACCATGGTGATGCTCATCTCGGTGTTTTTCCTTGACCGGGCGCACAACACACATCGCTGGATTCACTGGGGCGGATTCTCCCTGCAACCATCGGAGTTGGCCAAGCCGGCACTGATCTTGTTCCTGGCTTATTTCCTTGAGAGTCGCACCAGGTCCATGAACGACTTGCGAACCACTCTGCTGCCTGCCGTCATTCCGACCTTGGTTTTTCTCGGGTTAATTATCCTTCAGCCTGACTTGGGAACCGCCATTGCTTGTGCCGCAATCACCGTCTGCATGCTATTTGTCGGCGGTCTCGACTTGCGCTATCTCGGGTATGCATTTGGCGCCTCTTTATTGCCGCTTTACTTTTTGATCTTCCATGTGGCCTATCGCCGGGACCGCATTCTGGCGTTCCTCGATCCTTATTCCGACCCGCAAGGTCGCGGCTTCCACATTATCCAGTCGCTGATCGCGGTGAGCACTGGCGGCATCACCGGTCTGGGACTGATGGAAGGGAAACAGAAGCTCTTTTATCTTCCGGAGCCGCACACCGATTTCATATTTGCCGTAACTGCCGAGGAACTAGGATTGGTCGGCTCACTGCTGATAGTTGTGTTGTTCGCCATCTTCCTCTGGCGCGGAATTCGCACCGCCCTGCGAACCCAAGATATGTTTGGCCGCTTTGTAGTAGTTGGGATCACTAGCATGGTAGTAGTGCAGGCCTTTATCAACATCAGCGTGGTCTTGGGATTAATGCCCACCAAAGGTATTCCGCTGCCCTTCATTTCTTATGGCGGTTCTTCATTATTTGTTACGCTGGCGTGCGTCGGTGTGCTGCTGAACATCAGCAAGCAAGCGGACTGAACGATGTGGCAAGGCTCACGTAGGAACAGCCGACTCGGCTGTTCGGCGGGCGCAGCCCGCCAAATTCCAGAAGCAGCCGCTCTCCGTTCTCGCGCCGTAGTTTATATTCACTCCATGCACGTCATCCCAGCCCTTGCCATCGCACAAGAACTTCAACAGCGATACCAAGCGGAAGTCCTATTTATCGGTACCTCGCGAGGTATTGAGAACCGCCTTGTACCCGCTGCCGGGTTCCCGCTGCGCCTGATCGAAGTGGGTGCGCTGAAAAACGTAAGTCTGACTAAGCGCGTGAAAACTATTTTCGATTTGCCACGATCAGTGTGGGAATCGCGGAGAATCCTTTCTGAGTTTCGTCCTGACGTAGTGATCGGTGTTGGCGGGTACGCTTCCGGTCCTGCCATGCTCGCCGCCGCGCGCATGCGCATTCCGACGCTGGCATTTGAACCCAACGTAGTACCGGGCCTTGCCAATCGCCTGATCGGCCCCTGGGTCTCCGCAGCGGCAGTGCACTTCGAGGAGACCAGAGAGCGATTCCGGCGTTCCGTGGTTACTGGTGTGCCAGTCCGGCAGGCTTTTTTTGAGATCGCGTCAAGTACAGGAAACTCGAAGCCGACTCTGCTCGTATTTGGTGGAAGCCAGGGGGCGCATGCCATCAATCAAGCAATCATTCAGTGTCTGCCTGAGTTGCTGAAACAAGTGCCCGACATCCACATCATTCACCAGACCGGCGAGCGCGACTATAATGACGCGCAAGCCGCGTACCAGCGCGCATCCGTGCCGGCTGAGGTGTATCCGTTCATCAACGACATGCCGGCTTTCTTCGCGCGCGCAGATTTGCTGGTGTGCCGCTCCGGCGCCAGCACGGTGGCAGAAATAACCGCGGCAGGGAAGCCGGCCATCTTTGTTCCCTTTCCGCGCGCTGCGGATGATCATCAGCGGGTCAATGCCCAGGCACTAGAGCGGGCCGGAGCTGCCATTTTGCTGGAAGAAACCAAGCTGGATATGGTATGGCTCGTCGAGACTGTAAGCTCGCTGCTGAAAGACCCCGGACGTCTGCGGAGGATGGGCGATGCCGCGCGAAAGCTATCACACCCAAACGCCGCGCGAGATATCGCGGAACTGGCGGCGCGGTTAGCAGGGTTAGAAGAGACATCCGCAGATCAGATCAATGAACACGTAGATACTGAAGAAGGTTGAATTCGCCTGTAGCCGGCTGATCCGCGCCAGGAATTTATGTTTGCCAAGTTACAACGCATTCATTTCGTAGGCATCGGTGGCATCGGCATGAGTGGCATTGCCGAAGTGTTGATCAATCTGGGATACAAGATTTCCGGCTCCGACTTGAAAAGTTCCGCGGTCACCCAGCGACTGGCCACGCTGGGCGCAACCATTTCTGAAGGGCATCGTGCGGAGAACGTGTCTGGTGCGGAAGTCGTAGTAGCCAGTTCCGCCGTGTCCTCCGACAATCCCGAGATCGTGGAGGCACGTTCTCTCCACATTCCCGTGATCCAGCGCGCCGAAATGCTGGCGGAACTGATGCGCCTGAAATATGGCATCGCCATCGCCGGTATGCACGGTAAAACCACAACCACTTCCATAGTGGCGGCCGTGCTGGCTGCCGGCGGACTCGACCCCACAGTCGTGGTTGGCGGGCGGGTGGACGCGATGGGCTCCAATGCGCGCCTTGGCAAATCACAATATCTGGTCGCCGAGGCCGACGAGAGCGATCGCTCTTTCTTAAAGCTGTCGCCGATCCTGGCCGTGGTGACCAACATCGACCGCGAGCACATGGACTGCTACCGCAGCATGAGGGACGTGAAGCGGGCCTTCCTCGACTTCATGGATCGGTTACCGTTCTATGGCATGGTGGTAGCCTGCAATGACGATCCACTCCTGCGCCGTCTGTTCCCCCAAATTCAGCGAAGGTTGGTGACCTACGGCACGCGGCGAGGTTCAGACTTCCAGATCAAGCTGGAGAAGCCCAAACGCAATCAGGACCAGAAATCTTGCATCAGCCATTTCCACGTGACGTATCGGGGCGAAACTCTGGGAGCCTTCGAACTGCATGTGCCCGGTGTCCACAACATCCTGAACGCGACCGCAGCAATTGCCGTGGGAGTTGGTCTCGACGTCCCCGTGGAGCAGATCCACACTGCCCTCGCGAGCTTCGCAGGTGTGGACCGCCGTTTCCAGTTACGCGGAACCGCAGCCGGTGTGAGTGTGATTGATGATTACGGACATCATCCCACCGAGATTCGCGCCACGCTCGCAGCCGCGCGCGAATGCGGATACCGCAAGGTGCACGTCGTTTTCCAGCCGCATCGTTATAGCCGTACTCAATCCCTGATGGACGAGTTCGCCACGGCTTTTGAAGATGCCGATTCACTCTTCGTCCTTGATATTTATCCAGCCGGCGAGTCTGCCATTGCAGGGATCACAGGAGAGGCGCTAGCCCGCCAAATCTCCGAGAAGGGAACTACGGCGGCACAGTATGTCGACTCTTTTGAAGATGCTGCCACATCAGTGACCGCAGGCGCAGAGGAAGGCGACATGGTCCTGACTCTGGGGGCGGGTAGCGTATCTCAGCTTGGGCCGATGATCCTCGAGACGCTGGAGGCGAGATCGCTGGATGTCTCTAAATCCGTCGCGATTCCCCAATGAAAATCAATCCCGCAAGGAACTACCCCCCGTCCGGACGCTATTATGCCGTTATAGAGGTCGGGTGACGAATTTATAGGTCGTCCGTCTAATTCCGGGAAAGACAACGGAGTGGCGTATGGCTTCCGAAAAAACACGATATTGGGTGGCGGTCGGCGTAGCTGCACTTTTTCTGAGTAATTCTTTTGTGGGTGGCCGGAACGATTGGGGTCTCCGTCTTGCCGACCGCACGATGGCCACGGTACAGCGAATTTCAAGCCAAAGCATGTGTTATGCGGTACTCGCCCAGGTGATCTTCGGACGAGGCGAAGCCAGTCTTGTCTATGCTCAAACCGCCACAGCTTCTGCTCAGACTCGGTTGGCCGTCTTGCAAACCGCCATGGCCCACCGCGAAGCCGCTCTGGCCCGGGTACAAGCTGAAAAGATTCGCGTGCTCGCAAACCGTGCAGTGGTTGCCTGTCCGCGGCAGAATCTCGTAATCAACTTGCCGGACGTTCCAGTGGTTGCTGCTGACGGAGCGATCTAATCGCGGAATCTATCCCCCAAGATCGGATGACTTCGGACCCACCTGCCCTTCTGTGCAAAACTGACTCAAATTTTCTCTATCTCAATTCGTGAAAAGCAGTTATAGTGAACCCGCTGGCGATTCACTGACGACAACTGACCTGGTTGATGGCGAGGAAAAACGGTCCCACCATCTCGCAGGAAGAATTGTACCCGCAGTCTGATGAGCCCACGCGCCAGGATTTGGATGACGCGCGACTGCTCGACTTGGACGCGGAACAGGAATCTCCATTCCTGCGTGGACAGAAGCGCGTCTCGGTCCGCCGCGGTTCCCTCCCGAAGAAAACAGTTACCCGCCTCACCTCGACACTGATCGTATTGGTCGTCATGTTCCTCGGTAGCGTGGCGGTCGCGGCCGTCTACCACTATGGCGAACGGTCCTGGCGATTTCGCGTGGACTCCAGCGATCACATCGAGATCACCGGGCTGGAAAACGTCACCCGCTCGCAAGTCATGGAGGTAATCGGAGGGGATATTGGCCGCAATATTTTCTTCGTGCCCATGGCGCAGCGGAAAAAACAGTTGGAGCAAATACCGTGGGTGGAATCAGCCAGCGTAATGAGATTTGTTCCGAACCGATTAAAGATCGAGATCCACGAACGCACGCCAGTGGCCTTCGCCCGTGTCGGATCCCGGATTCTTCTGGTCGACGGCGTGGGCACTCTCATGGAATTGCCCAACAAGAAGAAGTATTCGTTTCCGGTAATTCTGGGAATCAACTCAGGCGAGCCGCTCTCCACGCGCATCCCGCGCATGAGGATTTATCAAAGCGTGCTCAGTCAACTTGATTCCGGCGGAGCACATTATTCCCGGGACCTCAGCGAGGTCGACCTATCCGATCCCGCCGATGTGAAAGTTCTCACCAATAATCCCGAGGGCGAGGTTCTTATCCACCTGGGATCTTCCAATTATTTGGATCGCTACAAAATTTACGTCGGGCATGTCCGGGAGTGGCGGCAGCAATTCGACAAGGTGGAGTCGGTGGATCTGCGCTACGACCGCCAGAACGATCCGCGGCGAAAGCTGCCATGGCGGCCGGAGTGAAGCCGGCAGCCTTGACTACGCGCCTTACGACGAGTCCCACAGCTCTGGTCCCACGGCCGGTAGCCGCGCTTGAAAAGAAGAGAACGGTTAGGTCCTGGCATCGAAAGCCGTCGCGGAAGAAAACATGGGTATCAAAAACCGGGGCGTCCAAAAAATATTCGAGATCGGCGACTCAAGCGGCGAAAGCGGCCAAGACGCCGAGCCCGTCGATTGCCAAAGAACAGGAACATCCGTAGATATGGCGAATCAGTACGAGCATCTACTCACGGCAATTGATGTTGGAAGCGCCAAGACCTGCGTTTTGGTGGCCGAGATAACCGATGCCGGCCTGCGCTATCGCGGTCATGGTGTAGCGGAGTCGCGTGGCTCACGCAAGGGCATTATCGTCGATCTGGATAAAGCGGTAGCCTCAATTCAAAGGGCTGTGGAAGAGGCTGAGGACGTTGCGGGCGCTCCGATCGAGCACGCGCTGTTGGGCGTCGCTGGATCGCATGTACGCGGCGTGAATAGCCACGGCGGCCTGAGCTTCGGAACCCGCCCCCGAGAAATTACCCGCGACGAAATTCGTCAGGCCGTGGACAAAGCCCGGGCTATTGCTCTCCCCGCCGACCGCGAAATCCTGCACCTGCTGCCGCAAGAATTCATTCTGGATGATCAAGCTGGTGTGCACGATCCTCTCGGCATGATGGCGACCCGCCTGGAAGTGCGGGTGCACATGGTGACTACAGTTGCTAACGCCACGCAAAACATGGTCACCGCCGTGAATCGTGCGGGGGTTCACGTTGACGATACCGTTTTTGAGCCCCTAGCTTGCGCCGATTCCGTCTTGCGCGCCGATGAACGT
Source organism: Acidobacteriales bacterium 13_2_20CM_55_8 (assembly GCA_001914815.1). Classification (GTDB taxonomy): domain Bacteria; phylum Acidobacteriota; class Terriglobia; order Terriglobales; family Acidobacteriaceae; genus 40CM-3-55-5. Next base: position 9,775 of record MNDG01000039.1, read on the forward strand.
GAGTTGGGCGTATGTCTCGCTGATCTGGGCGCGGGCTCAACCGGCATTATCGTCTTCCAGGACGGCGCAGTCGCCCACACCGGCGCTATCCCAGTCGGCGGCGATCATTTCACCAGCGACATCTCGGTTGGCCTCTGCACTCCTCTTGCCGAGGCGGAAAAAATCAAAAAAGTTTACGGCAATACCATCGTGACGCTCATTCCCGAAGCAAATGAAGTTGAGGTCCCGTCGGTCGGCGACCGCCCTTCGCGCCTCATTTCGCAGCGTATGGTGGGAGAAATCCTGGAACCACGGGCTCGCGAATTGTTCGAAATGCTGCGTGACAATCTGCGCCACTCGGGAACACTCGACCTTTGCGCCGGAGGAGTGGTGCTCACTGGAGGCGCCTCGCGTCTGCCCGGCATCGAGGACGTCGCGGAATCTGTATTGCGCCGGCCAGTCCGCCTGTCGTGGCCGACGCCCCTAGCCAAAATGCCGTCCACTTTGGCCGAGGCGGAATTCGCCACCGTGCTCGGCATGGTTTTCTACGGACATCGTGCCCGGCTCGCGCGCGGCAGCCAGGACGATCGTTGGAGCTCACGGCTGGCAGCGTTGTTTGTGAAGAAAGGCGCTTAGTGGTGGAAGTGATTAGGCAAGGGCAAGAGATTTGAATAGCTAAGGGAACAAGAAATTTGGATAGGCAAGGAACACGAGTTTTGAAAGGGTACGGCTTTTCGAAGCTGAGGTTCGGGAAGGGCACGGCATTTGGAGGCTGAGGTTTGGGAAGGGCACGGCTTTAGCCGTGCCGATGAGTTCTGAAATACCGGGGCTTTAGCCCCCGGGGTTAAATGTAAGCAAATTCACTTCAGGTGGAGTAAATGAAAAAAGAAACCGACATTCGCATCAGCTTCAACGAAGAGGCCCGCAACGACGCCAAGATCAAGGTCATCGGTGTGGGTGGAGGCGGCGGAAACGCCGTAAACCGCATGATCGATGCCGGTATGGAAGGCATCGAGTTCGTGGTGGCGAATACCGATCTGCAAGCATTGCGGATGTCGCGTGCGCCCATGAAAATCCAACTGGGCGTCAAACTCACCAATGGCTTGGGCGCCGGCGCCAACCCTGAAGTCGGGCGCAAAGCAGCGCTCGAAGACTCCGACAAAATCATCGAAGCGCTGGAAGGCGCCGACATGGTCTTCGTCACGGCTGGCCTGGGTGGCGGCACCGGCACTGGCGCAGCTCCTATTATTGCTTCGCTGGCCAGCGAAATGGGCGCGCTCACGGTCGCGGTTGTCACCAAGCCGTTCGCTTTCGAAGGCAAACGCCGCATGCAGCAGGCCGAGCGCGGCATCTCCGAGTTGATGGATTCGGTGGACACGACCATCGTCATCCCCAACGAAAAGTTGCTCGGCGTTGCCCAGGACGCAGGTTTCTTCGAATCCTTCCGGGTGGCGGACGATATCCTGCGCCAGGGCGTGCAGGGTATTTCCGACATCATCACCATTCCCGGGATCATCAACCGTGATTTCGCCGACGTGAAGGCGATCATGCAGGGAATGGGCTACGCAGTTATGGGTACAGCCAGCGCCAACGGGACGCGCCGCGCAACCGAGGCAGCTCAAAAGGCCATTGCCTCGCCGCTGCTCGAAGCCGGAGCCATCGATGGCGCTCGCGGCATCCTCATTAACATCACTGGCTCGACGTCCCTCAAACTCGCGGAAGTGCAGGAAGCTTGCACGATCATCCAAAGCGCCGCCCACGAAGATGCCAACATCATCTTTGGCGCCGTGCTGGATGAGAAAACAAAAGATGCCGTGAAAATCACAGTCATCGCTACCGGTTTCAAAGATTCGGACACTCGGCGACGCCAGCAGGAATCGCGCACCACCTTTTCGGCTTCGCGCGATTTTTTCGACCCCGAGTCTGATTCCGAACCAGCTCCTCCACCGATGGTGATGGAGCAAAAACCGGCGCCTCAGGCGTCCGCGAGCACAGCAGAGGTGGTTTCACTCGACACCATGCGCAGCGCTATGATCGCCAACTTCGAGCAGGAGGATCTCGACGTGCCGGCATTTCTCCGCAAACGCGGAGAGGCAATTTAAGCGAGGGTAGCGCCGGCGTCTCGCCGGCATCGGTGCATCTCACATTAGGGCGCTGGATTGTGTTCCCGGCGCCCCACTTCTTCGATTCGCCTGTCCATCTGGTTCAGCAGCACCTGCCACATTTCAACCTCCAGCTCGAATTGATGTTTGAGCGGGTCGTTCGTGTTGGTCACGAATGCAAGGTTGGTCTGCATTTGATTGAGGATCACATGCATCTTCTTCAAATCTGCCCGCATGGCTTCCAGATCGGAATTCTGGCTTTGAGGGGCTGACGAAGTTGAATTTGTGGCGGATTTGCCAGGGTTGGGCGATTGTGCCGCTGCGCGGGAAATGGGGAAGGCCGTGCCCGCCGCCATCAACACTATTAGAACTAACTTGCAGATTATCCGTTGGCTGGCTTCTTTCATTTGCTGCCTCCTGCAGACTAGATCACCATTCTAGGATGCCTGACGGGATCTTTCCGAGCACGTTGCAGAGCAGGCTGGCCTGCTGTCCTTTTGAGTTCTGCTCTCGTCTAATCGAATGCCAGCAAGGTTTTCGACTACGTTCCACTAAACTAAAGCAGAAATAAACGCGGAGGGCTCACAAGATGAAACGGTCTCTGATATTGAGGCTTCTCCCACTATGCCGCAATACTCTGCCGACAATAAACTCCTTCGCCCTGACGGATATCGCGAGTGGATCTACCTTTCTTCCGGTCTGGGCATGAACTACAGCCCATCGCCTGGCGATCACGAGATGTTCACCAACGTCTTCGTGCCGCAGTGGGCTTACCAGTCGTTCCTCAAATCTGGGAAATGGCCCGACAAGACCATGTTCATAGTCGAAGAAAGAGGATCGCAGAGCAGAGGTTCCATCAATAAGACCGGCCACTTTCAAACTGATTTCATGGGCATGGGCGTCGAAGTGAAGGATGAGAGCCGCTTTCCCGAAAAGTGGGCGTATTTCAATTTTGGTGAAGACGGCAAATCTGCCAGCGTCAATCCCAAAGCCGCTTGCTGGCAATGTCACGAAGACCATGCTGCAGTCGAACACAGCTTTGTGCAGTTTTATCCGACGCTTAAGCCAGTCGCTAAAAAGTTCGGAACTTACAAGCAAGCGGCGGAGAATGTGGAGGCCAAGGGCAACTGAGCCTGGGCCCACATAAGCTAACTCACCGCCTTCTTCTCGAACTGCCGTAGCCCGACAACCAGCAGCAGTATGTCAAAGAAAAGCAGCGCAATGAGCACAGCGGTTATTGACAAATGCGGGAACTGCGGAACTAAAGTGGCGCGCAATCCTTCGCTCGCATACACCAGCGGGTTGATGAGCACAGCTTTTTGCAGGATGGGGAAGGTTTTAAGAGCGCTCCACGGATAGTAAGCACAACCAAAAAAGATCATTGGGGTAATCACCATGCCGAACATCAGCCCAATATGCTGTTGAT
>MNDG01000065.1 GCA_001914815.1 Acidobacteriales bacterium 13_2_20CM_55_8
CCGCCAACTCACAATTCTGATCACTACGCACTACATGGACGAGGCCGACCGCCTCTGTGACCGCATCGCCATTGTGGATCACGGCAAATTGGTGGCGCTCGACTCTCCGACTGCGCTGAAGGCGAGCGTGCCCGGATCGAACGTCATTGAGGTTCAGTTCAACAATGCGCCGCCGGATTGGGAACAGTGTCTCCATGGCCTGAGCGGCGTAACTTCCATCAAGCACGAGGGCGCCGGCATGTTTCGCATCCTGACAAGCGATGGCTCGCGTACTACGACAGAATTGGTGGAGATGGCAGTGCACGGTGGCGTTGCGGTGAAATCGCTTTCCGTGCAGAACACCACGCTGGACGACGTATTCGTCCACTACACCGGGCGGCAGTTGCGAGACGAACTGGTCAAAGCTTACAGCTTCGTCATGCCACCCAGACCGGGATTACAACCATGAACCGAATGCTGGCCATTATCGAGCGCGAAATGCGCAAGTTCTTCCGTTCTCCGGCGCTGATGATGGCGTCTATGATTTTTCCCTTGGTGCAGCTCCTGGTATTGGGCAATGCCTTTGGAGGAAAGATTCGCGACGCCAAACTTGGCATCGTGGATCAAGACGGCGGCACTCAGGCGCTGAAGGTACGCGAGGCATTTGATTCCGTCCGCGCCAACGTGCGCACCTTCGAACCCATTTATTACGACAATGACAAGAAAGCCATGGAGGACGTGCGCAATGGCAAGATTCAGGGCGCGGTAATCATTCCTCCGCAATATTCACGGCGAGTCTACGAGGAAAACCATCCCCGAATCGCGTTGATCGTGGATAACAGCGACAACTTCATGAGTTCAACCTTGGAGGAAAAACTTAATGAACTGACGAATGCGCTCAATCAGCCTACCGTCGAGCCGCGCCTGTTGCAGAAGACGGCACTGGAAGTTGTGGAACTCTATCCGTATATCGAATATATGAAGTACCTGCTGCCGGGCTCGATCGCGTTGGCCATGTTCGTCTCGGTGATGATCGGCGGCGGCATGCTCTATATCGACGATAAGGCTCGGGGCGTTCACGAAGGCTATCTGGTCACACCCATTACCAAGACGGAGTTGGTATTCGGGCTAAATGCGGCGGGAGCGATCAAGGCGGTGCTGACGGGAGTGGTGATTACCGTCATTGGGTCCCTCATTTCCGGAGTGAATACGCTTTTTAATCCCGCGACGGCGTTTGGTCTGCTGCTGATGATTCTGCTAACCTCGCTGGCGTTCAATACCATGATGTTTCTGCTCATGGTGCGGGTGGAAGACCCCTTGGTCCCGCGCGCTATCTTCGGCATACTGAACACGCTTCTATTTTTCCCCAGTGGCTCGATTTATCCCATTCAGGCATTTCCTTTTTGGCTGCGTGCGATTGCCAAAGTAGATCCGTTTACTTACGCGGTTCATGGATTCAAGGCGCTCCTATTGAAGGAAACCGGACTGGTGGCGGTGGTGCCGGACATGATTTATCTCTCGATATTTGCCGTGGTCACACTGACGATAGCTACACCGCTGTTCAAGCGAACGCTGTAGGGATTTTCGAGTTACGATTTACGATTGTCGATTGAAAACCTTTGGATATTCAATTGGAAATCGGAAATTCCTGGCTGATTCCGTTATGCTTGTCTCAGCTATGACACTGATAGATGCAAAGCAGTATGATTTCGCACGCGACCGCCGCCGCCGCATTCAAATCATTTCGATATTGATCGTGATTCTTGTGTTAGGTTGGCTGCTTTGGTCGCATCGTAACTGGCCGGAAGAGCGGGTGGTGAGCCAATTCTTCGACGCCTTACAGAAACAAGATTACGAAACAGCGTACGGCATCTGGATGCATGATCCCCAGTGGAAACAGCATCCCGAGAAATACTCGCAGTATCCTTTCAATGAGTTCCGTCGCGACTGGGGACCGGGTGGGGAGTGGGGCCTGATTAAATCTCATAAAATCTACGGATCAGCCACGCCCAAGGGTGGGGGCAGTGGAGTAGTTGTGGAAGTCATGGTGAATGATCGCGCCGAGCATGCCCGGGTCTGGGTACAGAAGTCGGACAAGACGCTGTCGTTCTCGCCTTACTGAATTCGGCGCTACATGCCACTCGATAGAGGAAGACCTGTGATGCGGGTCGCTGCAATCTATGACATTCATGCGAACCTCCCCGCGCTTGAGGCCGTACTCCAAGAGATTCGTCAATCGGAAGTAGATCAGATAGTGGTCGGGGGTGATGTGCTTCCCGGCCCGATGCCGAATGAAACAATCGAGTGTTTGCTGAACCTCGACATTCCTGTGCAGCTCATACAAGGCAACGGCGACCGTGTGGTGCTTGCACAGATGAGGAGCACGGAGTCGAGCGAGGTTCCAGAGCAATTTCGGGAGGTCGTACGCTGGGTGGCGCGGCAGCTACATCCCGAGCACGAGCGCTTGTTAGCTAGCTGGCCGAAAAAATGCCGTGTCGAGATTCGCGGGATAGGCGAGGTGCTGTTTTGCCATGCCACACCGCGAAACGACACTGAGATATTTACCCGTCTTACGCCTGAAGACCGTCTCTTACCAGTCTTTGAGGGAGTCAACGCACCGGTGATGGTCTGCGGTCATACTCACATGCAGTTTGACCGAAAGATCGGGAGCATTCGAGTGTTGAATGCCGGCAGCGTGGGAATGCCGTTTGGCGACCCTGGCGCCTATTGGCTCTTGTTTGGACCTGACATTCAGCTTCGGCACACGCCCTATGATCTCGCGAAAGCGGCTGAGCGTATTCGAGAGACGAAGTATCCACAAGCTCAGGAGTTTGCAGCAGGGAATGTCCTGCAACCCCCATCCGAGGAAAAAACATTGGAAGCATTTGCCCGAGTCGAATTGAGGTGAGCCTTGGATTGCGTAGCGACAGGCGACCACGCCTGTCCAAACCAGCGCGAGGTGGAAGATTTGAGATGAACCCGTCTTACGGACAATTAGTGCTTAGGGAGTTTGGAGACCGGTTTGTCAGGCGGGATGACAAAGTTGATGTCAACGGACGTTTCAAACGGGACAGTTTTGCCGTTCAACTTGTAGGGCTTAAATCTCCACTGTTTTAATGCGTCCAAAGAAGCTTTCACTAGCTCGGGTCGCCCACTTATCACTCGAAGTTTTTGGGGCACGCCGTCTTTGTCGACCCGAACACTGATTCTGACCATTCCTTGGATACCCTTGGTTCGGGCTTCAAGGGTAAGTTGGCATCACTTGCTTGAGAATAACGCCTTGGGCAAAACTGGAGCGAATTGCGACCTTGGCCTGCGCCTGGGTCAAGGCGTTTGTTCGCAACAGTGCTAATGCTAATATCGATGCCTTTAGCGTCGCAAAGCTCACGTCACTCCCTTTTATCCCAGCAGACACCAAAATTCCCTAGAAGGTTTCTGCAGCTGAATCCGGGAGCCGTGGCGTTAGGCCTTTGCCTGCGTGAACTGCTCCACCGTCTTCTCTATAGAGGCTTCGTCCCCCGCGTTCAGGCAAGTTTTTGATCTATCAATCTGCCGCATCAGACCACAGAGCACTTTTCCTTGTCCGACTTCCACAAACGTCTGTATCCCTTTCGAGATGAGCAACCGCATGGACTGCTCCCACTTCACGGATCCAGTGACTTGTCGGAGAAGAGCGTCGCGACTGCGCTCTGCATCTTCGACAGAGGCAGCATCCACATTGCAGACTACCGGGATGCCAGGGGTTTGAAACTTGATGGAACGCAAGTCGTTCGCAAGCCGCTCCTGCGCCGGCTTCATCAGCGAACAGTGGAAGGGCGCGCTCACCGGAAGTAACTTAGCGCGTTTCGCGCCACGTTCGTCCGCGAGTTTGGTAGCGCGTTCGACGGCGCTTGCGTGACCTGAAATCACAATCTGCTCTGGTGAGTTGATGTTTGCGGGCTCACAAACTTCTCCCTGGGACGCATCGCTGCACACGGCTGTGACTTTCTCCAGGTCCATTCCCAGAATCGCCGCCATGGCGCCGACGCCTACGGGGACTGCTTCCTGCATGTACTTTCCACGATTGCGCACGGTGCGAACGGCGTCTGCGAATGTAATTGTTCCGGCTGCAACGTGAGCCGAGCATTCGCCCAAGCTGTGTCCGGCAACGAAGTTGGCAGTGATGCCCTTTTCGTTCAGCACGCGCCAGGCGGCGACAGAAGCGGTGAGGATGGCCGGCTGAGTGATCTCAGTCATCCGGAGTTTTTCTTCCGGGCCTTCGAAACAAAGTTGCGAGAGCTTGTAGCCGAGCGCAGCGTCAGCCTCTTCAAAAGTCTGCCGTGCGATGGGATATTTTTCCGCTAGTTCTTTTCCCATGCCGACGGCCTGCGATCCCTGGCCGGGGAAGAGAAAAGCAATGGGGGATTGAGTCATAGAATTCTGCAATTGGAATTTAGCACTTAGCTACACGACTATTGCGCTGTGGTACTCATCGCAGTGGCCCGGATCGCCGCCAGCTCTTTTTCAATCTTGTCGATAATTTTGCGCTCGGCGAATTCCGCAGCGACACGAATCGCGTTTTTGATCGCATTGGCGTTGGACGAGCCGTGGGTAATGAAACATACTCCCTTGACGCCCAGCAGCGGAGCGCCGCCATATTCGGTGTGGTCGAGACGTTTTTTGAAATCAGCAAACGCGCTGCGCGAGAGCAGATATCCCACCTGCCGCGTAATAGTTGTCTTCAGGGTTTCTTTCAACGTGGCTCGTACCAGGTTGGCTACACCTTCCGAAGTCTTCAGGGCGACGTTTCCGACAAACCCGTCGGCAACGATCACGTCCACTTGACCGCCATAGAGGTCGCGCCCTTCCACATTGCCCACAAAATTCAGCGGAAGCTGCTTCAAGAGCTGGAAAGAGTCGCGGGTCAACTCGTTGCCCTTAGTTTCCTCTTCTCCAATGGAAAGCAATCCCACACGCGGACGCTTCGTCCCGAACATACTGCGAAAATAGATTTCGCCCATGACCGCAAATTGTTCCAGGTTGTGCGGCTTGCAATCTACGTTGGCGCCCACGTCGAGCAAAATGGCGACGGTGTTCACGGCGGTGGGAAAGACTGCAGCCAGCGCCGGCCGATCCACACCAGGAATGGCGCCGAGCACCATCTTGGCGGCGATCATGGCCGCGCCTGTATTGCCTGCGGTGATAAAACCGGCGGCACGTCCTTCGCGGACCAGTCGGAGCCCGACCCGCAGGGAGGAATCCCGTTTGGCGCGCACTGCCTGGACCGCCTTGTCCTCCATGGTGATGACGTCGGTGGCAGGCACGATTTCCAGAGGCAGTCCAGCTGCGGCAGGATAGCGGGCAAGTTCGGCCCGGATGGGTTCCTCACGGCCGACTAAAGCGACGCGAACATCGTAATGGCGTGCCGCTTGAATCGCGCCTTCAATTTCAGGTCTCGGCGCACGGTCGGAACCCATCGCGTCCAAAGCTATGACGCTTGCCATGTGGTAGAGAAACTAGCTGGCTTCCTCGACGTTCACAACTTCACGGCCCTTGTAGTAACCACATTTCGGACAAGCACGATGCGGCATCTTGCGCTCGTGGCAATTGGGGCATTCGGAGAGGGAATGGCTTTTGAGTGAATCATGAGCGCGCCGCCTTCCGGTTCGCGCCTTAGAGTGTCGCCGTTTTGGATTTGGCATAAAATTCCTCGATCTCGTTTTTTGTACGACTCAGATTATTTCGTTTGAAGATCGCTAATCGTTGATTCTTAATTTTTAGTATCAGCGTTCAGCTTGTTACGAATTTCTTTCAGTGCTGACCAGCGTGGATCTTCCACCGGTTCTGCGCAGGAGCATCGCTCCGTGTTCAGGTTTTTTCCGCAGTGCGGGCAAAGTCCGCGACAGTCCTCGCGGCAAATTACCTTCAAGGGAAGCGCCAGCAGCACTTGCTCCCGGACTGCATCTTCCAGCAGCAATCCCTCGCCCTGATAGTAGCTCACTTCGGCTTCGGTAGTGGTCACCGAAAGCTCTTTCTGTCCGGCATCGACTCCGAGCGGACGGTACAACAAATCGAAACTGCGCGCCACCTGCTGCACTACCGGCTCGAGGCAGCGGGCACAGGCCAATTCAAGCCCAGTCGCGACCTCACCTTTCAGCCGTATGTCCTTTATTTTCTGATGTTTTCCGTGATGCTCCTCGATTAACTCGGCGCGACCGGCAGCCTGAAGGCTTCCTCGCTGGGTGACATCAGGTCCAAAATCGATCGTACCTGCGGGATACTCCTCCTCGAAATCGAGAGGATGGAGTTCCAACTGATGAATTTCGATGAACATGGGGAACCCTCCGCGCGCCCCAACCCGGATGCCGCGAAGGCCGCGGAAGCACGCTCAGAGCCGTAAGTTTTCCAGGGAGCAACATTAAAGAATAAAGGGCGTTGCAGAGGAGTGTCAAGGAAAGCACCGGGTGCTTGGCCGAGGATTAGTTGAGATTCGGACAGCGAGGCCTACCTATGGATATGCTATACTGCACCTAGGACTTCACTATGGCAACGCTATATGTCGAAAACATTCCTGACGAGCTTTATCGGGCCTTGCGCGAACGCGCCCGGCAGCATCACAAATCAATCGCAGCCGAAATCCTTACCTTGCTAGAGGAAAATATTCCCACGGCCGCAGAATTGAAGAAACGCCAAAAAATCTTCAAGCAGTTGGAGCGCCTGCGCTCCTCGAATCCCGCCGGCCCTGGTCCCTTTCCCACCAGTGAACAAATGCAGAGAGAGGATCGGGAACGTTGACCTCGATCGTTGTGGACGGCAGCGTGGCGGTTAAGTGGTGTCTCCCAGTTGCGAATGAATCTTTGGTTTCTCAAGCCCAGCAAATGCTCGATGCCCATAGCCGGGGGGAACTTCATTTTCTTGTACCTGACCTATTCTGGGCAGAGCTAGGAAATGTCTTGTGGAAGGCAGTCCGGATCGGTCGAACATCAAGATCACAGGCAATGTCCGGCCTGGCGTCGATCAGAGATCTCAATATCCCGACTTCTGCTTCGGTCGATTTATTGCAGCTAGGCTTGAGAATTGCGTTCGCTCACGACCGCACCGTATATGACAGCCTATACGTAGCGCTGGCAGTGCAATCGGGTAGCGTGGTGATTACCGCAGATGAGAAACTGGCGAACGCGCTGGCCGCACACTTGCCAGTCAAATGGCTAGGCTCATTCTATTAAGGGTGATGCTCACTTCCACTTGCCGGTTCCCTCCACAATGGTGATGTAGCGGTCCAGAGGCAGATTGGTAAAACGCTCGACGGCCCCGCTTGGCTGCGGCCATTTGACTTCCAACCAATCGACCTTCGTCCGTTTTCCGATTCCCAACACCATGCGTGGATCGTGGGAAGACAAAAAACTGCCGCCGCCGACTTTCATTCTGCTTCTCTTCAGATCGCCGGCCTGGTAGTTGATCCGGGCGCCAACCGCGTCGGGATTCGATTTCGTCCCCACCAGATGCACTCCAAGCCAGTGGTTCTGGGCTCCAATGTTATTTCGAAGCAGGACCGGAGCGCTGTCATTAACTGAAATCAGCACATCGGTGGCGCCATCGTTGTTGAAATCTCCAATGGCAAGACCACGAGCCGAGAAGGATTTCGCAAAAACGGGGCCACTCTGCTCACTCACATTCCTGAAACCATTGCCCGTGTTTTGAAATAGCAAGGGAGGCTCTTTGTACCTGACCTGACTGGAAAATTCTTCCACCAGATCATCAGGAAATCCGTTCGCTAGAAACAGATCGAGGTTGCCATCGTTATCGTAGTCGAAGAACTTTAATCCCCAGCCGCTCATCCAGCGTGTGGCCATGCCGATACCCGCTGGCATGGCTTGATCGTCGAAAGTCTGGTCGCGGTTATTTTGGTAGAGCGAGAAAATCTCTTCGTCGATATTGGCGACAAACAAGTCCATCCAGCCATCTTCATTGAAATCGGCGGAATCCACTCCCATGCCTGAGCGCGCTCGACCCTCAGCGCTGTAGCCCACATCTGCTTGTAGTCCCATCTCTTCAAAGCGGCCGCCCCCCTGATTTACGAATAAAAAGTTAGCGACGGTGTCATTGGCGACGAACAGGTCCATACGTCCATCATTGTTGATGTCCGTGGCTACCACGCCCCAGGCTTTGCCCAGGTGTTTCGCGATTCCAGATTCCTGACTTACATCGGTGAAAGTTCCATCGCCGTTGTTGTGAAATAACCAGCTCGGCATCGGTTTGAAGATTCGCGGAATGCAATAGTGGCGTTTACCATCTTTGGCAATGCCACATCCGCTAGCCTTATCGAAGTGGGCAAATTGACAGACGAATAGATCGAGCCGGCCATCATTATCGTAGTCGAACCATACGGCACTGGAAGTCCAGCCGGGCGCGGCCACGCCGGCTTTGTCGGTCACATCGGTGAAGCTGCCGTCGCCGTTGTTGTGATACAGAATGCTTTTGCCGTATTGGGTTACGTAGAGATCCTGGAAACCATCGCCGTCATAGTCTCCGACTGCTACTCCCATTCCATAGCCTCCGGCCTCGACTTGGGCCTTCTCGGTTACATCCGTGAAAGTGCCATCGCGATTGTTCCGATAGAGCGCGTTCCGCAACGGACGTGGAGGATTGTAGAAATCGCATTTGCCGCTGTTGACCAGGTAAATGTCCATCCAGCCGTCATTGTCATAATCGAGGAAGGCACAGCCGGCTCCCGTTGCTTCAGGCAGATACTTCTCGGGAGATTTCCCCGCCGTGTGGGTCCAGGTTATGCCGCTCACGGAGGGCGGAATTTCTTGGAAATAAGGCGAAGCAGGGAGCGCAGCAGCCAAGCGAGAGAGTCCGCTGAACGCGATGCTTCCGGTCAAGCCCCGGAGAAAAAGGCGGCGGCTAAATGAAAATGAGTATGGGAATGGCAACCAAACTTTTTTATCACACTCGCAGGCTTTGATCACAGTGGTGTCGAAACGGCTTACGCCGCGTGCTAACATTTCCTTCTGAAAGTCCCTCGCAGTGACTCACACCATGCCAGCTCTTGGATTCCGCCGACATCCCAGCTTTCGGGCGGGCGTAATTCTAGCCGCTCTAATGCTTGGAACAGCAGCCCTGTCACTGTCAGGCGCCAATTCCGCAGATGACTTTCAGCGAATCGCGCAACAAGCTGCTGCCGCGCGGGACGCAGGCATGTCAGAAGACGCCATACGCTTCTATCAGCGTGCCGTCGAAATGCGCCCCGACTGGGATGAAGGCTGGTGGTATTTGGGCAGTTTGTATTACGACACCGATCATTATGCCCAGGCGATTCCGGCTTTCAAGAAGCTGGTCGAACTTAATCCCAAACTTGGACTGGCTTGGGACCTTTTGGGACTCTCGGAGTTTGAAACCAAGGACTACGCGAATTCGCTCGTCCACCTCGAGCGTGGGCAAGAACTCGGATTGGAGGACGACCCGGAGGCGGTGAAAGTTGCCAAGTATCACATCGCATTATTGCTGAATTTAAATGGTCAATTCGCGAAGGCTGCGGAACTGCTCACTTCTGGATTTGAGCGGGATCACTTGCCCGACCAGATCAAGGTTGCGCTGGGGATGGCGCTGTTGCGGATTCCGCTTCTGCCAAACCAGGTGGATCCTTCCAAGGACGCATTGATTCACGCAGCGTCTGAAACCGCAGCTCTTCTGGCGCAGGACAATCTCGAGCAGGCAATCCTGTCGTTTCAGCAAATATTGAAGGACTATCCCGACACGCCCTACCTGCATTACGAATATGCTTCCGCGCTGGCTTCTGCTTCGCGCTATGACGAGGCCGAGGCGCAGCTGCGCGCAGAAGTGAGGGTCACACCTCGCAGCGAACTGGCTTATGTACGACTGGCCTCAGTTGCTATGCAGCGGAATCATCCAAGAGAGGCGCTTCAAGCTGCCGAGCTGGCGATTGGACTTGCTCCTCAGTCCCGTGCAGTGCACGAAATGAAGAGGCGGGCTCTTATCGCGTTGGGGAAGACCGAAGAAGCGGCGAGGGAAGCCAAAACTGTAAGCGATTTGCCTTCCGATACTCCTGAAATAGATGTCAATTTGGCCCGCGCCTACGCACGCCCCACTGCGCCGGCACAAACTTCACCAGAAACAAAAACGAGCAGTTCCGGCAGCGATGCTGACAAATCGTCCGCATTTGCGAAGCTTGCCAGTCAAGCAACCGGGGCGCAGCAATCCGGCAGGACCGATGACTCTATTCACTTCTATCAAAGTGCGCTCAAGATTCGACCGGATTGGGAAGAAGGATGGGCCAATCTAGGGACTCTATACTTCAGTTCCGCCCGCTATGGCGATGCCATTCCCGCCTTAAAAACCACCGTCGGACTGAATCCCCGGCGTAGCGAGGCATGGGCGCTTCTAGGGCTGTCTGAATTTGAGAGCAAGGATTATCAGAATTCGCTGCTCCACCTGACACGAGCACAAGAGCTAGGTCTCGCCGGAAATGCAACCGCAGTGAGAATCGCAAAGTATCACATTGCGGCGCTGCTCAATCTGAATGGCGAATTCGAGAACGCGATGGACCTTCTCACCCCGGAAGTTGGGCCCGGTCCTTCGGCAGATAAGATCAAGCTGGCATTAGGATTGGCATTGCTGCGCATTCCGCTCGTGCCGGACCAGATTTCCGCTGCTAACAGTGGGTTGGTTCAGTCCGCAGGCGAGGCGGCCGCGTTGCTCTCAGAAAGCAGATACGACCAGGCGTTTCCAATACTGCAGCAGATGTTACGAGAGAACCCCGACACCCCGTATCTGCACTATGCGTATGGTTCTGCCTTAGCTTCACTTTCCCGCTACGAGGAAGCCGTAACGCAATTACGCGAGGAGACTCGAATTACCCCCGGAACCGCGCTGCCCTATATCCGCATAGCATCGATCAATTTGCTGTTGCACCGTCCAAAAGACGCCCTGCCGTCTGGCGATCGTGCTGTGGCACTGGCTCCGCAATCCGCCGAGGCGCACTATGTGCTGGGACGCGTCAGGCTGGAGCTGGGAGAGGCGGAAAAGGCCGTCAAAGAACTCGAAAGCGCAAGCAGGCTCGCTCCCAACAGCCCCGAAGTCCATTTCAATCTCGCCCGTGCTTATACGAAAGCCAAACTTCCTGAGCAGGCCGAAAAAGAACGCGTGATATTTACACGTCTGAACGCGCAGGCGGAGCGCCAAAAGAGCACTCGAGGAGATCAGACGCATGTGGTGGGCTCCCGTGACCGAGGAGGGCTGACACCACCGGAGACGGGAGTGGCGGGCCCTCTCCCGGAATAAGGAGCTCATCCTAAATGCTGGCGCTTCAATCGCAGCGCTGAAGGACTGCGCCACCCAAAAACGAACAACAATGAGAATGAACCCGGCATAGACAACGCACACGACGAACACGGCTGTATCTTAAGGCTGCTAAACTGACAATCTATGCCCAAGGGGCACGCAACGGCTGAGGGCACTGAGCGTTACTCCAATCGCTTTCCGAAGCTACGCGCCGCCGGACACTTCCGCCGTCCTGAACACGTAACCGGCGCCAGCCATCTGTGGCTCTCGTCCATTGGGCTCGGGACCTATCTGGGCGAGCCGGACGATGCCACCGATCAGGCCTACGTCGAGGCGACTGTCACTGCTTTGCGCTCGGGCATCAACCTTCTCGATACCGCGATTAATTATCGCCACCAGCGTTCTGAGCGCAACATTGGCTCGGCTCTGTCTCAGTTGCTTCGAGCCGGAGAATTGAATCGCGATGAAGTTTTTGTGTGCACCAAGGCTGGATATCTTTCTCTGGATGGCGTCATGCCGGAGGATCCGCGCGGCTACTTCGCACGCGAATACATCGAGCCCGGAATTCTGGATCCAAAGCAGCTTGCAGGTGGGATGCACTGTATGGCGCCCGCCTACCTCGAAAATCAAATTGAACGTTCGCGGCGAAACTTGGGCGTCGAAACTATTGATCTGTTTTACATTCACAATCCGGAGTCGCAGCTAAGTGAGGTTTCGCGCGAGATCTTTCATCAGCGCTTACAACAGGCTTTTGTGATGTTGGAGGAGCAGGTGAAGGTCGGGAAGCTGCGCTATTACGGACTGGCAACCTGGAATGGATTTCGCGCCGTAGAAGATGCGCGGGAACATATCAACCTTTTCGATGTCGTGAAACTGGCGCAGGAGGCAGGTGGTGACGACCACCACTTTCGCTTTATCCAGCTCCCGTTCAATCTGGCCATGACTGAGGCGTATGCGC
>MNDG01000067.1:0-7930 GCA_001914815.1 Acidobacteriales bacterium 13_2_20CM_55_8
AAAGCAAGGCCTACTTTCGGATGAGATCGTGGTGTGGGCGCGTGCAAGATACGCTGACTACAAGTCGGGCAAGGTTGACGAAGAGACGATGTGCGGCGAAATGGTGACTCTGCATCGCGGGCTAAACGAAGATGTAGTGCAGCGAGCTGCCGGTCAATATTTCGATCGTCACATGGCGAGCCAGATTTTCCCGGAGATGCGCGCTCTGGTGCACCGATTGCGCGAATCAGGCTGTGACATCTGGGCAGTCTCTTCCACCAACGAATGGGCAATCCGGGCCGCTACGAAGCATTTTGGAATTTCTGAGAACAGGATTTTGGCGGCAAAAGCTCAAGTTGAGCAAGGCATCATCACCGATCGACTAGTCCGGGTACCTACCGGTGAAGGCAAGGCGCGCGCCATACGCGAAGTTGTGCAGGGAGATCTTGACGCCGCCTTCGGCAACTCACGGTGGGATATTGCAATGCTGGAGATCGCGCGGCATGCGTTTGCGGTGAATCCTAATGCGGACTTAGAAAGGCTGGCGCGCGAGCGACGATGGACCATTTACTTTCCCGGTCCGGAAATTGCCTCAGGGCGCCGCATGTAACCTGGCTAGGTTTTGAATTCTTTCTGCAGCGCTATCCACGCGTCCAGGGCGAGGTGGCTGGCGTGGACCGATGCTTCGGGTAAGCCACCGATTTTCAACACCAATTCCTCCCTGCGCAGCTTGTGGGCATCTTCCACAGTCCTACCCAGCAGTAGTTCCGTTAGTAGCGATGCACATGCCATGGCGGGAACGCATCCTTTGGCGAGGAATCGGATTTCTGCGATGCGGTCGTCGGAAATCCTGATGCTCAGCTTCAGAATGTCCCCGCAGGCTGGATTTTCAATCTGCACGGATGCGTCCGGATTAAGCACCTCACCGGCATTGCGTGGGTTCTGAAAGTGGTCGAGGAGTTGGGGAGAATACATCTCGGCAGAATTGTAACCTCCCTTGTACCATTAGAAGCTGATGTCCTCCGAACATACCCCGCAGCGGATTGTCTCCTTGCAACCGAGCGCTACGGTGATTCTTGCCGCAATTGGCAAGCTCGACCGCATTGTCGCATGTACGAAATATTGCGCCGATGTGTGCCCGGAAGTGGTGCAGAGCGGGCGGGCAATCATTGCCGATTCCTGGACTGCGCAGAGCGAAGAGATTGTCCGAGCGCGGCCTGACCTGGTCATCGCCGCTGTTCCTTATCAAGAGAAAGCAGTGACCGAGATCCTGAAGTCGGGAGCACGTTTTCTGGGTCTGGCCCCGAAGACACTGGCTGACATCTACACCGATATTGCGACCATCGCCGGGATTATGGGTGTCGTCGAGTGTGGGCAGCAAGTCATCACGGAAATGCAGCAGGCCATTGAGAGCGTGCGCAGCCTGGTCGATGACGGGATACGGCCTCGCGTTTTTTGTGAGGAATGGGGCAAACCGCTGATCGCTTCGCAGGCATGGGTTGCAGAACTTGTGCGAGCGGCTGGTGGAGAGTTTGTTGGAACGCCGGGCTCGAGCACATCAGCTGAATCCGTTTTGTCGGAAGACCCGGATGTCGTTGTAAGCGCCTGGTGTGGAGCGGGCGACCGCGTTCCCCTTGAAAAGATCATTCAGCAGCGCGGCTGGAATCAAATGCGCGCCGTCAGAGAGCGACGCGTGTATTGCATTCGCGACGAATTTCTGAATACGCCGGCGCCGACGCTGATTCAAGGTTTACGGGCGCTGGCTGCGGCAATTCATCCTCAGCGTTTTCCACAACCGCCAGGCCTAAGATGCATTAACGGTCATTTCCCGCCGGAATGAGATGGGTTGTGAACACCTGAACCCGCCGTATCAACCTTAACGGACTCTCCAGCAATGAAGCGAGTGGTCGCAGCCTTGATCTTGAAAAACGGGAAGGTGCTGGTGTGTCAGCGAACCCGTCACCAAAGTATGCCCCTGAAGTGGGAATTTCCTGGCGGCAAGATCGAGGACGGTGAACAGCCGCGGGATGCACTTCGCCGCGAGCTAGAGGAAGAATTGGGGATCGATGCGCAAATCGGCGAAGAGGTGGCGCGCATTCGTCATGATTATAAAAATGGGGGCGCGGTGGAATTACGTTTTTACGTGGTGAACGAATACGCCGGCGAGATGGAAAATAGAATTTTTCGGGATGTGCGCTGGGCTAAGCGGTCCGAGCTGCCATCGTACGATTTCCTGGAAGCCGATCTGGAGCTGGTAAAGGATTTGGCAACCGGGAAGATCGTTCCCAGTCATTAAGCTGCTTTCATCGTCCAAAACAAGGCGATGGTAAGGCCGATCATGATGATGGTCGTCCCCCATGCGATCACGTTATAGAAAGGTGAGTTGACGTATGTATCCATCAATTCCCTCTTGTTGACCAGCAGCAGCATGAAGACCAGCACAAAAGGCAGCACCGCCCCGTTCACTACTTGGGAGAGAATTGAGATCTTGACCAGGGGCAAGTTTGGGATGAGGATGACGCCCGCTCCCGTTGCGATGAGAATGGTGTATAGCCAGTAAAACACCGGCGCTTCGCGAAATCCTTTGCCGACGCCCGATTCGAATCCCAAACCCTCGCACACGGTATAAGCCGTTGATAGCGGCAGGATCGATGCCGCGAACAGCGAGGCATTGAACAATCCCATGGCAAAAAGTATGTAGGCATAGTCGCCGGCCAGCGGATGCAAGGCCTGGGCAGCATCTTTGGCGTCGGAAACGTTGCGATAGCCGTGGGCATACAGGGTGGCGGCGCACGCAACGATGATGAACCAGGCGACGATGTCGGTAAAAATGCAGCCGGTGATCACATCTAGCCGGGAAGTTTTGTACTGGCGCCG
The DNA here is from genome assembly GCA_001914815.1 of Acidobacteriales bacterium 13_2_20CM_55_8. GTDB lineage: Bacteria > Acidobacteriota > Terriglobia > Terriglobales > Acidobacteriaceae > 40CM-3-55-5. Next base: position 2,857 of record MNDG01000067.1, read on the forward strand.
AGTCACACCTTTTTCGACGATGGAAGCCTGCAGGTAAAACTGCATCCAGGGAGCGATCGTGGTCCCCACCACGGCGATCACCATATAGAGGTAACTCGGTTGCCGGAACATTGCGCGGGGAGGTGGCTTCACCGTGGAGACGAGAGCGTCGAGCCAGGCTGGTTTGGCCAGCACACCCGCAAAGATGTACGTCACGTAAAAGAAAGAAGCCACCAGGAAAACTTTTTCCACGGTCTTGTATTGGCCTTTGAGGACGATGATCCACACGATGAATGCGCAGATGGGAACCGTGATGTACTTGGATAGTCCGAACAATTCGAGGCTACCGGCGATACCGGCAAACTCTCCCACTACATTGCCGAAGTTAATGATCAGGACGCCGACCACCATGAAGAACGTGACTCGGAAGCCAAACTCTTCGCGGATTAGATCGCTGAGGCCCTTGCCGGTCACGGCCCCCATACGGGCCGCGATCTCCTGAATCACGATCAGCGCCAAGGTGGTGGGGATCATGGTCCATAGGAGCATGTGGCCGAACTGGGCGCCGGCGGAGGAATACGTCCAGATGCCATTGGCATCGTTGTCGACATTCGCGGTAATGAACCCGGGACCGACGACGGCAAAAAAAATCAGCGCGCGGGTCTTCCAACGCCTAAGAAATCTCAATCGAATCATGAGTGACGCATCAGAATAAATGCAGTTGAGGGATCTGAACAGAAGAAAGCACTCAGCATTCAGCACTCAGCATTCAGCACTCAGCATTCAGCCAAGAGGGGCTCGTGCTAGTTTCCCGTCAAAACCGCGCACAAGGCCCAATGTGGAGTGCTGACTGCGCGGGGGAAAAACTTGTCATTTCATTTTGCACTTGGCATTGGTGCCGAGGGATTTTGCAGATCTGCACTGGCCGCTACTGGCCGAATGCTGAGTGCTGAATGCTGATTGCTAGCCGCTGCCTACAGCTTCGCCCTAAGCAGACTGATGATGTCGTCCGAAGTGATGACTCCGGTGAGTTTCTTGTTGTCATCCACGACGGGCAGAGTAAGCAGGTTGTATTTGTCGAACAATTCGGCGAAGTCTTTTTCTTTTGCGTTTGCATTGGTGTAGATCAGCGGCTCCTGCGTAAGCGACTTTAAGAGGGTGTCTGGAGACGCCAACACCAGTTTGGCAAGCGGCACTGCGCCTGCCAGCCTACCATCCTCGTCCACGAGGTAGATTGTGCTCACTGTTTCTACGCCACCTTGAAATCGACGCAAGGTTTCGATGGCATCATGAACGGTGGCGTTTTGGTTCACCGCCAGGTATTCCGTATTCATGCGCCCGGCAGCGGTCTTTTCGCCGAACTCGAGAAGCTCGACCATTTCCCTGCGCTCTTGCGGCTTCATCTCCAGCAGGATTTCTGAGGTGCGTTCCTCGGGCAGGTCGGCCAGCAAATCGGCGGCGGCATCGGGCTCCATCTCCTCGACAATCTCAGCCGCACGATTGGAGTCCAGCGATTCGACAATCGCCTTTTGCACTTTGGGATCGACTTCTTCCAAAGCCTCGGCAGCTACTTCCTCGTCGAGAGTCTCGAAGACGGCTTCGCGCTCGTCCGGGGCCAGGTCCTCGACGATATCGGCAATATCGGCGGGATGAAGCCGGGCCAAACGCTCGTGTGAGATCTTCAGCTTCACGCGTCGAGCGGGATCAGTTTCGATAAGATCGACGAAATCCCAGGGAATCGTGCGTGGCGGGATTTTCCGCAACAAGGCCCGTAAAGCGGGAAGGGGTACAACACCCTTCAGCAGCCTTCGAACCGCGCCCCGGGGACCGACGTCCACGGAGCCTACCTTCAGCACTGGACGGTTTGCGACCGACTCGTGGTGGAGGTCCACGTCGTTGACGCGGACGACTTTTCGTCCAAAGACATCGATCACCTGCTGGTCGAGGAGATCACGGCTCAACAGCAGCAAGCCTTCCCCAGTTTCACCCAACACCCATTCTTCGGAAGATGTACCGGCCTTAATGCCGCCATTGACGGAAAGTATGGAGCTAAAAGGCAGCAGGCGGTCGCCTGTCTTGGTGCGGACGATGACCATAGCAATGCGAGCGTGGTCTTCCTGGGGAGCCAAAGCCAACTCGCGAACGCGTCCACAGCGGCTGCCGCCAAGATCGAAAACCGGTTCGCCCAGCAATTCCGTGAGTGCGAGCATGGCCACCGCCCTGAGGATACTGAACTGTCGAAACGTAATCCAGACGATTTGAGGGTTTTTGTGGGCGATGGTGTCTAACTGTAGTCGTGGCAGCCAAGCCACTGCCCGCTCTGCAATAAGACTACCCCCCGACGTCCTACGCGTTGACATTTGCGTAGGGGAAGGGCAAACTACCGCATTCGCCAACCATGCGGTTCCCCGCTAGAGGCAACGAGGACGAATGGATCGGATTCGGGGTCGGCAAGTTTATTCATAAAATCTTCGCCATGACCAAACAACGGGTCTCCTACACGCTGGATTCGACGCTGGAGACCGTCGACAACGCAGAGCAAACGGCCACGCGGATCGCGGCTGAGGCGGGCTTTGAGGAAGATGAGGTCATGAGAATCTCGATGGCGGTGCGCGAGGCTGCCATCAATGCTGTGTTCCACGGCAATGCCTACGATCCGGGCAAGAAGGTAAGGTTGGATTTTGAGAGCACGGCGCGCGATCTGGTGATCACCATTTCCGACCAGGGCAAGGGGATAGACGTAAGCAAGATTCCCGATCCGCTGGCGCCGGAGAACCTTTTAAAGACGTCGGGACGGGGTATTTTTCTCATCCGCTCATTCATGGACGAGGTACAGATTCACCCCTCCCATTCAGGCACTGAAATCAAACTCATCAAGCACGTCCATGGCCCAGCCGTGAACGGCAAGGAGGCTTCCCAGTGAGCATGAAAATCAGTAATCGGCAGGTGGATGGTGTGAGCATTGTAGATTGTAGCGGCCGTATCACGTTGGGCGAGGGCAGCGTCACCCTGCGTGATACAGTTCGCGAATTGCTCTCCAAGGGACGGAAGAAGATTCTGCTCAATCTTGGTGAAGTCAATTACATCGACAGCTCAGGTATTGGTGAACTGGTTAGCGCGTTTACCACAGTGCGGAACCAGGGAGGCGACCTCAAGCTGCTGAATCTGACCAAAAAAGTTCACGATCTGCTCCAGATCACCAAGCTCTATACCGTGTTCGACGTGAAAGACGACGAAGCGGCAGCAGTCAAATCGTTTAACTAAGTTCTTGAGATTTTTGTCGACGAGGGCCGGTCTGAGACTGGCCCGCTTCCCTGTTGTCCATTTCGGGAAAGTTCTCGATTTCTTTCCGTCGGTTTCCGCAACACCTCGAATTACAAGTCTTACAATGAAACCTTGTGTGCGTTCCGTCCGCCTTTCCAATGTTGCTCCTGGCCCTTCTTTTCCCTGCTATGTCCATCGCCGATTGCATCGCTATTTCGGAAGCCAAAAAATACATAGGTGAAACTCGCTGCGTTAGCGGTAAGTTGTTGCGTGTCAAGCAAGGCAATCGTGGAGTCACGTTTCTTGATTTCTGTGAGGACTACCGGGTTTGCCCATTCACTGTGGTGGTCTTCCCGAGCAACCTCAGACACGTAGGAGACGTGCGTCAATTGCAAGGAAAAGTCGTTGAGATTCACGGGCCGGTTAAGCTATATGACGGGCGCGCGGAGATTGTCCTGGAACGCGCTGGGCAACTGACCGGGGATGATGGGCAAATTCCGCCCCTGCCTAAGGGTTATGACGTCGAGAAGAAGGGCCGGTACGCCGCGGGGAAGTTCAGTCACCCAAAGGCTGGACGTAAGCCTAACAAGAAGCGTCAGACCGCGCCTGGCCAGACGGAAGAGCAGATCGACCCCATGGGCACAGAGCAGTAAGTTTCTGCTACACCATTCCCTTCTTTAATTCCGCCAATGAATATTTTGTACCGCGCCAGACTACGCCGCCGCGCCATAGTGTGAGCGTCATGGAGCGAAGCATGGTGTAGACGAAGAGCGTCGTACTGATGGGATGCAGGACAAAATAATACGGCGGGACTGGCGACATCCGAGACATTCCAACATAAATCAGAAATATGGTTAACAACGCCACAGCGTAGGGGAACCGCTCCCATCCATGGGCGATTCCGATTCCGATGAAGGGCATGAGATTCAGGAATGCCAGAGCAAAACATGTTGACAGCGCCCGCGGCCATTGAAATGACATGATGGCAAAAAAGTTCTTGGTCAAATTGCGCACGACGCCCATGGCGCCCTTTGCCCAGCGAATCGAAATCAGATCCCCACCGAAAACATTGCGCTGACGATAGCCGGCATTTTTCACGACTTTGCCCAACTTCATGTCATCGACCACTTCAAAGCGCAGCGCCTGATAGGTGCCGACCGCTTCATATACGCGGCGGCGCACCATGTTGAAGGCGCCCACGCCCATGTGATCACGAGTGTCTGGATCAGCCACCTTCCAGGGCCGATGTCCGAAGACAAACAATGTTTGAAAGAAAGCGATCATCATTTTTTCGCCGGGGCTCTTCATGATCATCCGAGGAAACAACACAACGTGGTCGGCTGCTTCAGCCTCGGCGTAGACCAGAGCTCGACGAAGCGCATCGGGCTGGAAAAGTACGTCAGCGTCGGTAAATAACAGCCATTCCCCGCTGGCGTGTTGTGCAGCGGTCCACATGGCGTGGGTCTTGCCCAGCCAGCCGGTAGGCAAAACTGCAACGTGGATGACTTTTAGCCGTCCGTGGGCTTTGGTGTTGCCGGCAATGCGATCCACGATCTCGCCGGTGCGATCGGTGGAACGATCGTTCACCGCAATGATTTCGCAGTTTTCGTAATCGATGTCGAGCAGGCGCGTAAGGACCTGCTCTATCGCTTCTTCTTCGTTGCAGGCAGGAACAATGATGCTGACTCGCGGATTGCCGTTGGGACTGACAGGATTGCGGTCCCACTCGGGGCGGGGAATATCGGGAATTTTTGGCATCCCAAAGGCTGCACCGATTAAACGTGAGAGCCAGGCAATGGACAGGATGCTGCCTGCAATCCAATGGAAATAA
>MNDG01000067.1:7973-20274 GCA_001914815.1 Acidobacteriales bacterium 13_2_20CM_55_8
CATGCCATAAAAGAGTATGGCAGAAGAAAGCATCATGGCAATGACTGGACAAATAAAGGCGACTTGCAGCGAATGTCGGTCGGCGATCCATCCCATCAGAGTTGGCGACGGCACGTCCCCCAAGAGATGAATGATGAAAACGTTGAACGCGATAGCTGTGGCGCGGATGTGAGCGCCAACCGAATTGATCAGGGCCGCATTGAGCGGAGCGGTGTTGAGCAAGAGAAAAAATGCCGCGACGAGAATTCCGGGAACCATTGCACGTCCCCTGGCAAAGAGGGCGATCACCATCACTGGCACTCCCACCGCCATGCTGATCGCTGACACTACGTAATACGCCCCTTTCGTGCGAGGAAGCAGACGGTCTCCCAGCCATCCGCCGGCCAGCGATGCAAGCGTTCCATCCAACACAATGATTCCGCCAAAGAGCTGATTAGCAGCCTTCAAGGAATATCCACGCATGGTGGAGAGAAACGTTGGCATCCAAACTTGGATACCACCGAGAGCAAAAGTCATCATGGCCATGCCGAGAGTTGCTGTCCAAAAGGCAGGATTTCGCGTGAGGCCTTTAATGGTTCCGCGCTCCAAAGTTTCTTTCACAGAATCGAATTGGCCCCGCGGCGGTTCGGGGATAAAGATCATCATCAACGCCAAGAGGAACCCGGGAATGGCTGCTACATAAAACGGAAATCGCCACCCGAAGCGTGCCCCAAGATTGCCGCCTAGCACATACCCAAGAGCGGTACCTACCGGAATTGCGAGATAGAACACGCCCAGAATCCGGCCGCGTTTCTCTTCAGGAAAAAGGTCAGCCACAAAGGTCGGTGCGATGGTGACGAAGCTAGCTTCTCCGATCCCCACCAAGGTATGGCGGATCAGCAATGCCTGATAGCTGTGGGTAACGGCGGTCAGCAGGGTGAGTCCACTCCAAAAGAACGCACCGATCGCGATAATCACTTTGCGTGAGTACCGGTCAGCAAGGGGACCGGTAAACGGAGCTGCAACCATATAGAACAAGAGAAAGGCGCTGGTGAGATATCCGAGCTGCGCATTCGTAAGATGAAATTCGGCCTGCACCAGCGGCTGTACAGCGAACAGGACGGAGCGGTCAATGTAATTGAGCAGGTTCAGTGCGGTAAGCAGGATGAGTGCGGTTCGAGGGTAAAGACGAACGTTTGCCACGATCGCGTGGGACTATATCATTTTCCGTTTTTGCTGGCCTTGGGCCTCGGCCACCGCGCTGTCACCACGGTGGAGATCCCGCCACGGGGACGGAACTCCCCTTTGACCTCAGCCCATATGGGGCGCGTCCAGCGCACCACGTCTTCCAACACGCGGTTCACGACATTTTCCTGAAAGATCCCCAGGTTGCGGTAGGACTGCAAGTACTCCTTGAGTGATCTCAATTCCAGGCAATGCTGGTCTGGCATGTAGCGGATGGTAAGTACGCCGAAGTCCGGCAGTCCGGTCTTGGGGCAGACAGAGGTGAACTCCGGGTCGTCCACTACGATTTCGTAGCCGGGAAATTGGTTTGGCCAGGTCTCGATCTCGGGAAACTTGGCATCCAGACCCGCCTCAGCGTGTTCTGCCGTATAACGCTGCCGATTAGGCATATCCCATTGTAACCAGCCAGGCGGTGCACCATCCAAAGACAATAAGGATTTGCGATTTTTCAGCAGGCTGTGGCATCTAAACAGATAATCGCTTTTCAGGCCGCAAAGGCGGCAAGTGATAGATTATTCAGTACAAACTGCAGAATGGTATCGACAGCTAACAATACCGGCTTTTTTTCCCGGCGTCCCTGGATCATTTGGGCAGTGGGAATTATCGGGGCGGTCATCCTGCTCGCGTCGTTCATGTCACGCGATGACAGTATTCCGGTGCGTGCCGCCACGGCGGAGCGATCCACCATTCGCAGTCTGATTTCCACCAACGGAAAAATAGAACCGGTACAAAATTTTGAAGCGCACGCACCTATCGGTACCACCATAAAAAGGCTGCTGGTGAAGGAAGGCGATCACGTAAAGAAGGGACAGCTACTTCTGCAATTGAATGACGCAGAGGCCAGAAGCCAGGCAGCGAGAGCTCTATCCCAGGTACGCGGCGCGCAGGCCAATACGAGCGCCATCGAGAGTGGCGGCAATCGGGAGGAAGTGCTGACCGTCGAGTCGCAGATTGTGAAGGCTCGGGCCGATCATGATGCCGCACAGCGTAATCTGGAGGCTCTGCGACGTTTGCAACAGAAAGGCGCGGCTTCTCCGGGCGAAGTCAAGGACGCCGAAAATCAACTGGCGCGCTCCGAGGCCGATTTAAAGTTGCTTCAGCAGAAGCAAAAGGACCGTTACTCCCAACCGGAAATCGCGCGGGTGGGCGCGCAAAGGGCTGAGGCGCAAAGCGCCTATGCCGCTGCCCAGGACGTTCTCACCCGGCTCAATATCCGCGCTCCCTTCGATGGCGTGGTGTATTCGCTCCCAGTTCGCCAGGGAGCCTATGTCGGCCCCGGAGATCTGGTATTGCAAATGGCCGACCTCTCGCGTGTCCTGGTACGAGCTTACGTGGATGAGCCCGACGTGGGGCGGCTGGCTCCGGGACAAAAAATAGAAGTTACCTGGGACGCGGTGCCTGGCCGGGTTTGGGAAGGGAAAGTGGATGTCGTACCGGCGAGTGTCAAACTGCGGGGCACCCGCAATGTCGGCGAAACTACAACCGTAGTGGATAATCACGATTTCAAGCTGCTTCCGAACATTAATGTGGGTGTCACTATTGTCGCCGCCGAACATCGCAATGTGATTACAGTTCCACGAGAGGCGATACGGCAGGACAACAGCAAGACTTTCGTTTTCGAGATCGCAAACAACCAATTGCGCCGACGAGATGTTCAGACTTCAATTTCGAACTTAACGCAAGTCGAGATTACCGCGGGACTGGCCGACAACGCGTTGGTCGCGCTGGGTTCAATCAATTCCAAGCCTTTGAAGGGCGGCGTGGAAGTAAAGGTGGTTCACTAGAGATGCGACTAGGGCGAACAATTCTGGCGGTGGCTTTGCTGGCTGCGTTGCCTAAGATAGCGGGCGCTGCTGACAATGCACCAGCATTGTTGGCTGGCGGACGGATCGACGACGCCATGACTACCCTGCGGGCGGAACTCAACCAGGCTCCGAACGATCCTCAGGTTCACAACCTGCTTTGCCGTGCCTATTTCGCTGTGGAAGACTGGGACCGCGCCATGGCCGCCTGCGAGAAGGCCGTGGCGTTGGCTCCCAACAACAGTGGGTATCACTTGTGGCTCGGCCGAACCTATGGGGAAAAGGCAGATGCCTCAAGTTTCTTTACCGCGGCAGGACTGGCCAAAAAAGTACGAAACGAGTTCGAGCGTGCGGTGGAATTGGATCCCAATGACGTAGATGCTCGCACCGACCTGGCTGAGTTCTACTTGGAAGCACCGGGGATCGTTGGCGGAGGTCAGGACAAAGCCCGTGCCCAGGCCGCAAAGCTAGCAACACTGGATAGTGCGAAGGCGCACTGGATCAATGGCAGGATAGCAGAGAAGAAGAAAGACCTTGCCACCGCGGAGCAGGAATATCGAGCAGCCATTCAGGCAGACAGTGGCAGCGCCGATACCTGGCTAAATCTGGCGTCGTTCTATAGGCACACCGGGCGTTTGGATGAAATGGAAACGGCCATCAACCATGCTAGCTCTGCCCCGGCGAAGGAACCGGTCGTGCTAATGGATGCGGCTGAGACCCTGGTTCGGGCAGGGCGCAATTTTCCCGGAGCCATTCAGTTGTTGCGCCAATATCTGGCTTCCAGTTCGACTGTAGAAGAGGCGCCCACCTTCAAGGCTCATTACCTACTGGGAACTATTCTGGAAAAACAGGGAGACAAGCGCGCTGCGGCCCAGGAATATTCGGCGGCACTGACCCTGGCGAAGAATTTCTCACGCGCGCAAGAGGCTCTGAACCGGGTCAATCGCTGAAGCGTTAAATCAAATCTGTGCCCGCCCTGCGAAACTAGCATCGCAGTGTCATGGCGCTTGAGTTCGTTCCATTCACCCCTCATTTACAATCGCTTTTTCTACGATGCTTTCACTTAAAGGTGGAAAGATGAAACTTGCTTCGTACTGTGCCTCGCGTCATCTCGCAGGATTATTGTTTCTCCTTTTGGCCGTGCAAATGCTCATGGCTGAGTCTTTGCCTCTGCAACGCGCAGTGCAATTGGCGCTGAGTCACAGCACCGCCTCGGGGGCCGCGAGTGCGGACGAGCAGCGAGCTTTTGCCTCTTATCACGAGGCGCGAAATCAGTATTTGCCACAGGTCGTTGTCGGCTCCGGCCTCGGCGCATCCTGGGGTTTTCCTTTAAGCCTGGAGGGTTCGGCGCCGTCTATCATCAACGTCAATGCGCAATCTGCGTTGATTAATCCAGCTTTGCGGGATTTTGTAAGGGCTGCAAAAACGGAGTGGAAAGCTTCTGGCATGCAAACTAAAGATCAGCGAAACCAGGTCATTCAGGATGCGGTCCTCAGTTATGCCGAACTGAGCAAATGGGAAGCACTGCAAAACCACTTGCGCGAGGAACAAGCGGATGCGATCAAGACGGAACAGGTGGTCAATGAACGTATCCAGGAAGGCATAGATAATTCACTGGCACGAAACAAGGCGCGCCTAAACACTGCCCGGGTGCGCATGCGTATGGCTGAAGCCCAGGGAGCGGTAGACGTCCTGCGCAACCGGCTCTCGCAAATGACTGGAATTTCTGCGACCTTGATCGAGACAGTTCCCGACTCCATTCCGCCGCTGCCCGAAGTGAAGCAGGAGGACAACCTTGTCAGCCAGGCAGTGGAGGTCAGTCCATCTGTGCAGGCTGCGGAACATCACGCCACCGCTCAAAGTTTTCGGGCGCGAGGCGAACATCGGGCAATGTGGCCGGCAGTGGATTTCGCGGCGCAATATGCCGTGCTCGCAAAGTACAACAATTACTTCGATTTTTATAAAGCGTTTGAACGTAATAATGCGACCGTGGGGGTAGCGATTCGCTTTCCATTCTTGAGTCCTGCTCAGCATGCACACGCAGATGCAGCCGATGCTGAGGCATTGCATGCCAGAAAGGATGTTGAAGCCGCTAAGAACCGGGTATCGGAAGAGACCTTGAAGCTCCAGCGCGCGGTCGAACAACTGACAGCGGCCCACGAAGTGGCCGATCTCGAATATCAGGTAGCACAGTCCAATTTGGAGGCTTCGCAAGTTCGCATGGACGCCGGTACCGCCACTCTTCACGATGTGGAGGATGCTCGCAGCCAGGCCAATGAGCGCTACAACACGCTGCAGGATGCCAGTTTCGAGTTGCAGAAAGCTCGTATCACGCTATTACGTGCGACCGACGAATTGGCGACCTGGGCCGGGGTCGGCAAGTAGCTCTATCGAGTCCCCGAGGATGTTCCCATTCCCTGTTGGAGCGGTGAGAGCAGCCGTTCAACGCAAACCCTTTGTGCGTGGTGGAAGTGTCCCCTAACCTAGTGGTGGAAGTGTCCCCTAACCTAAATGATAAGCGGGTTCGCAGCCACGAAAATGTACCCGAAACGTACCCTGCGAATAGGGAAAAATCTGCCTGGGAATGTTAGTATAACTTATTCAAACATATGCCCTTAAAAACACTGTTTCTGAATCCGCCCTCGTTTGAGAATTTCGACGGAGGGGCGGGATCGCGCTGGCCTGCCACTCGCGAAATTGAATCCTACTGGTATCCGGTATGGCTTGCTTATCCCACGGGTATGCTCGAGGGCGCGCGCTTGCTGGACGCTCCTTCTCATCACGTCTCGGCCGAAGAGACCATCAAGATCTCCCGTGATTACGAGTTCCTGGTTCTATTCACCAGCACGCCTGGGTTTCCCGGCGACATCGGCCTGGCGAAAGCGATCAAGGATGTGAATCCGGGCATCAAGATTGCCTTTGTCGGTCCTCATGTAACCGTATTGCCGGAAAGATCCTTGAAGGATTGCCCAGCCATCGATTTTGTCTGCCGCAAAGAGTTCGATTATTCGGTCGTGGAGTTTGCCCAGGGTAAGCCGCTGGATGAGATTCTGGGGATCTCCTACCGCAACAACGGATCGGTGGTTCACACACCGGATCGTCCGCAGATAGAAGACCTGGATTCCCTCCCCCACGTGACTGATATTTATCGGCGCGATCTGGACGTGAGGCGCTACAACGTACCTTTCCTGCTCTACCCTTACGTCTCGCTTTACACCACCCGTGGATGTCCTGCGCAGTGCACATTTTGTTTGTGGCCCCAGACCTTGAGCGGCCATCCGTGGCGCAAGCGGTCGACCGACGATGTAGCTCGCGAGATGGCCAAGGCCAAAGAGTACTGGCCCGGGGTGAAGGAATTTTTCTTCGATGACGATACTTTCAACATTCAAAAGGCGCGCACTGTCGAGTTATGCTCCAAGCTGAAGCCACTGAATTTGACGTGGTCCTGCACGTCGCGTGTCACCACTGATTACGAGACGCTCAAAGCCATGAAGGAAGCGGGCTGCCGGCTGCTGATTGTCGGTTACGAGTCCGGCGACCAGCAGATTCTGAAGAACATCAAAAAAGGCGCCACTATCGAGCGAGCGCGCCAGTTCACCAAAGACTGTCACAAGCTGGGACTTATCATTCACGGCGACTTCATTTTAGGTTTGCCGGGCGAGACTCGGGAGACGATCCGCAACAGCATCGATTTCGCGAAAGAACTCGACGTCGAAACCATTCAAGTCTCAGTGGCGCACGCTTATCCTGGCACTGAACTCTACGATTACGCAATGAAGAGCGGCTTCATGGTCGCCGATACGAAAATGGTGGATGAAGGCGGCCATCAGATGGCACACATTCAGTATCCTGGCTTGCCCGCGGACGAGATAATGGAATCAGTCCACCGTTTTTATGACGAGTACTACTTCCGGCCCAAAGCTGTGTACCGCATTTTGAGAAAAGCCGCATTCGACGGCGGAGAACGCAAGCGACTCTACAAAGAGGCGAAGAGCTTTTTGAAGCTGCGTGCCACGCGAAACAAATGGGTCAAGGAGAAGCGCGAAAAAGAAAACTCGGCAGCGGCGCCCGAACCGGCCAAGGCCTAGGAAGCAGATGTGACCTTTCGCAAGTATCTGGTGTTGGCCGCAGTGACCGTTTTCGGGGCAACCGGAGATTCCCTGTTATCCCGGGGAATGAAGCAATCCGGTAACATCTCCTTACATCAGCTTCCAGATCTTATTTTGACCATTCTGAATCCTTGGATCTTAACGGGAATTCTGTTTTTGCTCGGGTTCTTCGCCGCTTACATGATCGCCCTGTCCTGGGCCGATCTGACTTATGTGCTCCCCGCTACTTCTCTTGGGTATGTCTTACTAGCTCTGATAGCCAAATTTCTACTGCATGAGCAGGTAACTGCAACTCGCTGGCTCGGAATCATTTTGATCTCTATCGGTGTGGGATTCGTGACGCGCGGACCGGCGCTGACGCACGATCCCGGGGTTAGACAGCCAGAGAATTGCAATGGAGAACCGGTTTCCACAAGCGTGGAACTATGAAGCAACTTTACACATGGGGCGCAGTCGCAGCCATCGTTCTGGCATCTACGATCGGCGATGTGCTTCTCTCTCGAGCCATGAAACAGGTTGGCGACGTCGGAGAACTCTGGCGGAGTCACGGCTTGTTGGCCGTAGTCGGGCGTACCTTACGCAATGTGAATTTTGTTCTGGGCATCCTCGCCATGACCGTGGCGTTTTACAGCCTGTTGATTGGTCTTTCCTGGGGAGATGTAAGCCTGGTGGCGCCGGCTTCGGCGTCTCTCACTTTCGTCGCTACCGCAGTGGCCGCCAAGATCTTCCTGCACGAGCGCGTTGACCCACATCGTTGGATGGCCGCGTTGCTGGTAGCCGGCGGCGTGGCGCTGCTTGCAGCTTAAGCACGTTATCCAAACAATCGCATAAATCCTGTAGGTGGAAGGTCGGGTACCAAGAAAGCTGCGTCCTGCAAACCTGCGACACGGGCTACACACTGTGCGGCCAAGTACCCGCTTCGTACTGCGCCTTCCATGGTGGCAGGCCAGCCGGTGGCCGTCCAATCTCCGGCCAGAAAAACACGTGGCCAAACTGTTTCCGGTTGGGGACGAAAGACGTCCACACCAGGCTTGGGAGAATATGTGGCGTGTATTTCTTTGATGACGGCAGACTTCACGAGTTTCGCCTGATGAGCTTCGGGCAAGAACTCTCGCAGTTCGTTCAAAGCGAGATCCACGATCTCCTGGCGTGATTTCTCGACCAACAGTTTGGAAGAACTCACCACCAATTCCATATAACTGCCATTGCGCGGGGCACGGCTGTCCAGGAGCATCGATTTGTGGAACATCCACTGAATGGTGCGGTCGAGCAGCACAGCATGCTCAAGCCCGGTAATCTGGCGATCAAACCAGAGATGGATGCCGGTAATCGGCGAGGTCTCGAAGCCATCCAAGGCTTGCCGCAGCGGCTCCGCAGCGGTGGTTTGCGGTAACAGGCGCGCCAGCACATCAAAGGGAACGGCGAGCACCACAAAATCAAAGCTGGCTTCCCTTCCGGATACTGCCAACTTGACTGCTGCAAACTCGGCGCGAAAAGATTCCACACTGGAACGGAATCGCACTTCGCCACCACGGCTGCAGATGTGGTCCCCCGCCGTGCCATAGAGCTCAGTCAAAGGGACGGTGGGCACACCCATGAGCCCGGCTTCAGCCGACTTGAGGAAAGACTCGCGCATCACCTGCGCCGCGTATGGAACTGACACGCGATCAATATCCTCGTTCAAAGCGCTTACCAGCACTGGCTTCCAGAAACGTCCTATAGCGCGGTCAGTCTGTCCGTGCCGGTGCAACCACTTTAGAAACGATTCTCCTGTGTCGCGCGGCATAGCGGGAGCGAGCGCCGCCATGGCCGCAGCGATAGACAATTTGTCCGTCAAACTGAGGCAACGGGCGCGCAAAAATGCGGGGGCGGTGTGTAATGGAGCTGGCAGCGAAGACGGTCCGATGACGGAAGCACGTCCCCCGGGCTCCAGAAAAGTCAACCGATCATACCAGCGGATCTTATCTTCGACCCCAACCCGCCGATAGAACTCAATGAGATTGGTGCAGCAACCGAGGAGCACGTGCTGACAGTTGTCTACGACCTCACCCGTGGCCGGATGCTGATACGAGGAGGCCCGTCCGCCAAGGTAAGCGCGGCGTTCGAAGAGGGTGACGCGGAATCCGCTGTCGGCGAGGGCTGAACCGGCGGCTAGTCCCGCCAGACCTCCTCCGACCACGGCTACGTGGGGAATTTGTGTCCAAGGCTCGGTCATCAGGACAGGCGTTTGAGGAAACCCTTTCCCAGAATGACGAGCTTCTCTCGCGTGCTAAGCGCAACTTTGCCGCTGAATACGTCATACTGGCGGCTTTCGATCTTGTCCAAGAGTCTGCGATAGATGGTCAGCAATACCCACAGAGCAGGCTGGCTGTCTTCCTCGATAAGCGGAATTAGAGCGTCCCCGGCACGGTAGTATTCGCGTGCACGCTCGGCCTCCAGCGCCAGCAGAGGACGGTAACGGGCCGGGTCAGGGGTGGAGGACAGCTCAGAAGCTGAAACGCCGAAGTTGGCTAGGTCCTGCTCGGGTAAATAGACGCGCCCCATCGCGGCGTCTTCCTTCACATCACGAATGATGTTAGTGAGCTGGAAAGCCATTCCACAATGCTCGGCAAGCGGTTCGGCTGCGGCATCCCGATAACCGAACACACGAATGCAGACCAGACCCACGACGGACGCAACGTAATAGCAGTAACGACAAAGATCCTCAAAAGTCTGATAGTGAACATGTGGAGTGCGCCTGATCTCGCCTGATCCCAGGCTTTCATCGATGTCGTCCGTGAGGTCCATGGCGGTGCCATAGGCCAGCTGATCAAGTAAGTCCGGCGGAATGCCGTGCCGGCGCTGCGCGTCCGTGAGCGCCAATAGCACGGGATCATCCGTGGGCTGCCCGGCTTGTGCGCGGTGAAAAGCGTTTAACCACAGGTCGAGTTTTTGCCTTCGTTCCGGTACCGGCACGCTGGCATCGTCGGCAATATCATCACATCGCCGCATGAACGCATAAACCGCGTTCAAAGCCTGGCGCTTGCGCTTAGGCAATACCAGAAACGCGTAATAGAAATTCGTGGCGGCCGAACGTGTGATGCTGCGGCAAACGGAGTAGGCCACTGCGAGTTGCGATTCCGTAGCAACGGATTGCGTGGTAGCTTGCTGCACGGCAGTACTCATCGCAGCTTCCCCAGCGCGGCACGGGCCAGCAGCGCCAGTTTGCGCGTTTTTGAGATAGTCGGACGTCGCCCGAGAACTTTGTAGTTCTGCCGCTCGATGGCCTTCAGGATTTCCTGTCCGCCGCGGCTGAATAACTCTATGTCAATCGCCAAGTCACGATTTACTTCCGCTATCAGTGGCAAGCCCTGCTGAAACCAACCTCGAGTCCGGTTCACTTCAAAGCGCATCATCTCGCAAAAAGTGGGAGTGTTTTGCGCTGAAGCAATGTCTGCTTGTGCAACTCCAAAGCGGTTCAGATCTTCCAGCGGCAGATAGATGCGGCCCTTGCCATAATCCGCCGTCACATCTTGCCAGAAGTTAGCCAACTGCAGTGCCGTACACGTGAAATCGGAAAGCTCCTGCCGCTCGGCATCGCGGTAGCCGCAAACATACAGCACGAGGTGGCCGACAGGATTGGCCGAGTAGCGACAGTATCCCAGCAAATCCTCGAATCTGGGATAGCGAGTAACGGTCTGATCCTGGCGAAACGCCTTCAGCAAGTCGGCAAATGGCGGTCGCGGAATATCGAATGTTCGCACCGTCTCGGCAAGAGCAACAAAGACAGGATGTCGCGGCTGCCCAGAGTAACAAGCATTGAGTTCCGCTTCCCACTGATCAAGCAGCCGCAATGAGGCTTTCGGGTCACCGACCTCATCGCCGAGATCGTCCGAGATGCGGCAATACGCATAAATATTAAAGAAATGCTGCCGTAATGAGCGCGGTAGAAACCACGTGGCTACTGAGAAATTTTCGTAATGGGTGCGGGCCAAGCGCCGGCAATATTCGTGTGCTTCCGCTAGAGAAGGGACTCGGTCGGGAATTGCGTAATCGGCAGGAAGTCTCGCCCAGTCGGGCAAACTGGAAAGAACGGACGCGGACCGGGACTCGTTGCTGGCAATGGTTGACATGGTCAGTTCGGTTCCCTGGTGATACGTCTAGTGCCCGGGAATGATCGCCGTCTTGATATCGCCGTTTCGATTCAGCATGTGGCGAAGAACCTGTTGCAGACGAGAAAGCGGCGCTTCGCCGGTAATGTAATCCGTGGAACGAATTTTCTTCTCCGCGATCAGCGCAAACGCCTTGCGCACAGTTTCCGGAGTATGGTGGAAAGTCGCCTTGAGTGTGATTTCCGAATAATGGAGACGATTGGTATCGAGTTGCACCTTGGTGCCACTGGCGCAGCCGCCAAAGAAATTGACGGTCCCACCTTTGCGCACCATATCGATGGCCCATTCCCAGGCTTCGGGACGGCCAACCGCTTCGATTGCCACATCGCTACCACGCTTGTCGGGAGAAAGCATTCGCACCGCTTCCACCGGATCTTTTACTTGCGTGATCTGTACTACCTCATGCGCTCCCATGCGCTTCGCAGCCGCCGCCTGGGAATCGCGCTTCACCACCGAGATGACGTTGCATCCCGTGGCCTTGGCCACCTGCACGAACATCAAGCCGATCGGGCCGCCGCCTACCACCGTGACAGTGTCGCCGATTTCCACGCCGGTTTCATGCAGACCGCGCAGGACGCAGGCCAGCGGTTCCACCATCGCAGCTTCCTCGTAACTTACGTCCGAGGGAACAGCCAGCATGTTGGTTTCTACAATCCGTCGCGGTATCCGTATATATTCCGCGTACGCGCCGTTGTTGAAGAGCAGGTCCTCGCAGAGGTTCTCCTGGTGCTTGGAACAATAAAAGCACATCTGGCAGGGGGCGGAGTTCAGCGCCACTACCCGCATTCCGCGTTTGAAGCCGCGCACGCCGGAGCCGACTTCTTCGATCACACCAGCCAGTTCATGGCCGAACAGAGCGGGAGGAACAATCATGCGGGCGTGATAGCCGCGCTGATAAACTTTTAGATCGGTGCCGCAGGTGAGCGCGACCTGCACCTTCACCAGCACTTCGCCCTGCCCCACTCGGGGAATCGGCACTTTCTCAATCTTCACGTCCTCTTTGCCATAGAGGACG
>MNDG01000105.1 GCA_001914815.1 Acidobacteriales bacterium 13_2_20CM_55_8
TACCAAGTGCTTACCAACTTTCTTTCCGTGCTATTGTTCGACCCCTATTCACAAATCGATGACGACATCGCGGGCCGGTTGCGAGCAGCAAATGAGAAGGTTGCCGGTGGCAGGCTTTTCGAGTGGCTCGGGTCCGTAGACGACTGTCCCGGAAACCAAGCCGCTCTCACAGTTGTGACAAACGCCAGTGCGGCAGGACCAAAGAGCGGGGACGTCGCACGCTTCGGCCAACTCCAAAATGCTTTGATATTTAGAGGCGTTCCAATGTGCGGCGATGCCGCTGCGGGCAAATGACACAAGGGGGCCGGCGTGGTTTTCGTCCGCGGGAAGATGGGGAGCCTTGTGCGTGGCGCGGATACCTCCAGGGGTCCTGGAATTGTCGCCGCTGAAAATTTCGGCGTGAATTCGCTGCGGTGCGACACCGACCGCCGCGAGGGTTTCTTTCATGTCCTCCATGAACTGGTATGGGCCGCAGAGATAAGCGTCGGCGTCTCGCGGGATGCCGATTTCGTCGAAGACGGAGCGAGACAGGCGACCGGCAAAGTCGAAATGCTCTCCCATTTTGTCGTCCGCGCTTGGTCTGCTGTAGCAGACATGCGCGCGAGCATTCGGGAGCTTCCCCACCAGGCTGCGGGCTTCGCTGGCGAACGGATGATGCTGGCGATCGCGAGCCGAATGGAGCCAGAAGATTTGACGTGTTGAGCGATTGCCCGCCAGCGCGTGCAGCATGGCCAAGACCGGAGTCGCGCCGATTCCTGCGCTGAGCAGCACGGCGGGTTGATCTCCCGGTTCCAGAATGAAGGTCCCGCGGGGCGAACTGATATCGAGAATATCGCCCTCGCGGGCTTGCTCTTTCAAATAGGTTCCGGCTGCGCCATGCGGTTCGATCTTTACGCTGATGCGGTAGCGCTCGGTTGAAGCGGGACCCGAAAGTGAGTAGCTGCGAAAAAGTGGAGGGCGATCTGCGCCAGGCTGGAGACGCAGGACTACGTATTGACCTGGCAAAGCCATCGGCAACTGTTGTCCATCATTGCTCAGCATGGAAAACGAGAGGACGTCCGCGGACTCGTGATCGATTGCCGAAATTTGGAGCGGGCGAAATCCCGGCGCGACCGGATGTGCCGCGGTGGCGGGCGCGAGGCCTGCGTTGCCGCTCGCCGATCCCGTTGTTTGGCTCTTCAGCAGGGCTTCAAAGGACCAGCGCCATCCGGAGGGTAGCGCTTCGATTCGCAGAGCGCGCTCAAGCAGTTCGCGAGGGTGACTCGAGGAATAGAGAAGCGCGTTGATTTCAGCGACGGTCATGCGCTCACTCGCCTCTCCAACTTTGGTGATTTCGTCACCGGCGCCGACGTCACCTTCCTGCAAAACGCGAAAGTAGAACCCAGGCCGGCCGCTCCCCGTTAGCAGTGCTGGCATGCGAGACTCATTCATCCGGATGCCAACGCGATAACAGGTAACGCGGGGCTGAGAAACCTCGAACATCGCGCTGCCAATCTGGAAACGGTCCCCGATGCAGACAGCGTCGTCGGGCAAGCCGGTGACGGTGAAGTTTTCGCCGAACTGCCCGTGGATGAAGTCGCTCCGACTCAGCTGCTCCTGCCAATAGCGGTACGATTCGATTTGATAGACAAAGACAGCACGGTTCTCGCCGCCGTGCCCTGCCGAGTCCGCTTGGCCATCCCCATCAAGATTGAGTCGGCGGACGCGACAGCGACCCTGGACTGGATATTTCCAAATCGCGCTGCGCACGATGCGACCTTTCCACTCGACTTCGTGCGGTAAACCGACGTTCACTGATAGAAGCTGAGCCATGATGCGTGGAAATCACTCGTGGAACGAGGTTCGCAAGAGACGCTACCAATGTCACGCGTTGCGGTAGCCGCGTTCCTGCAGCACCCAGCTATTGCCATCCGGATCGGAGAAGCTGGCGAAGCTGGCATAGTCGCCGCGCGCGGGATCAAGTCCGGGCGCGAAACCTCCGTCCCAAGCGCCGATGGGCGTCTTGTGGCGGATCTCGCTGACCGCGGTGCCGCGCTCAAGGAGTTGGATGCGCGTGGCATCCAGGTCGGTAACCACTAGATAGACGTTGCGGAGTGAACCGACGCGTGCGTCGGTGAGTCCTTTGCCAATCTGGATGGAGCAGGCGGAGCCCGACGGAGTGAGCTGAACGACGCGAAAGGCGTGGTTGGGCGAATAGTCCACGTCGAGGTGGAAGCCGAGCTGATCCTTGTAGAACCGCAACGCGCGATCAACGTCGCTTACCGGTATGGTAATCACTTCGACGGAAAAGCTTAGTGCTGTCATGGAGGATTTCCTTCTGGCGGAGCTTTCTATTGTCGAGGTGTCGCCTCGACAATGCTGAGCTCGCGGTCGGGGCCATGTGGAATCACCGCCTGGCCCGGCTCAAGGTGGAGTTGGGTGCCGTCCAGAAAGACCGAAACAACGTCCGGTTCGAACGAGATCAAGCCGGAAATCCGACCAACTTCAGGATAGGCTTCGCGATACGACCATCCCGCAAACCGCGCGTCGCCGATGTCGTAGTAGCTGCAGAGGCCTTTGTAGGGACAAAAGGTTTGATGTTCCACGAAGGTAAGAGCGGACTCATCGATGTCGGCACGCGGAACGTACCAGCGCGGAGCAAAACCGGACTCGTAGAGGACCAGAGGCCGCTTACTGTCCGCGACGACGCGGTCGCGATCACGAACCACGAGATGGCGCGAAGTTTGGCGGATGTCAATTCGATGGTAACTGTCGGCAGCATGGCCCAAGATCCGTTCCTCTTCCTCGTAGAAGGCATCCATGGCCCGCCAAGCAAACGCGATCCGCGCACCAAGATCGCTCGCAAAGGGGGGGAGGTCCACATGTTGCCACGCTCCACGTAGTGCACGCTGACCACCGGCTTTAACGAGATACCAGGAAGTGTGCCCAAGATCAGGGTGCTTTGTGGTGTGCTCGCTGCGCTCTAGAACTTCTGGAGACACATCGGCTTCTGGAAAATAAGCAACGGGATAACGGCCAGGTTCAAACAATAGAAGAACGTCTTCACTGTCGGCGATCCAAGCTCCGCCGAACCGCACCCGCATGCGCCGGCGCAACGGCTCGATGTACAGCAGTCGTTCAGGTAGCGGCTCGGGCACCAGGAAACGGCCGATGGCTCCCGGTGCGAGTGGACCTTGTTGCCAAGACAGTCCCATGATTTTTTTCAGCCTGCTTTCTTTGCAAAGTCGGTCTCGAGTTCCGTAAGAATTCGTTTGTAATTCTTGATGACGCGCGTCAATTTTCTTCAACCACTTCCGCCGAAGGACTCGGGATGCTCGGCGAGCATTTTATTTGCGTAACTTCAACATCCAGCTAGCGATCGCCTTTCCGATTTCGTCCGGCGAATCTTCCTGAACGAAATGGACTCGCGCGACTGTGACTTCGGTTTGAGCTGGCCACCCGCGGACGGTTTCAAGATTCGCACCACTGCCTAGAAGCGCACCGGGCTCGGCCTTTATGAACAGCTTGGGCACATCACTCGTCGCAAGCCATTCCGCATACGAACTCACGATCGCATTCACGTCGGGGGGCTCGCCCTCGATAGGGATTTCCCGAGGCCACGTCAGCGTGGGCCGTCGACGTTCGCCAGGTTCTGCAAACGGCCGCCGGTACTGCGCCATCTCTTCGCCGGCAAAGGTGCGCAGAATCGCGCCTGGCAGAATCTTCTCGATGAAGAAGTTTTCTTCGAGAACCATTTTCTCGCCAGCCTCGGAGCGCAGGGCCTCCAAAAATGGACGCATGTTCATCACGTCCCAGTGATCCCAGCCTTGCGGCCGATCGATTGCCTCCATAAATGCGATACCCTTCACGGCCTTACGATGGCGGTTCGCCCAGTCAAAGCCGAGGGCTGAACCCCAGTCGTGAATGACTAGGGTGACCCGCTCGCGCACATCCAGCGCATCGAGCAGCGCGTCAGCCGGGGCCACTGTTAGGTAGCTTGTCGGAGTCGCCCATACCGATCAGGTCGAGAGCGATGCAGCGGCCTAGTGGCTGCAAATGGGGCAACACATTTCGCCAGAGGTACGACGACGTGGGATTGCCGTGCAACAGCACAATGGGATCGCCCTGTCCCACATCCACGTAAGCCATCTCGCTGCCGAGGACTCGCCGCCGCTGCTTTTGATACGGAAATGCCGCAGAGATCATGTTCGCTTCTCCTGTAGTAGCCAATAATCATGCAGTAGCCAACTCTTCGGAACGCAACCGCCGCCCAGAATCGCGAGGTCGTATTGTTCGAGGCCAGCCCTGGTGCTCACGATGTGAGCCTATTGATTTTGCGACGTCTGTGCCGGTCTCAGAGCAGCGGCTCCGAAATTCACGCTGAATCGTTTGCACCAGATGGACACTGCGCGGTATTTCGCCAAGTCCAAATCGCTGCCAAGTGTGTAGTTTTGGTCGCCGATATTTCCCTTGATCACTCCAAGATCAACAAAGCCGGCTTTTTCCACCGTTGCCACGTCCTTGGCATCGTCAGCCGCGACCACATAAACGTGCACATCCGGGCCGTTTGATGTGCTGAAGCTCGTAAGGCGAAGAATACGAGTGCCATCTCCCATCTGGTATATGGTTGCGGTGCCTTGCGTAGGGTGCAAAATGCTGTAGAACTGTCCGGATTCCAGAGGCTGTGGCGACGAGCCGCCTTGGGCGGCCGGCATTGTTTCGTCAACTTGGCGGTTGACCGCAAGCCGCTCCGGCCGAAACGCATACCAGGCCACCACAGCCGCGACCGCGGCAACAGGAATTGCAATTTTTATCCATGTTTTCATTTTCCCTCTCTTTCACTTAGGCGTCAGGCGCTTAGCCCTCTCGAAAAAAAATGGCCCGGCCGAAACGCACGAATACTATCGGGGGAGGCTCTCGCGCTGCTTCCAAAATCGCGTTAACCACTAGATCAGTCGCGGTATACATCGGACTGTGGTCCACGCGGCTCGAGTGAATCTTCGCGCCCATTCGCCGAGCCATGAATTGTTGCGTCTTTGGATTGATCATGCGGTCTTCTTCCGTCTTCCATCCCGGTGCAGGTGCCTTCTCTTGAATGCACTGCACAGAAATTGGGCGCTGCACTGCGGCCAGGACTTTGGTTTGTTCAGTCGAAGCCTTGTGGGCGACTGCACGGCTAAACCCGTCTTCCGGCATCCAGATAAAGCCATGCATATCCGGGGCTAACTTAGGTGCCTCTGGATGGGCTTCGTCGCGATAGAACACTTCTGCAACGGTCTCGCCCTGGTCAGGCGCGAGCGCTGCGACATAAACGAACGATTTAACTCGCTCCTCGCGTGTCGCTCCTATTACGGCGCCTCCGTAAGCGTGACCGGCTAAGACTACGGGACCACTCGTTCGTTCGAGCGCACGAGTCAACGCTGCCACGTCGTCGGTCAACGACGTGAGTGGAATCGGAGCGCAAATAACTTCAAAACCCTTGCGTTCTAATGGAAGAACCACGTCCTTCCAGCAGGAGCCGTCGGCCCATGCTCCATGGACTAAAACGATTGCGGAGTTCTGAGGAAAGGAATTCATCGTGTAACGACACCTTTTCCGCTCTGGCGCGCAATGCCATTCCTCTCGAAGAAGTCCTTCATCGCGGCTGAAATTTCGACAACGTGTGTTTCCAGCGCGAAGTGTCCGGTGTCGAGGAACTGAATCTTCGCGCCAGGTATGTCTTTGCGAAACGCTTCGGCTCCTGCGGGAATGAAGAACGGATCGTTCTTGCCCCAGACCGCAAGTAAAGGTGGTTTCGACTTGCGGAAGTATTCTTGGAATTTGGGATAGAGTCTTACGTTCGAGGCATAGTCCAGAAACAAATCGAGCTGAATCTCTTTATTTCCAGCACGTTCAAGCAACGCCGTATCTAGTGTGTAAGATTCAGGCGGAACGCTCTCGGGATTTGTGACCCCGTGTGTGTACTGCCAGCGCGTTCCTCCCTCTGTCAAAATGCTTTTGCGGAGTATGTCCCTATTCTCTGCCGTAGGTGCCGACCAATACTTTCGGATCGGACTCCATGCTTCGCCCAAGCCTTCCTCGTACGCGTTGCCGTTCTGCGAAACGATCGCTGTGACCCGGTCGGGGTGAGCCATGGCCAGTCGGAAACCAGTCGGGGCGCCATAGTCAAACACGTAGATCGCATAGCGGTCGATTTTGAGTGCGCGCGTTAAGGCGTCGATCGTGACGGCCAATTGGTCGAAGGAATATACGTATTTTCGCTCCGCAGGGACCTGCGTGAACCCGAAGCCTGGAAGGTCCGGCGCGATCACTCGGTAATCGCTCGCCATGCGCGGAATAAGTTCGCGGAACATGAACGATGAAGTTGGGAATCCGTGCAACAAGAGAACTACGGGCGCGGATACTTCGCCGGCTGCCCGGTAGAAGACCTCCACGCCATCAGCCGCAACCCTATGGATGGATGTGTGAGGCACGCTGAATCTGCCAATGTCCTGGCTCGACGGTGCGCGTTTTGAAGCTGCAGGTGGCGTCGCTTCACTCACGAAGGTTCCCTCACTTCATTGGTTTTCGCAGGTCGGCTGCCAAAGAAGCGAAGGGCACTCGAACAGAGAACAACCGATGCAAATCATTCTGGCGGTTGAAGTTTCGTAAGGAAGAAGCACGACAATTCTCTAACTGTAACTGACAAAACTCCGACGGATATCCGCCACTGACGGCTTTCCGTCGAATGCATTGCCACGAGAAGGTGGTTGCTAAACAGCTTCGAGGCTCAGTCGTCGCCAGCCGCGCCGCCGACGCTGTGCGTTTTGGGGACCGTGGCAGGTCGATTGATACGAAGCTTCTTCATCCTGTAGACCAACGATGTTCGCTTCATTCCCAAGCGCGCGGCAGCGCCACTCTGTCCCCCGATGACCCAGTTGCTGGCTTGCAGCGCTCGAAGGATATGATCTCGTTCTACCTCTGCGAGACCGTTCATAGGGGCATTTGATTCTTCGTGAGGCTGGAACGGCTCCAGTTCGGAAACTGGAGCGCGCAATATCGACTGCGGCGAGAGAATTACTGCGCGTTCAATAAAGTTCTGCAATTCTCGAACGTTCCCGGGCCATTCGTATCGCACCAGCGCCTCCATCGTTTCCGGAGGGATGCCGTCTATTCGCTTATTCATGCGTTGGGCGTAGAGTGTCGCGAAATGCCGCACCAACCTCGGAATATCCTCGGTGCGTTGTCGGAGCGCTGGAACCTGGATCGGAAATACTTTCAGACGATAGTACAGATCGTCGCGAAAAGCCCCTTGTCTTACCATCGCCGGCAAATCCCGATGCGTGGCCGCGATCAAGCGTACGTCAACCTTATGCGTACGGTTGCTTCCGAGCCTCTCGAATTCCTGCTCCTGTAAAACACGGAGTAGTTTCGCTTGGAGCTCCAAAGGTATATCACCGACCTCATCAAGAAAGAGCGTGCCTTTGTCAGCGAGTTCGAAACGTCCCGTTTTTTGGGCGATGGCACCGGTAAATGCGCCCTTTTCGTGGCCGAACAGCTCGCTCTCAAGAAGTCCAAGAGGGATTGCAGCGCAATTCAATTTCACGAATGCCTTTTCGCTGCGACTGCTCAGCTTGTGTATCGCGCGCGCGACAAGTTCTTTGCCGGTCCCGGTCTCTCCTTGGATCAGCACAGTCGAATCCGTAGGCGCCACAACAGACGCTAGGCTCAACGCAGTCTTCAACGTCCGGCTCTCTCCGACGATCTCCCCTAACTCAGCGCGAATTTCCTCCTCGAGATAGAGCCGCTGCTTCGTTTCCTTGTCTCGATCCTTTGTAGCCTTCTGGTACTCCAATGTGTTCTCGACTGCAATCGCTACCTGACAGGCCACCTGTTCGAGCAGGATGACGTCGTCTTTTTGAAAGATATTGTCCGAACGCCTACAGAGCATCAGAACGCCTAGCGCGCCGTTGCGGCCAACGAGCGGAAGATAACAGCCCGTCCTGAGGCCTTCCTTGACCACACTCGCATAAATAAGTTGGCCCTCGGGATATCCATAAATATCAGGATCGTCGCGAACCTGTTCAAAGCTATCGACCCGAATGGTCTTGGCCTTCCGCATTACCTGGCCCGAGATCGAACCCTTCATCGGAACCAGCGATCCCTCGCGGAATGGTCCTCTCGCGCCGGGATTGTACAGGGTATGGACGCGCAACGCGCCGCTCTCGCAGTCGAGTAGCAGCAAGACGGACACGTCACATTGCATTACCCTGAATAGGTTCGTAGTAAGCCCCTCGACGACTTGCCGGAGGTCCAACCTCGACGTCACGCTGCTTGAGATTTCCAGAAGCAAACGCAGCCGATCACGTTCACGCTGCAATGCTTGTTCATTCCTGTGGCGCTCAATCGCGATCCCCGTGACATGGCTCGCATTCTCGACCAGCTGTAAATCCGCGGTATTCGGACTGCGCGATTCACGATAGAGGATGGCGAAAGTACCTAGGACTGTGCCCTCACTCGTGAACAAGGGTCGCGACCACACGGAGCGAATCCCGTAAGGCGACATCAGGTGACGATAGTCATCCCAACGGGGATCCGTGAGAATGTCAGTTACATATACCGGTTCCCTACGATAAACAGCGGTGCCGCAAGACGCGCCTTTCGGGCTAACTTCCATACGTCCCACGTGAGCGCTAAATCCAGGGAGGCTCGGGGCGGCGGCACAATGCAGATAATTCCCTTGCTCGTCCGGAAGCCAGATCGTACAGAACAGGCCTTCCCCTTGAGACTCAACCAACCGAGCAATGACTTTAAGAGTTTCAGGCAGCGGCGACCCGGCGGAAATCAGCCGCAGAATGTTAGGCACCGACTCACTGGAAGAAAGCCCCGACTCCCTCTGCGTGCCGTCACCTTGTGACGAGACTTGCGCCGGACGTGGTATTGCTTTGTCCAAGAAGGGTCCCTTTCAACGAGCGCTAGATTCGGCTGCTAAGCCGTTCGCTCCAATGCAGTGGAACTGGAAGGAGGTCAGATCAGATCGACAATCTTCCGCCGTTTCTCACGAAGGTCTGAGGATACGTTGACTGCGCGGCTGATTTCATAGCCCCGACCTCCGACTGGGTTCCACCCGTTACTTTAAGCCTGAACATGTCGACTGTCACGGTTTAGAGGCCGATTTTATGATGTCGCTAAGCGGTGCGCGTTTAGTGAATCGTTAGCGTCCATCCGCTACCTGCCCGGCAGAAAATACAGCGTTGTCATTTGCAAGATGGTGTCACAGGAGGAGTTCGTATCGCCAACGCGCACCAGAACGTTTGCCTCTCCGGCAGACCCGCTACCTCTCAACGAGAGTGCCGGTCTCCCAGGAAGATTGCCTGCTGGTTTGATTTTGCGTCTAAAGACTCAGATGGAGGTTTCCCAAACCGCCGCCGAACCGGGGGCTCTCACGGATTTATGTCTCCGTTATAGGCGGGAACCAATCGAAGCCAGTTTCGCCGTTGTTTCGCTATGGGGAAAATTCAGGGGACCCTGCACATTTCTCGCCTAAGCAATCTTCGAAAAATGCAAGTCGGTGATCACGCACTGGGCCCAGCTTGAGCTTCACAGGGTCTCTGAATTTGCGTTCTCAATCGTTGTGCGAAAAGTGGGCAGCAAGTCCTAGCAACGGTTTAGCAAATTCCCGATTCCACACGCTGTTGTTCGGCATCAACAACTTATGTTCCGGTGAGATGTCCTATATTTGTGCAAGACCACGCTGTTTGGGACTATCTGTGCAACTATTGTGCAACCGCTCTTTCGCGTTGAACACCAGAAACTGATCACCATAACAAAAGCTTTCCGACCGGCTTGGTCGACGCTACTTCTATGAAAAACGCGTCTTTCGTCAGCATGGATTCTTCTGGCTGACATATTCGTTATGGTTCTCGATTGAACCGGTCGGTGCTAGTCTGATGCACCGTGGCTCCGACAGGTGCAGCATACGATGAGGTTTCCATCGCCCTCGGGATGCTACGACTACCGCATGACGCCTGCCTTCGATTCAACATCTCCCATCATGGCGTCGGGGTACTTAAAGACCAATCTGCGCTGCTGGATCTCGGGTAGTTAGTGTCCTGCCGTTTTGGAATCAACTTCGTTCGAACGCGAAGGCACGCGCACTTTTCGCGGGCGTCAATGTAAGTAAGGTTGCTGAACACTTGCTGAGCAATACGCTGCGAATGAGAGGCTTCAGCGAAAGTGAGGAGTTTGTAACGCTAACAAGACAAACGAAGAGTGATCAGTGCGAACGGGTTAGAGTGAATTGGCAAACCGCTGCAACTGAGAGTACGCAGATCGCAAGTAGTAAAAGGCCGCGAGGATGTAGCCAGTCGGATCTTGTACATAGCAACGGTACATGGCGCCTGCTTTTGGACGCTCGACGACTGATGTTGCGTGCATCGGACGGAAAGACATTTGTTCATGATTGAAGTCATTGGCAGCTCGCCTGAAAGCAGAGTGTTTGGCCAAAGAACGGGAGCACATGATTTTGAAAACGGTCAGCCACCTTGCTCGTGTGAGTGCCAGAATACACTTCGAAACTATTCGCGATCGCATACTTATCAAGGACTTCGTGGAGCTTTACGGTATCGGCGCGCAGACCGTCCTGGTCACCTACATCGATGGAGATCGCACGATACCGCCGGAGACTTCCGATGTACTGATCAACGAAAGCGAGTGGAGCATTTGCAGCCCATTTTGCAAAAACGTCGGGCTGTGGCGTTCCATCCTTCGTGGGCAGGTCGAGATAAAGCGGAGGATTCTTCGGGTTGGGTGACCAAGCGGCGGCCGAGGCCAACGTGGCGCGCGCAAAAAACGGCAAGCCTTCCGAGTCCGCTGGTGTTTTCAGAGCCTCAAGGCTCTTCGCGATTTCCGGATTCATAGACCCGGCGGGCCGGGCAGATAAGCAACACGGACTCATGATGTACAAACTCCCGAACACGTCGGAATGCTTCATGCCAATGCGGGTAGCGCCGTAACCCCCCATCGAGTGACCGACGATTCCGCGACTTTGGCGCTCAGGAATCGTACGGTAATGCGCATCAATGTATGCGACCAGGTCGTGCGCGATGAACAGCTCGAAATCACCGGTGGTCACGGAACTCGAATACATGGAGCCGTTGTGCAACGTCTTCGAATCGGGCAGGACTACGATCATTTCTTTCGCACCTTGCGCGAAGGCGCCCTCGATCGTCTCGGGGACATGGATTTCATGGGTCCATTGCTCGGCGCCGATGGAGTAACCATGCAGGGCGTAAACGACTGGATAGCGCCGGGACTTTTCTTGGGCATAGCTGGGAGGAAGGAACACAAACACGTCCCGATCAGCCGCGTCGCCTTCCAAATTGCCTTCGAGAGCAGTTCCGTGAACCTTGATGTGTTCGACCATTACCGATTTTGCACCGGCAACGAGCGGAGGCACATCCGTTTGCACTTGCGCGGCGAGCTGAGAAGCTAATCCTGCCGCAATCGCAAGTAAAATCCCCCCGAACCATTTCGCGCTTGTCATGGTGAACCTTTCTTGAAACAGCATCGGTCTGGGAGAGCCATCTAGCTTTACTGCTCGAGTGCGATTGCCGTTACGGACTTTGGCTCCAATTTCAGAGTCAGCTTGCCGTCTTGCGCTTTCGCGGAAAACGGCTTGGGAACAACCGTATTGGGTGCGTCGAAGGTATTTACGCTGTCGACCTTGGATGCAGACAGCGTTTCTCCTGCCGCGGATTTGGCATTCATACCGGCCAGAGTAACTTCGATTTCAGCGGACTGATTTGGATCAACGTTAGTTATTGCGAGCCACAATTTTCCGGCCTTATCCTTCGCTGCGATGGCGTCGATTCGCGGCAGGGTGATGCCGTCGTGTGTGAATGTACCAGCGTCTAAAGTGGCTGGTACGAAAGTAGCGTCCTGAAACGGCACGTACATTTTGTAGACATAGTAGGTAGGTGTGAGAACCATTTTCTCTTTGTCGGTCAGGATCATGGCCTGGAGCACGTTGATCATCTGCGCGATATTGGCCATGCGAACGCGGTCAGCATGCCGCGCAAAAATGTTGAGGTTCAGCGCCGCTAGCACCGCGTCGCGCAAACTATTTTGCTGTGCCAGGAAGCCGGGATTGCTGCCGGGAAGCGGCGCGTACCAGCCGCCCCACTCATCCACAACAAGCGCCACCTTTTTTTCCGGATCATATTTGTCCATGATTGCAGAGTGCTTCTCAACAAGAGAGTTCATCTCCAGCGTGGACTTTAGAATCTGCGCGTACTCGGTCTCTCCGAAACCCACCGAGGCAAACGAAGGCGGCCATTTCACAACGGTGTAGGAGTGCATCGAAAGCCCATTCATGTCCCAACTCCAGGTGTGGTTCTGATACGCCTTCATGATAGCGTCGGTCCACTCAGTCCAGCGGGATTCACTGCCGCCAGGGCCCACAGCGATCTTGAGCATCTGCTGCTTGTCCTGCTGAGCCGGATTGAAGTTGCGGACGAAGCGGCTGTAAATCTTGAGCTGGCTTAGATAGTAGCCGGGCGTCATGTTGCCGCCGCAGTCCCAGCTTTCGTTCCCGATACCGAGAAACGCAACCTTATAGGGAGCAGGGTGCCCGTTGGCCGCGCGCTCCTTGGCCAGCGTCGTCGGCTGAGCCGTGGTTAAATATTCCAACCATTCAGCTGCTTCTTGTGGAGTGCCGGAGCCGACGTTGACGGAAAGGTAGGCCTCGGCGCCAATCTGGTCGAGGAAGTCCATGAATTCGGTCGTCCCGAAGGTGTTCGGCTCGATGACGCCGCCCCAGTTGGGATTGAGTGTTACCGTTCGCTGCGGACCGATGCCTTTGCGCCAGTGGTATTCGTCTGCGAAGCACCCGCCGGGCCAGCGCACGTTCGGCACTTTTATCGCTTTGAGCGCAGCGACGACATCATTGCGAATCCCGCGCGTGTTCGGAATTTTGGAGTCCGGGCCGACCCAGATTCCTTCGTAAACACCGTGGCCGAGGTGCTCTGCAAATTGGCCGAAGAGATTGCGGTCAATCTTCGGACCGGGCTTGGAAACGTCAATAAACAATGCAACTTTCTGTGCAGCCGCCACCGGCGCAGCCATAGCCACAGCGAGCAGGGTCAAGCTGGCAAGAAGTGAGCGCACGAGCGGAGATCCCCCTTTAAGCGCAAACAGGAATGTCCGACGGAACTGAGATCGGCGCAGGATTCGGTACTGAATTGCTCGGAAAGGTCTGAAAGCAAGTTTTTGGGCCATTTATTGTTCTCTCTGGGGTTCGCTAGGTTGCACCGGATTGATATCCAACATTTTTGCGTATTTGTCTTTCAGAGTTCAGTTTATGAAACGGGTAGTATACATTCAGCGTGGCGATGGAGGATCTATCACGCATTTTCGAGATGGACCCGAACACAATGGACATTCAACTCCAGTGTGGGTGCTGTCGCCTTTTACCCCTTTTGATTCTGTGTATTCTCTAGGACCTGTTGTGAGAAACTTTCGGGCGGATTCGCATGATTCGCTCCCTTCTCTCGGCCGCCTCGCTCCTCTTTCTCTCAGGGATCTGTCTCTCTCAATCCCGCGAGCAGGGGCCGCCTGTTTCCGCGGCGGTTCAGAGCCCTACAATCAAAGTCGAAAGTCGCATCGTCGTGGTGGACGTGGTTGTCACAAACAAACAAGGACAATCCGTTCCCGGCATCCGCAAGGATGACTTTCACGTCTCCGAGGACGGCGGCGCGCAGATTGTCACTTCTTTCGAGGAACACAAAGGCGCGGCTCCTAACGAAATGAAGTTGCCGCCGATGCCGCCCAGCGTCTTCAGCAATTTTCCTACAGCTCGTGGTGCTGATTCCGTCAACCTTCTGTTGCTCGACCTCCTCAACACACAACCGCAAAATCAGGCCTTCGTCCGGCAGCAGGTCATCAAATATCTCGGCGAAGTTCTGCCCGGCACACGCCTCGCCGTTTTCGCGCTCGGTTCTCGCCTTCGCATGGTGCGTGGGTTCACCACCGATTTTTCCGGTCTCGCCGCAGCCTTGGAAGACAAAAAACTCGGCGTCGCCCCCGAAATCTCTCGAAGCCTGCCGACTGAGGCTAACCAATACAGCGACGCGGAAATTCTCCGGCAAATGCGCAAAAGTCAGGCTGCGCCCTCGGCCATTGATGCCGTGGAGTCTTTCCAGCGCGACGAGGCCGCCGAGCACGCCAACTCCCGCAGCGAGCTGACCCTACAGGCCTTCCAGCAAATCGCCCGCTATCTTTCCGCGATTCCTGCCCGCAAAAATCTTATCTGGTTCTCAGACAACTTCCCGGTCAGCTTTTTTTCGGACCCTGGCGGCAGAGTTCCCAAGAATCAGGATCACATTCAGAAAACCTCGGACATGCTCACCGCGGCAAAGGTCGCCATCTATCCTGTGTCTGCGCTTGGAGTTCTCGGAGACCCCACCTTCGATGCCAGCAAACTGGCCGGTTCGCGCCGGGAACTCGAGGCTCGCCTCAGCGCTAATCAAATCGCCATGGAAACCATTGCCCAGGAGACCGGCGGCCGCGCTTTTTACAGCACGAACGCGTTGGGCGCCGCCGTCAAAGACGCT
>MNDG01000028.1 GCA_001914815.1 Acidobacteriales bacterium 13_2_20CM_55_8
GCAAAACTCGGGGCCGAGCGGATCGCTACTCCTTACTCGTGAGAATTTTGCATTCTCTGCTTCCTGCCGGTTTATCCCGGCGCACTGTAACGGCGATTTTTCGCCAAGAACCCTCTTGAGATACCACCAACTCGACGACTTTCATTGACTGCCCCACGCTTCCGCCATAGCATTGCCCCGACCCATGATCGGTCAAACCATTTCGCATTACCGCATCGTCGAGAAGCTCGGCGGCGGCGGGATGGGTGTGGTTTACAAGGCGGAGGACGTGACTCTGCATCGATTTGTGGCTCTGAAGTTTCTGCCTGATGAGAACCATTTCGTACGATGGCTCTCGTCTGTGTGTGCTTCGGACTTCGCATCAGTGAATGCCTAGCACTACGATGGTCTGATGTGGATTGGCTCAACGGCAAAGTCCGTATCGAGCGTGGCATCGTCGAGCAGCACATTGATGATGTTAAGACGAATGGCTCTCGCAAGGCTCTCAGTGTTGCAAGCGAACTGCTGGAGCGCGTGAAACTCTGGAAGCACGCATCTCAATTCACTGCCGATGAGGATTGGATTTTCGCCAGTCCTTTGAAGCTAGGACGCTTGCCGTACTCCTATACCGGGTTCTGGCGAGAGCTACAACGGGCTGCTGATGTCGCTGGAATCGGGCATCTCGGCACTCACGCATTCCGGCACACGTATCGTTCATGGCTCGATGCGGTTGGAACTCCGATAGCCGCGCAGCAAAAACTAATGCGGCACTCGGATATCCGCACCACAATGAACATATACGGGGATGTGGTCACGAACGAGATGGCAGTTGCTAGTTCCAAAGTTGCGGAATTGGCGTTGAAGCCAGCTTAACGGATTGCAAGCGGATCGCAGGTACAGGTATCTACTTGAAAGAATGGCTCCTCAGGTAGGACTCGAACCTACAACCCTCCGGTTAACAGCCGGATGCTCTGCCATTGAGCTACTGAGGAGTGTGGCCGGGACGTTTGAGACGCGTCCCTTTTGAATTACCGCTATTCATAATATCACTGCCGTCTGGTGGTGGAAACCTTCAAACGGCTCAACCCTGATCAGAATTCACAATGCGTGCCTGCAAAAAAAATTGCCAGTTCCCTCGAGAACTGGCACGGATCATTAACGGCCATTTTGAGTGTCAGCTCACCGGTTGCTCGCTCAGCACTTTTTCGCGCTCTTCCTCGTAATTCTTCTCTTCTCGCGGCGTGGTAGGTAGAGCCAACTCTAAAACTTCGCTGATTTCCTTTACGTAGTGAACGTTGAGGTTCTCTAATTGTTCTGGGGTGAGATCTTCTTCCACGTTCATCTTGTTTTCTGCGGGCAATATGACGTCCCGCACACCCGCACGTTTGGCAGCCAGGACTTTTTCCTTGACGCCGCCGATGGGCAGCACGTTGCCGCTCAAGGTTATTTCTCCGGTCATTGCGGTCAAGGGACGCACGGGACGTCCAGTGAGCAACGAAACCAGGGCTGTAGCCATGGTGACTCCCGCCGACGGTCCGTCCTTCGGAATCGCTCCTGCCGGCACGTGAATGTGGATATCGTGTTCGGCGAAGAAATTTTCTTGGATGCCGAGCTGTGCGGCGTTAGAGCGCACCCAGGTGAGTGCGGCCTGCATGGACTCCTGCATGACCTGGCCAATCTGTCCCGTCATGGTGAAGCCGCCTTTGCCCTTCATGGTGTTGGCTTCCACAAACAGCACGTCGCCTCCAGAAGGTGTCCAAGCCAGACCGACAACCACTCCTGCACGCTTGGTGCGTTCAGCAATTTCGCCTTCACTGCGAATCTTGATGCCTCCGAGAAATTCCTGGATCACCTCTTTGGTCACCACCAACTTTTCGGTCTTGCCTTCAGCCAGCCTGCGAGCCTGCTTGCGGCAGATGGTGCCGATGTTGCGCTCCAGATTGCGGACGCCAGCTTCGCGGGTGTAGTGCCGGATGACGTAGCCCACGGACCCTTCCGGAAATTCGATCTGCTCCGGCGTGATGCCGTTCTCTTCAATCTGACGCGGAATCAAATACTGAAAGGCAATGTGGACTTTTTCTTCCTCGGTGTAGCCTTGCAGTTCGATGATCTCCATGCGATCGCGCAAGGGATCCGCGATGGGATCAAGCATGTTCGCCGTGGTAATAAACAAGACCTTCGACAGGTCGAATGTAACGTCCAGGTAGTTATCACGAAACGCGGAATTCTGTTCAGGATCGAGCGCTTCGAGCAGCGCCGAAGCTGGATCGCCACGAAAGTCGCGGCCTACTTTATCGATTTCGTCGAGCATAAAGATGGGGTCTTTAGTCTCAGCGCGACGAATTCCCTGAATGATCTGTCCCGGCAGCGCGCCGATATAAGTGCGGCGATGGCCGCGAATCTCGGCTTCATCGTGAACGCCGCCGAGGGAGATGCGGACGAACTTCCGCCCCAGGGCACGCGCGATGGACTTGCCTAGAGAAGTCTTGCCGACGCCGGGCGGCCCGACAAAGCACAAAATCGGTCCCTTCATTCCGGGCTTCAGACGACGTACGGACAGATAATCCAGAATGCGATCTTTCACTTTCTGCAAATCATAATGATCGGTGTCCAGGATCTCTTTGGCCTTCAGAATATCCACTTCGCCACCGGAAGTTTTGGCCCAGGGCAGCACCGCTAACCACTCAATGTAGTTGCGGGTCACGGAGTAGTCAGCAGCCATCGGCGACATGCGAGAGAGCCGGCCAAGTTCTTTCAAGGCCTCTTTCTTGACCTCGTCGGGCATTCCGGCAGCTTCGATTTTCTGCCGCAATTCTTCGGTGTCGCGCTGGCCTTCATCCTGTTCACCCAGTTCCTTCTGGATGGCCTTCATCTGTTCGCGCAAGTAATATTCGCGCTGCGTCTGTTGAACCCGGTCCTGCACTTCGGATTGAATCTTGTTTCGCAGTTGCTGGACTTCAAGCTCTTTGGCCAGATGCTGATTGATTTTTTCTAGGCGGACACGTACATCAGTTGTTTCCAGCGTGTCTTGCTTGTCCGCGGTGGAGAGAGACGGCAACGATGACGCAATGAAATCCACCAGCCGGCCAGGCTCCTCGATGTTCATTGCGACCGTAGAAAGCTCATCCGATAACGTTGGAGAGCCGGCAACAATCTGCTGGAACAGAGTTAGGACATTGCGCTGCAGGGCCTCTACTTCCGAACTTTTCGGTGGAATCGATTCCGGAACTGAATCCACTCTTGCTCGCATGAATGGCGTGAGCTGGGTGAACTCTGCCAAACGCACCCGTTCCAAGCCCTCCGCGAACACAAACAGGCTCTGGTTCGGCATCTTTACTACTTTGTGGACTACGGCAAGGGTTCCAACCGTGTATAGGTCACTGGCTTGAGGGGCGTCCACGCGGGCTTCGCGCTGCGCCACCACGACGATCGTCTTGTCCTCGCCTAATGAGTTGATAAGCTGAACAGAACTTTCCCTGCCTACGGTTAGAGGCAGGACGGCATGCGGAAACAAAACCGTGTCCCGCACCGGAAGGATGGGCAGCGACCGCTCCGACTCCGGTTCCTGTTCCTTAGGCTTTGGGTTGCGCTCAGCGCGCGCCTTCTCGACCATGATTCTCCTTGAGTGGGTTGTACTCAACCTTTGGATGACTTTCATCCGCAGAAGGATGCAACCCAAGAATCATTCAGAAGCTGTTGGATTCTAAACCTGCGAGACAAGCTTTGCACTACCCCAAAGGTACACAGAACGATTGGGTTCCCGAAACGACAGGCGCGCCCGAAAATGTTCAGGCTGACGGATAAACGCCCAATACTTTCACCAGTTCCGCGACTTCCGAGAGATGGCGCAGAGCATTTCGAGCCGCAGGATCGTCCCCGCGCAGGAAGTCGACATAAAAAACGTACTCCCATGGCCGGCCACGCATAGGACGGGATTCAATCTTGCTTAAGCTGATTTCCCGCAACGCGAACACGCTCAGAGCTTTAAACAGTGCTCCAGGAATGTTTTGCAAGCTGAATGCAATCGACGTCTTATTCGCCCCACGCAAGACGCGCCTCTTACTCCGGATTAAAAAGAAGCGGGTAAAGTTCCGCTTATCATCCTCAATCCCGGCCGCAAGGATTCTGCCCTTGTAGGCCTTAGCTGCCTGACGCCCCGCGATTCCAGCCGCATCACGCAGTCGGTTCTCGACCACGTGTTTCACGCTGCCTGCGGTGTCATAGAACGGTACCGGCTCGACTTTGCGGTTTCGGCGGAAGAAGTCCCGGCACTGCTCGAGCGCGACCGGGTGCGAATAAACCCGGCGCAGATCTTCTCGCCTGACACTTGGTAGTGCTATCAAGTTATGCACAATGCGCAGGCGGAACTCTCGTTCTATGAAAACTTTCCGGGCAAGCAACAAGTCAAAGTGCTCGGTCACTGAACCTGCCAGCGAATTTTCAATGGGAATCACGGCGGCATCGACTGAACCCCGCCCAACCCGATCAAACACTTCGGCGGAACGAGCGCAAGGGACAATGGTGGATCCCGGCGCCATGCGCCGAGCCGCTTCGTGGCTGAACGAACCCATTTCCCCTTGAATCGCGATTCTCATCACGGCAACTTACCTGGATTTTGCCTGCGGAAGCAAATCTTTCCGAAGAATAAGTGCGTCAACACCGTTGGAATAGTAGTGTGAAACTGTTGTTTCCAGAAAATATCCACGACGCTTGTAAAAGGCCAAGGCTCCCAAATTGTCGGCAGCATCCAGCAGACTTGAACCGATCCCGAAACGCCGTGCGTCAGGTACGACATCGATGGTGATGATATGACCAATTCCACGGCGGTCAACTTCAGCAACAATGAAAGCTAAAATCGCTGGACCCGCAGCTTCACGCCGAGCGTCGGCTGATTCGGCTACCAGTGTCAACGATCCACGACGCCGGATGTATGCGGCCAGTTCTAATCGGCTGTATGAGATGCCGGGCGGAAAGCATTTTTGATCGATGTCCCAAAGGATTCCGAAATCTTCGCGCTTGAACTCCCTCAAGATAAACTTCACGCTGGCATTGTAGTAGAGGAGAGTTGCACCAGGTTCGCAGCACTTCGGGAAAGATAAGCCACGAAATGGGTGAAATGGCCGGACGAAAGTATTGTCCGGCGGCCGCACCCCGAAGCCCGGTATGTGCATCTCAGGGATGTGTGGCGTCTGGTCCTCATTGACGCACTGACAACGGCTGTCCTGCTCAGCCTTTGGTATCTTTATTTTGCACGTTATAACCGCCGTAGGGGTGTTATGGCTTTGCGCCGGGCGTGCGCAGGCCAATGCCGGATCGTGGAGGCCCACTGGTTCGGAGCCTGTCGTTTGCAGGCACGCCTACATTTTGCGGCTCAATGGTTTGAAGATGTCCGGGTCACGGTTCGACTGCTGCCGCGACCTTTACCTCTGCAATGGCTCTCCAGTCTATGGAGCAAAAGCAAAGAGACGCTTACATTTGAAGCCGATCTGGACTACGCACCCAGCTTCCACTTGGAAGTTTTTCGCCACCGATGGCTTACCAGTCGCCAGATCAGAGTAGCTGCAGGATCGAGAGACTGGGGAGTTTGTCGTCCCGGACCAGTTGTGCTCACTACCCGCACCGATTGGACCCAGGAGCTCACGCCTGTGGTCAATTCCCTTATCAATTCTCGAGGCTATGATTTGCTAAGTGTCCGCTTCGGCGCGGAGTCCCCCCACCTCGTAGCCACGGTTGCGCTGGAAGCACTGTCCGACGAGCAGGCTGCCGCAGGATTCCTCGGCGTAATGCGCGAGCTGGCGGCCGGAGCTTCAACCCACCGACATAAAAGCTAGTGGTCAGTGGCCAGTTGTCAGTGGTCAGTTAATCACTAGCCACTAATCACTAGCCACTTTCCTCCGGCTCTGCTACGAAACGATAACCTACTCCGCGCACCGTGAGCAGATGCCCCGGGTGCGATGGATCATCTTCGATGTAACGCCGCAGCCGGACAATGAAGTTATCGATAGCACGCGTGTCGGTATCTTCTTTCAGTCCCCAAACCTGCTCAAGAATGGATTTGCGAGAGACCACCCGCCCATGGTTGCGGATAAGATGTCGCAACAACTCCGCTTCCATCAACGTGAGGTGAATGGTGTTTCCGTTGACCCGTAACTCCAGTTTTCCGAAGTCAATGGTGCGCCGGTTGAAGGAGAACACTTCGTATTCCGTGGTATCACGTGAGCTCTTGGATGTTGCCGGCTCGGCCTGGCTCTCTCGCAGCCATTGGCGACGCCGCAACAGCCCCTGCAAGCGGGCCAGCAGAATGGCAAGTTCA
This sequence comes from Acidobacteriales bacterium 13_2_20CM_55_8, assembly GCA_001914815.1. Lineage (GTDB taxonomy): Bacteria > Acidobacteriota > Terriglobia > Terriglobales > Acidobacteriaceae > 40CM-3-55-5. The sequence continues at coordinate 6,293 of MNDG01000028.1, forward strand.
AACGGTTTAGGAAGATAATCGTCGGCGCCCGAGGCAAAGCCCTTCAGCACATCTTCGGGACGGCCACGCGCGGTCAACATCAGCACAGGAACAAAATTCTTCGCGGCCCGCAATTGGGCAGCGACAGCGAAACCATCTTTTCCAGGAAGCATGACATCGAGCACTACTGCGTCGAATTGTTCCTGCATGCCGTTTTCACGCCGACCGCGTTTCGATTCACCCAGTAGCAAGTTCAGCGCACTTTCTCCGTCCCGGACAACCGTAACCGTGTGCCCTTCCGCCTCTAAATTGAAGCGCAAGCCATTTGCCAGGTGGGCTTCATCTTCAACAATAAGCACATGGCTCATGTCGCGCTCCTGGGCAACTCGAGGACGACCGTCGTACCACGGCCTTCGCCTTCGCTCTGGGCAAAGACGCGGCCACCATGCTTTCTGGCAATCGCACGCACGATGAATAGTCCCAGGCCTGTGCCTTTGATATTAGTCAGGGAACGGTTAGGGACTCGATAGAAACGCTTAAAAATACGTTTCAGTTCATGGGCGGAAATGCCGACGCCGTGATCCCGCACGCTCAGCGTGACGTGCCTGTCATCGGGCGTTTCCAGCCGCACGGAAATATCGATTGCGGGCCCGGAATACTTGATCGCATTGTCGAGCACATTGGAAACCGCAGTACGTAGTTCTTCGCTATCGCCGACGACCCCGGATCCGGCTCCGTTATTAACCTCCTGCTCGTAGCGCAACGCTTCAGGTTCAAGATGATGACTGGTGCGGGCAACATCCACACATTCTTGCACCAAGTCGCCAAAATTTAAGGGCACCCGATGGTTCGCTTTCTTATGGCTCGCCTGGCCCGCCTTTAAAACCTGCTCGACTGTGCCCAGCAAACGGTCGGTATCGTCCACCATCAGGCGGTAGAATTCGCGCCGTTGGGCTTCGTCTACATCACGGCGTTGCAGGGTTTGCAAATAGAGGCGGATAGAGGCGATTGGCGTCTTCAGTTCATGGGTGACCGCATTTATGAAGCTGTCGTGTTGCTCATTGCGCCGGATCTCGTGCACCAAAAAGCTGGTATTCACGATGAGACCTGCGATCAGCAGCGCGAACAGGATCACACCCAAAAACAGCAGCACGCCCTCGCGCCAGTTAAGAATGATCCAGCCAACGTTCAGCCCTACCGCTAAGGTAACAAGGCAAACGCCGAGCACCACAAAAAACGCGATGGCTTTGCGGCGGCTGGTGATGCGCATAGCAGGATTTTAACGCCATTCGAGGGAAAAACAGGAGAGGGAGTAGCTTGATCGGAGTTTACAGTCGGCGCAGCTTACGAGCCGGCCCCTAATTACAAGCTCTGGACAGTACGTTAACTTGGAGGCTAAACCGAGACCAGCTCGCGCTTTGCCGCGGATGGACGTCCTTGCTCCTCACGACGGTGCAGCTCGGAGAGTCTTACCCGGTACACATGGCGTGCCAGACCCAATTTCTTTAGCGCCCAAATTCCGTACCAGTTCACGTCAACTTCGTACCATTTCAATCCGTGGCGGGCAGAAACCGGATGAGCGTGATGGTTATTGTGCCAGCCTTCGCCGAAGGTGAGAATGGCGACCCACCAGTTGTTGGTGGAGAGATCGCGGGTTACGAAGCGGCGTGAGCCCCAAGTGTGGGTTGCCGAGTTGACTAGCCAGGTGGCGTGCAACCCGACTACAGTGCGCATGAAGATTCC
>MNDG01000043.1:0-12275 GCA_001914815.1 Acidobacteriales bacterium 13_2_20CM_55_8
GGAGCTAGCCCGCGAACGCAAGCCTGAGTACCCGTTGGAGTTTTTGTACAAATACCGGCGTTCCTATCTGTATTTGCGGGATATTGCCGGATTGACTTTGATTGAGGCCCGTCCTCAGGACGAAGTTCGAATGGCTATCACACAAAATCTGAAGAAATGTGTGCCGCTGCAAGGTGCTCAACTGGATTACAATTCCATGGCATCCGTGTGATTTTTGTTGAGCTTGCTGTACCTTTGGCGGCCTTGATCGCGCATTTGTCGTCCCCACCGCGTCTCCTTCCCAGGGAACCCATGTATACAGGCTAAATCTAGGCGAAACAAGTGTTTGCGTGAACCAACACCTGCGTGCTGTAGGTCATCCAAGGAGGAGGAGTACAGGTTCCGTTCGGTTATGACATCCAATTCGCATCGTGAAAAATTCGCCCTGGTGATTCCTACGTTGAATGAGGCGGGCAATATTCCCATCCTGTTGCAACGAGTGCAAGCTGCGCTCGCACCCGTGAACATCAACTACGAACTCATCGTGGTAGACGACAACAGTCAGGACGGAACCGCGGATGTGGTTCAACAGCAGAGCGCCGTCGATTCACGAATTCGTCTGCTGGTGCGAAAAGGGCAACGGGGATTGGCGGGCGCGGTGATCCACGGATGGAAACATACGGACGCGAGCTGGCTGGGCGTGATCGATGCCGACTTACAGCATCCTCCTGAAATTCTTCCCGAGCTATTGAACGCAATACGCGATGGGAACGACATTGCGATCGCCAGCCGTTACGTGACCAAGAATAGTGTCACCAACTGGAACAAGATGCGTCAACTTATCTCACGCTGCGGCACTTTAGCGACCGTACCGTTGCAAAGACCAGGGCTTCGGATCAAGGATCCGTTAGCCGGATTTTTCGTGGTACGTCGCGAGTGCATTGAAGGAATTGAATTGCAACCTGAGGGCTTCAAGATCCTTTTAGAAATCCTGGTCAAAGGGAGGATTCGCAAAGCGCAAGAAATACCATTTCAATTTTCTCAACGGCACGCCGGCGCAAGTAAAGCGGATGTGAAAGTGGCCCTGCAATATTTGTCTCTTCTGGGGAAACTTTCTCGATACGCGATCTTCAGGCCTGGTCAACAATGAATATCTGTTTAGTGAGCGCGTTCCCGCCCAGCCGAGAAGCACTCAACGAATACGGGTATCACCTCGCGCTCGAGCTCCAGGAAATCCCCGGTCTTTCGCTTACCATCCTGGCGGATGATCTTCCCCAACCCCGGTCCGAATTGCACGGATTTTCCGTAGTCCGGTGCTGGGCGTTCAACAGCCTGGCAAATCCATGGCGCTTGCTGCGCGCAATCCGGCAGCTTAAGCCCGACGTGGTGTGGTTCAATCTGGGGTTCGCCAGTTTTGGTGGCAAGCCGTTACCCGCATTTGCTGGGATTGGGATTCCGGCCATGGCCCGGATGTACGGCTTCTACACTCACGTGACGCTTCATCAACTCATGGAGACCGTGGATCTGAAAGATGCCGGCGTCCGCTTTCCAGGCCTCTATCGTGCTGCGGGATTCCTAGCTACGCAATTACTCCTGTTTGCCAATTCCATCTCGGTTTTGCTGCCTGCGTACCGCAGCATCATTCGCGAGAAATATGGGCGCGGAGCGGTATACGTCCGCAATCACGGCATTCTCTCCGGCAGGCCTGAGTATCCGGCATTGTCCAAACGGGGAAATCCGGAGCACCGCATTCTGGCTTTCGGCAAGTGGGGCACATACAAGCGACTGGAACTGATGGTGGAGGCATTCGAGGCGGTAGCCCACAAGTTTCCGCATGCTCGATTGATTGTGGGAGGAACCGATCATCCGAAAGCGCCAGGCTATATGGAATCCATGGCGCGACGATGTCGTGAACATCCCCAGATCGAATTTATCGGTTACGTTCCAGAAGACAAAATTGCCGACCTATTTCAAGGTACCAGCATCGCGGTGATGCCATATTCCTCCTCCGCCGGATCCAGCGGCGTTGCTCACCTGGCCTGCGCTTATGGAGTGCCGATCGTAGCTTCGGATATTACGGACTTTCGCCAGCTCGCGGAAGAAGAAGGCCTGGCGATTGAACTCTACCAAGCGGGAAAGATGAAAAGCCTGGCGGACACCATGATCGCACTATTGGAGAATCCCGAGCGCCAAATGGAAATGGCCATCCAGAATTTTTCTGCCGCGCTGCGTATGAGCATGCCGGAAATTATTCGACAATACTTGCGGACCTTCAATCTTCAGCAACACCTTGGCCTGCTGGCGTCGGTATCAAGACTTCGAAGGTTACCCCGGTGGTTGCCTCTGCGTCCTCGGCTGGCCCGTCTGGCGGCGCGAAGATTTTTGGGGCGACTCCCCGTCTCCGCGCCGCCTGCGAGTGTTACCAATCCCGGTCTACTTGATCGTGAGGGTGACCAAGGTCGAGATGTGTTGATTCCCGGAATCTCCGTGGATCGTGACCTGGAAAGTTCCAGCCGACCTAACAACTCCGATGGTTTGAGCATTACTGACCGCGCCGCACGAGAGGAAGACACAGCTCATCAGAACGAGCGTTCCCGCAAGCAGAGCCTGCCGCATCCGCTTTCGAGTGGACCAGCTACCGGCGATGGACAACCCAGCTACGCCGAAGCCAGACAAAAACAGGGCGTACCTCCCCCTGCCGCGGTTCCGATCACGGAGAGGCAAGGAGGGCATGCCAGTGGAAATAGTCAGAGTGGAACTGACAGCCTTACTTCCTGGAGTGATCGTCGACGGCGAGAACGAGCAGACGGTTCCGGCGGGTAAATTCGAACACGACAGCGCGACTGAACTGGAGAAGGATCCTGCTACTGGAGTAACCGTCACAGTAGAGCTGGCCGACTTCCCTGCTTCGACATTCAAAGCTGTCGGCGTCGCTCCCAGCGTGATACTTCCAGACGAAGGTGGTGGCGGTGGTGGTAGGGGCGGCGGGGCGGAACATTGCGCGGCAAACTTTATCCCGCTCGACATCTGATTTCTGAGAGTTGGTTTCCCCACCGCTTGCAAGAATGCTACGTAATTGCCCGATGCCAAAGAGTAGCTGCACAGATCCAACGAACGCGATCCCGGCGCCATGGTGTTCAGCGGCATCAGATTCTGCCCGTCGGTGCTGATATACACCACGTAGTGATCAATCGTGTCTTCGTAGGCATTGACCGCCCACTGCAAGGAATTGCCGGCCATGCCCGCCGACATGGAAAAGCAGTTGTCGATCCCGGACTCGATTTCCGTTCCTTCTTCGTAATCATTCCAAGTCACCAACTGCAGAGCATCGAGTTGATTGGTAGAATCATGAAAGCTGTTGATCTCGTCAAAGGTTCGTAACCAGGTGTGTCCGCAGCGCTGAGTGACAATGCGATTTTGTCCCCACGAAGCCAGTGTGTCATTGAAACCCTTGTAGGCGGCTCCGATGGTTTCTTGCTGTGGCGCAGCCAAACCCGCCTTATAGAATTTCGTTAAATAGCTCATTCCAAAATCGGTGACGTTAACAATCACCCAGGAATAACTGCCTCCGCTCACCGCGTGCTTGAAACCACCGCTGTGTTGAAAAAGGAAGTTTGGATGGGTACTGGTAGCCGCATTCACCGCATTCCAGTCAACGGTGTAGTGCAAGTCGATATCAAAGTTCGTGATCACCGGCCGTCCATTGATTCGCAGGTATGCCGGCGAGGGCACAAAGGTTTGCTCAACGTACTGCACCTGTTCGACGAGCGCCTGCTGCGGCGTACAGCCTCGACAGGAGCTCAACTTTATGGCGCCTTTATCCACCATGATGGCGAAAGTGAAGCCGGGATGTTGTTCGGCTTCAGCCATCACTGCCAGAGTAGTCTTGTTGCTGAAAGTGTCTCGAGATCCGTACCAGTCGATGATCACACCATCGATGCCCCGGCTGATCATGTCCGTGATTTGACGATGGATTTGCGCCGGATCCTGCGAGCTGTAGCCCACATTCATGTGGCGGGGATCGCCAAACCAGGGCATCAGATGAGCGTATACCTTGGTGCCCGCACCGGAATACAAAAGCGAATGGACATCCAGCTTGCTGACATTGCGAGCACCCATATTTCCGTTGCTCTGCGACTGGAACGTATTCGCCGCGCTAGTATTGTTGGCGGTTTCGGCCTGAAAAGTGGTGGTAGGAACTATTTTGAGGGTTCCGGCTGCTAGCATTGCCGGCAAAGTCATGATTACAGCGGCGACCGCAAGTACCCCGTGTCGCATTTCTCCTCCTGAGCGTTAAGTACGGAGCCCGGAAACCGATCCTGTTCAGTTCCGAACCCGATTGACCTACGTTCAGAGGACACCGGACTCGGCTCGGGGAAAATTGCCGAGCCAGTGCCTGTTTCTTCCTGGGAAATGCGCACCCCCAACGCGAATTGAAGGCGCAGTTTTTTTTAACTGACAACTATTTCAATGTCTTCAATTAGAAGCACTGAAATTTAGGAACCGTGACACCCGCTGAAAGCTTATTGAAAACACTCTTTTGCTGCTGCTGATACGACCCGTTTATCAATGTGTAATGCACCCATTGCACCAGGCCATATTTTTGACTCAAGTAGTACTCTTCTTTGTCGCCACAACTGCCGTAGCTGTTATCGCAGTTGTAGCGATAGCTCACCACCAATGTGGGCATATTGTTGGGCAGACTTCCGCCGAACGAGAGGTTGTAGGGTCCCCAAACCTGATTGACTCCCTTTTTCAATCCGTGCGTAGTGGAATGGGCGCAATCAGTATGTATGTCGTAATTGGTGTTGCTGACGTAAATAGTGGAACCAGGAAACCCGGCCTTGGCACACCGGGCAGTCAACGGCATATTTGTGTTGTTGGTGGATTTTTTGTAGGAGCTCGGATTGTTCCATGCGTACTCGGTGATCCAAAGGTAAATGTAATTGCTGTCGTAAAGTTGGATGTCCCACGGACTGCCGTTTCCACCTTTGGTCCAGTAAAACTTGTCTTTGTACACCGTGGTGTAAAGGGGGTTAGCGCTGCCACTCAGATGAGAAGTGGACCGTACGCTCGAATCCAGTGTCATCCAGTCGAGCATGTCGTAGGTGCCGCTCGGGCAACTCATGGTCGATTCGGCGTGCGCGAGATTCGTGGCCGGAAACAGCCCTAAGCATGACAACATTACTACCGCAAAAAAGATTGCCCTCAACTTCACTAAAACACCTCATGAACCGTTCTCTCACGTTGAAACCAACTCCAGCCCCAAGGACAAAACACCTTCCAGCCTTCTGGGAGCCGCAGACCTGATTGACAGAGTGAACGGTGGATTTCTTTGCAGAGTAGCTGTATTGCGCGAAGAGGGCAATAAGTCGAAAGCCCTACACCTTGCGGAAATCCATACAGTGGTTACTGTATTTTTCGATCTTTTTTGCTGGAGGGTGCGTCAGTTAAGTTTATTGTTTTCAACAAAGGTCAAGATCTGGGGGTAACGAAAGACCGTCTGTAGGTTCCAGTTTGGGAGTATTTCGGGAGTAAATCTTATTCTCAGAATTATGTCACTAAAGTAACCTGCTCGAGCCAATTGGGCTCGCCGCCTGGTCATTACTGTGGCGGGGAGTTGGAGGGCGTTACACTCTGCGGGGTTTGGTCCGGTGGCGGCGGGTTCTGCTGTGGCTGGTTCTGCAGCGGCTGGACCGTTGGTATCTGGTTCTGCTGTAATGGCGCGGAGTCTGGTTCGACTACCGGCGAATTGTCGCGTCGTTTAAGTTGAATTGGTCCACCTTCACGGCGTCGTGCTTCCCGTGTGGCTTCGAGGTTCGCCTGCGCGCCTTCATCGTTGCTGCGCGCGACTTGACCGAGGGGCAATCCTTGCATTTCGTGACGATTCGCCAAGGTCACTCGTGCACTTGCATCCCGGGCTTCCCTGGCGGCGGCATAGAATTGGTCAGCGGTTTCGTGGTCACCGTCCATTTCCGCCACGTACCCCATATTGTTTAGAGTGAAGGCATCCTTGGGATCGAGTTGATAGGCCTGCTCAAAATACCCTCGGGCAGCACGCGAATCGTTGCGGTTGAGCGCGGAAACCCCCTGTAGATTTAGGCGTGCGACTTTATCCTGGGTTGTTTGTTCGGTTTCGATGCGTCGGCGAACCGCCTTGGCATTATTCGCCGCTACTTCGCTGATCGCTTTGCCGCGCCAATGTGGATCGAGGGAAACAATAATGGGATCGGAAGAGTGCATATTCCCGGCCTGATCGTAGTAACGGAAAGCTGACTCCAGTTCGCCTTCCGCTTCCATGGTGAACCCAAGATTGTTCAGGGTGAAAGCGTTGCGTGGATCGACCGCCAGCGTCCGCTGAAGAACCACGGCTGCTTCCTGGGTTCTGCCTTGGGAAAGAAGACTCATGGCTTCGACATTGCCGCGATTGATTCGCAGTTCGCGATTGCCGAAAGAACCTGTGATCTCGGTCAGTTGTTTCCCTTTGAGCTCTGGCACACTGGCCTGATCGATTACGGTTTCCGAATCCTGTCTTGATGCCAATTGGTAATAGCGCTGCGCGCGCTCTACTTTTCCCTGGAGCTCGGAAATGTAGCCCAGATTGTTTAGAGTGAAAGGATCGTTGGGATCTAAAAGATAAGCTTTGTAGAAGAGCTTTTCTGCTTTATCGAATTTACGTTTTTCGATTGCCTTGACTCCGTCGCGATTGAGTTGCTGCACTGGAGTTGGCTTGGTTCGCTTGGGCAAAGTAATCCGCAGATCGCCCGCCCACGCAGGCGTGAAACTGATGGCAATGACCAGAACGAGAAATAGTTGAAAACGTTTCATGAGTCCCTGAAAGTCTGAACCTGTGTCGATTCGTTGCTTTTGGATGCCCATTCAGCAGTTCGCGTTTCCTGAGTTTACCCCTTATTTTCATGGACTTTGGCCACTTTTTGGAGGTGAGCTGCATCCAAGAAGGCGAGAAAACTATGCCTCGTCTCCTGCAACTCTCCGTGCTACTGGCGCTTGGCGGCTGCATGAACGCCCAGTCTCAACCGGCGCCGGTTCCATCGAACTCCAATGAACCCGCAAAGACGTCCTCGACCACCGCCCCACCGGCGGCGCACGATCCGTTGCTGGATCTGCCGCCGCTGCCTAAGAAGAAAGTTTCTTTGATTGGGGGTACAGTGGCGAAGCTCGATCCCATTCAGAACCAGGTTACGGTGCAAACTTTCGGCGGCAAACAGAAAATGCGTCTGGGATTCGACGTACGCACGCGCTTTTATCGCGATGGTCAGGCCTCAAATCAGCGCGAACTGAAGCCCGGTCAGCGCGTGTATGTGGATACCCAACTGGAAGGGACCAGAATATTCGCCAAGACAATATGGATTGAGACCCAAGCTCCGGTCGGAGATGCGCGCGGCCAAGTCATGAGCTACGACCCTGGCGCCGGAACTCTGACTCTGCGAGATGAGCTTTCGGCCGAGCCCACGAAGTTTCAGCTTGATCCCAACACGGTTGTGCGGCAGGACAAAGAAACTCGATCGGTGGCAGATCTTAAACCGGGCACACTGGTTTCTCTCACTTTCGGCGCGCCAGGGCGTGAGCGCGGCGCGGTGCGTGAGATCAATGTATTGGCGCAGCCAGGCTCGTCATTCTCATTTTTTGGCAAAATTACTTATATCGATCTATCGCGCCGGCTCATTGCCATTGCCAATCAACCTGATAGTAAAACGTATGATATTTACCTCGAGGCCTTGCCCAGCAGTGTGCTCCGCGACGTTCGCCAAGGATCCGAAGTAGGAATCTCAGCTGTGTTTGACGGTTCACGTTACGTCGCTCGCAGCATTGAGCTGGCCCCTTCCACCCCATCGACTGACAGGTAGCGCCGGCCCGCCGGCAATTGGGCAGCTACATATCATCCGGCGAAAAGCCGGCGGTGTTACCTTACAGGAATGGGATTACGCGAGAGCACTAGGCCTACACTACTCGCGCTCCGGTGTCGGACGACAAATGAGTCTGCGAGGCCTGCTCAATCACGATGTCTGGATCTTCAAACAAGTAAGCTACGAAGTTTCTGGCATAACGCCACAGGGTTGAGAGATCGGTCTGATACCAGCAGCACTCGGTCATTCTGGGGGAGAAACCGCATAGGAATTGAAATCGGAGATGAATTTCTTGTGGCGAAACCAGACTGGCGGCGGCCATTCGATGATTGCCTTCGATGATAGTCAGAGGACTCTCTTCATCTAGTCCAATGAGAAGCACCGAACTATCGTGCTCCGGCGCGCTGGCAAGTTCATCGCTCAGCGATCTCAATTTGGCGACAAATGCGTCCGAAGGATGAGAACCCACTCTGGCACGAATGTGATCCACCATTTCGGTCAGGTAGAAATTCCCACTTGCGAGTTTGCGCCAGTGATTGCGCGGGAATACGCGTATGCGGGGCAGATCACTGGTCCGCAATTCTACCTGCCACCATTCCGTATCGGCAGGCAGCTCGCGCCATAATCTGCCACGCCGCCGATACAGCAATGCACGACGCAGTTCATTTTCTCTCGCGCTGCTCAGGTCTGGATGGGTGACAATTTGACGGAATTGCTCCCGGTAGCGGTCGAACTCGGGCTGATAAAATTCGCTTTTAAGGAATTCGGAAATGACTTCGTCTTCCTTTACCGGCCTGACCTTTCTCATAGTGCCCGCCGAGCTGATGGCGTCGCTCAACGGAACCCTGATTTCGAGCTGGGGACTGAAGGCTGCTTTCTGGGCGCGGAAGAATGGGACCGACACTGCCAGCAGCAACAACATCATGACTACCAGTTGAACCGTGATGACCTCCTGCAAGGTATTGTGAAAGAGATAAATTCCGCCCACAATCGCCCCGCTGAAACTGAGTTGAAGCCAGCCCACATTGCCGATCTTGCGGGAAATCTCGTAACTCATGAGCACTACACCCAGTGAGTAAATTCCCGTTGTGGCCGCATACAACACCAACAATGACGAATAAGGAGTCTGCTGTCCCAGAGGGAAGCCATTGCCTAACACGCTATGCCATAAAGCCGAGGGAGCCAGCCAGACTGCCAACGTGAACAATGAAGTAATCAGAACCACCAGCAGCAGTGCCGTGCTCAACACTGCGCGGCTGTCGCGTTCTTGCGAACGTACCCGCGCAGAAAAGGGAAACATGCTGCTGACCACAGACCACGACAACATGTAAACCACACGTCCGACCAGAGCGATGGTGGCGTACACCCCGGCCTGCGTAGCGGAAAAGAAATGCTTGACTAGAATAATGTCCAGATTGTTGATAATGACCTGGCCCACGAAAAATACGATCGCTTGTACGCCTTCCTCCAGAGTAGCGGGCAATCCTGCCTGCGCCTCAGTCGCCAGCTCGCCGCCGGGCTTCGCCACAAAATAGGCGAAAACGATGGAGGCAACGACTGCCGCGATCACTCCCGGCACTCCAAATCCGGCCTGGATCAATAGCAACGCGCCAACCAGCTTGACGATGACTTCTAAAACGAAATTCCCCGCCAGATGGGGGAAGTCGTACATACCCTGCATCAATCCGCGCCGAACTCCCAATGGGATAAAGAAGATGGTGCCCGCAGCAAGCATAAGGATGTATGTGCGGGTGGGCAGATTGAGATAGTCGGAGAGGATAGGGCTGGCCAGCACCAGAATCAGGCTGATGCCGATTCCAAACAACCAGGCGCGACGATGCAAGAAACGATAGATACCTACCTTGGCGGGAAGGTAGTCACTTTTAGCAACAAACTTCGAGCACAACAATTGAAAGGAGAGCGTCACCGATGACAGCAGCATCAGTACCGTATAGACAGCGCTGGCATGACCGAAACTGGCTGCACCCAGGCCATGGGCGATGGCCAGGTTGTAGACCAGGTTCATCGCGCCCACTAAGCCAGAGCTAACCAGCATGATCATGCTGCCGCTCAGGACACGAGCCCGGAGAGTCCCGGTGGAACCGCGGCCACATACACGGGCCGCGCTTTGGCGTATCACCTCAGAAGCGATCGCTATCGGTCCATTATTATTAGGCACGAAATTTTCTCACCCTAAAAAAGCGTCAAGCGCACAATGGGAAGCACTTTGGTTCCATTACCGCCAGTAAAGTTGTAGAACGTCTGTTGCTGCAATCCGAAGGAGAAGCGCAGGGGATACGTTACCGGTACATCGCCGAGCCCATCGTTCAACGGACGCTGCACCGATCTTACATAAGAGACGAGGAACTGGTTGTTCACATTGTCATAAGCGTGGAAACCTTCGCCCTTGGACCACGCGCCGGACGCCTGCACGCTCCAGTGCTTGCCTGCGGTGTACTGCAAATCAAACGCCGGCCGCATGGCCTGCGCGATGGCGAAGCGATTGTCTTCCACGCGCCACGATCTTAGATATTCCGCGAAAATAGATGCGCGCAGATTCTGCCCGAACTTGCGCTGCAACCCAACATAGGTGCTGGTGGTGAAGTACTCGCGTACTAACGGCCGGAACATGACGTCGCGCGCTGAATATCCAGTAATGAACGACGTCTTTCCCCAAGGCCTGCCCACGAGGAAATTGAGGTGCCCCGCGAGGTCCCGCGAATGTAGATCCCGCTCAGTGAACGGCCCAGACTCATGCACCGCGCTGCCCGAAACTGACACCCAATTGCCGAAGGCGCTGGTGTAGAGATACAGGAACTGGCGGAAGAGGTTCTGATTCATATCCACCGCCGAGATGGTGTCGCGGCGGATGGTGTATTGGATGCCGGGTGTAAAGGCGATCGTATTATTTCCCAGATGCAATACGGGATTGATCCCAACGTTGAAGATGGTGTCGTAGGTGTTGCGATCCTGAATCAGCAAACGGCTGGGAAACGAGATTTGTCCTCGGGCATTCCGTTCTGCAACCAGACCGGTAATTGCGGGCCAGCCATTGAGGTGGATTCGATAGCGAGCATCGGCACGAGTCTCAATCGAAGAACGAGGAGTTGGCAGCAGAGCCGGATCCGTGACGCCCAGCAGTTTGGCGTCCACCGTATATATGTTGATGTCTTCAAAAATTGGATTCAGGGAAATTTCCGATTGCACGCTAAGGTTATTGGTGATCTGGCGTCCTTCTTGTCCCGCCAGCTCGAGTTCAGCGCGCTCCGTCGACTCATTGCCCATTACCAGGCGATTGGCGCGCGCAAATGCGGACAATGCCTGCACCGTATCCTGCTGCTGGCGATAAACGTTTCCCAGCGCGACCAAATATTCGTAATTCTCGCTGCTCTCGGGGGTGTTTGCCATGCTTTGCAATAGTTGCCCCGCGCTTTGCGTTTCGCCCAGCGCCAGATACGCATTGGCCAGACCAACCGACACCGATTCTGGATCGGCTCCATCAGCTTGGGCGCGTTCAAAATACTTCTTGGCCAAATCAAATTGCTCGATGGCCATGAGCACATCGGCGGCTTCCAGCAGATTCTGGGGAGTAATCGGATTCGCTTCGCCTACCCGGGCTTCCGCAAAACCCAAAGCAATCTGCTGCTGGGCTTCGTCACGACGGCCCTCATGAGCGAACAAGCGGGCCAGTGCCAACCGGACTTGGACACGATCCGCATCGGAGGATTCTAAAGCGCGTGCATAATGATCCATCGCTGCCTGGTGGTCTCCAAGAATCAGCAGCGCCTCGCCGGTGGCGATGAAAATTCTGCTGTCAGTCGAATGCTTTTCCGCCGCGGCAATGGCTTTGAGTGCTTCATCGCGCCGATGAAGCTGCGCGTAGGCTCGTGCCATCTGCGCGTAAACGAAGGCATCCTGCGGCGAGAGTCCGATAGCGGATTTCAACACATCAATGGTTTCGTCGTAACGATGCTGCCGATAGAGAGTGTCCGCCAGCGCCAGTCGAGTCGTGACATCATTAGGCGCAATCTTGAGGGCTGCTCGATACTCGGCCTCTGCCTGGCGCAAAAGTATTTGCTGCCGATAAGCTTCTGCCCTTGCCAGATGAGTGGCCTTGGACTCGCCTTTCAGCTTGGCCGCGATATTTACTTCTTTCAAAGCTGGCTTGGCACGGTGGAGTTGCAGGTACGCGTAGCCCAGTCCCAAGTGCGCCTCGGCGTAGTTCGGACGCAACTTAATGGCGGCCTCAAAATCCTTCGCCGCCTTGTCACCTTCTTTCAGATCATTCAGCACGTAGCCGCGATTCATATACGCGGTCGCCACTTTGGGATCCAGTTCCAGAGCATTGCTGAAATCTGTGACGGCTTCGCGGAGCTGGCCGGAATGGACGTGGACGTAACCTGCGATCAGACGCAAGTCCTTATCGCG
>MNDG01000043.1:12308-16412 GCA_001914815.1 Acidobacteriales bacterium 13_2_20CM_55_8
ACCGGAGCCTCGGGATCGCGAGGAAGTTTCTCCAGCACTTTGTACCCCAGCGCCGCCGACTCCTCGTAGTGCCCCGTCCAGGTGAGATATCTTTCCCGTTCCCTCATCACCTGTGGATTCTGGTTGATTGCTGGATTGGCATCCGCCCGATCCAGCCAGCGCTTCGCGACCGGCAGTTCGTGAGCTTCGAGCGCCGAGTTTGTGCCGCCTGAAACCACCAGCGGATTGTTAGGCGCCAACTGGTGGGCCTTTTCATAGTTCGTCTGCGCCCGCGCAAATTCGCGGGTTGACGTGTACAGGTCCCCCAACGCAATGAATGGAACATAATCATTCGGGTAGAGCGAGGAGAGTCTTGTAAAGTATTTCTCCGCCGCCTTCTGGTCGGGAATTTCGCGCGACAAATAGCCCATGGCGGTTAGCGCCGAATGGTTGGTGGGATCCAGGTCCAGCGCCTTGCTGTACAACTGCATTGCTTCCGGCTTGCGGTTGATTTTCCACAGCAGGTTGGCGTAGCTGAGCATGATATTCAGGTTGCCGGGATCGAGCGATATTGCTTCTTTCAGGTCCTTTTCGGCAGCAACCACGTCATTGGAGGCGGCTTCGACGGACGCTCTTAATCTAAGAAATTCGGGCTTGCTCGACTCCTCCACTCCGCTAATTTTTCCAAGCGCGGTGCGCGCTGCGGCCAACTCTCGATCTGCTCCAGTCTGGTCATCGGCTCCGCGATACAGCTCAAAGAGACTCAAGTGCAATGAAATGGGATAGAGTGGACCCTCGGGAACGCCGTCGGGCAAGTGCTCGATGGCAATGCGATATTCGCGGATCGCATCCTGGTTGCGCGCCTGCAAGCTGGCAATCTGGCCGCGTATGGCGTGCAGCCGATAGCTATTGGCGTCCCGCGCCTCAGCGTGTTGGAGAAAAGTAGCAGCGCGGTCAAACTGTCCCACGTTCACCAGCGCTTGGGCGGCGCTCAACTGCAGTCCGGTATCGCCTGTACTCATGCTGGCGGCTTTCGCGTAAGTTTCCGCGGCCTGTTTCTTTTTTCCAGCTAACTGGTATGTGTAGCCTAATTCGGAGAGCGCCCCCGGATCCTTGCCGGAGACTGCCTTCTGCAAAGTGGCTATGGCGAGGTCATACTGCTTCGCATCCCGATAGAACGACGCGACAGCTCGCAACACATTCGGATCACGCGGGGCACGGGCTTGTGCTCGATCTAAAAACTGCTTGGAAGCCTGGGGCTGATTCAATCTCTGGTAGGCGCGCGCGATCAGCAGTTCGCCCCGCGCCGAGGGCTGCAGTGCTTCCGCCCGCTTTAACAAATCCAGGGCGGCACTCGGATCGGTGCTCAGAGATATTTCGCCGGCCAATTGAAGGTCGTTCACACTTCGAGGATTCGCGGCCAGCACTTTTTGCAGGACCTCGCGAGCCTCAGCCTGGCGACCCATCTTTACGTAGGTTTGTGCCAAGCCTGAGAGCCCTTGTATGGAGCCGGGTTGATTCCGCAGGCCGCGATTGTAGGCGTTGATTGAAACTTGATATTGCCCTGCGAGGCGAGCCGAATACCCCAGCAGGAACCAAAGGCCGGTGTTCTGGGGAGCAGCGTTTGCAGCTCGATTGGCATACATGACCGCGGACGAGTAATCGCTTCGTTGCAGCGCCTGTTGCGCGGCGCGGGAATCACGGGCTACTTCAATTCCGGATCCCCATCCGATAGAGCCATCCGAGCTTTGGACGGCGGGCTGGGGACGTGCAGTCTTCGGCTTTTTCTTACCGGAATTGCTTGGTGTAGTGGGGTTTTGATTACCCAGTTCGAAGGTTTGCCCAGCCGCCACACTGGCCAGCAGCAAGAGACAAAACAGCACGATTTTTGGCTTCTTTCCTACCATGGTGCGGTGTGGGCGCACGTTCGCCGTTCCTACCTGTGGGTTGTTCCGAGTCGTGCGCTTGCCCATCGTTCTGATGCCCTGCGTTTTCCAGCGGTTGGATGCAGAGTCTCACCTCATTACCCCACAGGCTGTGGGAATCCCACTTTGGCGAGTGACATACCCCAGAAGTACACAAGAAACCAGCAAACCTTCCCGGGTCAGGTTGAATCAAACAGCTGCTCACATAATTGGGGAGGACTTCCAATACCGTGGAGACGAGCTATTTCCGGCGGCCGATCCCGCTGGCGGCGATCATACTTCTGGCGTTTGCAGTGCACGGACCGCTGCTCATGTTGCAGCTGCCCCTGAACACTTCCTACGACGCTAACTTTCACATCTTCTTCGCTTCCCACTACGCCCATCACTGGTTTGATCCCTGGAACGAGAAGTGGTTCGCCGGCTTTTCCCAGACTACCTACCCTCCGCTGGGCCATCAGTGGATCGCGCTGTTTTCATATGTCGTGGGCCTGAAGATGGCCTACATGCTGGTGCAGTTGATCGCAGTATTATTGCTACCGGTCGGCGTGTATCGTTTCGCGCGACTCTGGGTCGGTGAGCGAGCCAGCAGTTATGCGGCATTGTTCAGCGTCTTTCTGGGAGTCGTGGGATTCCTGGTTTACTCCGCAGGCCAGTTGTCCACCATGTTGTCGGCTCCGCTTTACCTGCTTGCTTTGCCGTATTTCTACGATTGGTCTCGAACCGGTGAAGGCCGTGCTCTGCTCAAAGGCGTGATCTTGACATTGGCCGCAGCTTCGGTGCACCACGTCACCCTGCTGTTCGGCTCCATGCTGTTTGCATTGCCTGTGCTTTGGCTGGCGTGTCTGGATCGAAGAGAACGCAGCTCAGTTTTTTCTGTCGTCGGACGCGCTGCGGTGTTTGCAGTGTTGGCCGGAATCGGAGTTGGGATCGTTCTTCTGCCCTACTGGATTGCGATCATCCGCCATCCCATCGAGCAGATGCCTATCCCCCATGCCAGCCGGTCGAACCTGCTCATGAACGCTACGTATTTCATCAACTACTTCGTGGTGCCTTACGGAGCATTGATTCTCGCCCTGCCATTCATTCTGTGGTTTGGTTCTTCCAACCGCAGGCTTCGCCCGCTGCTCTTGGGCTTCTGGTTTGCATTTCTATTTGGTTTGGGAGGAACAACTCCTGTTCCCAAATGGATTTTCGGGCGCGCCTTTGAAATCTTGACCTTTGAACGTTTTACGCTGTGGGCGGCGTTGCTGGCATTGCCCATCGTGGGATTAGTGGCTGAGGCACTTCTGGACCGCTTCCAAACCGCAGCAGCGGTAGGTCTTTCTTTGGCAGCCGTTGGTAGCCTTGCATTGTCTCTGGGCTGGCTGGTGTGGAGTCCTTATCACGCCCTGAGTGGATTGAATGTCGATTCGGTCGTCGAGTTTCTCAACCGCGGAGGTCACAATAAGTATCGTTATCTGACTCTGGGCTTCGGCAATTCCCTTCCCAAGATCTCGACTTACGCGGTCGCGAATAGCGTCGACGGCGAATACAACTCCGCACGGCTTTTGCCGGAGATGACCCACTACGGCTCCGCCCAGCTCACCAGCTCAAAATATTTCGGAACAGCGGGGATGGAATCCCTGCGCGCCATGCTGAAACATGCAAACTACTATGGATTGAAATACATTTTTGTCCACGATCCGTATTACGAGCCGCTGCTTGCATTTGCCGGCTGGCGCCAGATCGAGTCCTACGATTCAGGCACCATCACGGTGTGGTCGAAAGAGGACGTGCCTCCCGCCAGAAAATTTGAATCGGACACAATGCCAGCTCCCTGGGAAGGATTGTTGTGGGGAATTATCCCCCTCGCGAGCAGTATTCTTGCCATCCTGTTTGCGTTTCTTTTACCTGATCGTGAGCGCGTAACCGAGAGCGTCGTGGAGTTCCCTGCTGCCGCCGGCGAAGGCGTGTTCGCTCGCGAGGTTCGATCATGAAGCGCGTTCTTCCCATCGTCCTCGCGGTAGCAACTGTCGTTTTCGTCTGGATCGCCTGGGTGCAGTCCGGTGGTATCGAGCGGTACCGCATGCTTTCCGCTCATACTCCCGAAGAAGCCGTGAGACTTCTTCTCACGGCAGCGAAATCACGCAACTGGGACGGGGCCTACTCTCGGCTGGCAAATGCGGCCGAGGTTGAAAAGGCCGCTTTCGCGCGCGACCTG
>MNDG01000038.1 GCA_001914815.1 Acidobacteriales bacterium 13_2_20CM_55_8
TCCTAGTAGCTCGCCATTCACGGCTTCCAGTGCAATCGTGAGCGAACCTTCTGCTGGCCGGGGCTGGTCGTTGACCATCATCACTTGGACTGACTGAGTGCTTCCAGCCGTCAATGACGGTTTCCAGAAATTGAGATAAACACCCATCGGAGCGAAGGCATTGCTCATGTAGTCCATGAATTCGGGGTTGAGGTCGAGCCTCTCGACATCGTGAAAATGATCGGAGGTGTAGCCTTCAGGATCGCTACCCGTCAGGTAGACAAAATGCAGAACTCCAGCATACTGGCGATAAGCCCGCCAGTATTCAGTGATTCCTGCTAACAAGTAAGCATTCAGCTCCAACCTGTCCTTGGCGCTGGCAGTTTCACCGAGCAGACGAGGATAGAGCTTCTTCGTGAGTTCGGTAGGGCTACCATCGCGGTTCAACCACAACCACCCGTACTCGTTGAGAATGAGAGCATGGCCTGTCGTCCCTCCCGGGGTGATTCCACCGGGACTTTCCAAACTCGTCATGTTGAATTCTTGTCCACCATCTGCCATAGCTTGGAACTCGTAGGGATGATCCTCCACCGGATCATCCGGTCCGGCGGGAGGGTTATAGCTGTTCTCCCACGGGCGGTGGGACAGATCCAAACTTCGGACTGCGGGGATGATCTGCTCTCCAAACATCGGGTCCCAAGTCTCATTGTTCGCGTCCCATATCACTACACTGGGATGATTCCAGTTGTCGCGCATCCACTCGGAGTACTCAGCAATCATCTCGGCTGCGTTGAAGTGGACTTGGTTCTCAGGGCCGTGCCATTCGTGACCCGTCCAGACAAAGTATTCGTTCTGAATCAACAGGCCCGCTTCATCCGCGATATCAAGCCACTTGTCCGGCACTGGGCCAATACAGAAACGGAAACTGTTCCAATTCATCTGCTTGGGAATAGTCACCAGCAGTTTGCGCACCCACTGCTCATTCCAAGGCAAAGTCCCCGATTTAGGATCCTCAAAGAACCGATGTAGTGTGATATTGGATCCACGCATGAAATACACGCGACCATTCAGGTAGGCGCGCTTCGTAGGAGTATCGAAGCGGAACTCGCGCATTCCAAAGCGCGTGCTCGCACTGTCTCCCCCTGTACGTGTTTCTAGCACGTAGAGATTTGGATCTTCCGGCCACCATAGCTTCGCATTCGGGATGCGAATCGTCTGCGTGACAGCCTTGGCTTCACCCGGCAGCAGCGAGATCGCCTGGGGAGTCGCACTCCCGTCAACGTCAGGGGACTTCCAGGCATGGACATTCTGAGTCAACTGAAAGCTGGTGGCAGCACTCCCGTAATTTCGCAGTCTCGTCTGCACGACGATGCTGCTGTCGGCGAGATGCGGCGCGACTTGCACACTTTCAATCACCGGGTTATCGCTCAACTGAACTGAAACGCTGTCATAGATGCCCGGTGTCCAACGGTTCTTTTCGAAGTCCGTTCCCGCGGAGACGCTTTCAGGCAACACGCCAGGATGCGCGCCAACGCGTACGAGTAGATCGTTCTTCCCCCTCCAACGAATCGCGTTCGTCACGTCGAATACCGCGGCCGAGAAACACGGAAGGTGTCCTCCAACCTTCTTGCCGTTCAACCAAACCGCCGCACCAAACTGAGCCTTATTGATGCGCAAGACGGCAACACTGCGATTGACGGCAATGTCAAACGTCCGGCGATACCAGAACCAGTTGCGATCCTGTCGGGGCACCCCCGCAGTCCGAACCAGAGCGGTCTGAGGCAGCTTTCCTTGAGCAACGCGATTCTGGATAACCTGCTGGCTATCGAAGAGATCAACATCCGCGAAGCCCGGTGTGGAGGAGTGAACCAGGCCAGGGACCGGGGCTTTGTGGTCAAAGTGCGTGGGAAGTCTGTCAGCGGTTTTCGAATCAGTGATGTCCCATTCGCCATCGAGCGAAAGGACAATCCGCTCGGCGCAATAACTCGGCGGCGCAAATAAGAGCAAAAGACTCAAGATGAATTTCATGGCGATTGGAAAGTTAACATAACGGCCATTGGCTGGGATGACTTGTCCCGACGGAGCCTGGGCAAGGACAACGCGAGCAATTTAAGATAAGGAGTTATGAACCTAAATTGGCTTGCTGAACTGCGAGAGCAACGGAAACTTTTGTGTCGAGCGATCTGGTCGGCGGTGGTCATTGTCGTAACAGCAGCTTCGGTGATTTCCGCCCAGGACGCCAAGCTTTCTTCTGAAAAACATGCTCAAATCGAGAGTGCGATTGCGAAGTTCATGTCTGCAAACAGCGTGCCAGGTGTATCGGTCGCCGTGGTGGAGAATGGCGAATATGAGTGGTCCCAGGGCTATGGCATGGCCGACCTGGAGAATTTTGTTCCGGCAACCTCGCGCACGCTGTACCGTCTGGCATCGGTATCCAAGCCGCTGACAGCGACGGCCACGATGCAGCTTTGGGAGCGAGGAAAATTGAATCTGGATGTACCAGTGCAAAACTACTGTCCGGCATTTCCGCAAAAAGAATGGCCGATTACCACACGCCAGTTGCTCGGGCATCTGGGCGGAATCCGGCATTATCGTGGTGATTCGCAGGACGACCCCGAAGTCGGTAATACAAAGCATTTCGATGATGGGATCACGGCCGGTCTGAAGTTTTTCGCCAACGATCCCCTGGTAGCCAAGCCGGGAACAAAATTCAGCTATTCAACCCAGGGTTTCACGTTGGCCGGCTGTGCCATCGAGGGAATCTCGGGTGAGAAATATGTAGACTTCCTGCGCAAGAATGTCTTTGTTCCGGCCGGGATGGCGAGCACGGTTGCTGACGACCGCAATGCCGTTATCCCGTTCCGCACGCGTTTCTACCACAAAGACAAATCAGGCAGGGTAGTGAACGCAGACTTCTTGGATTCGAGTTATAAGATTCCCGGCGGAGGATGGTTGTCATCAGCCGAAGATATGGCGCGATTCGAGGTTGCCATCCTGGGCGACCAACTCGTAAATCGTGCAACCCGGGGCGTAATGTGGACTCCTCAGAAGACGGCGGACGGTTCGAAGAACGACTATGCGCTGGGGTGGGGTACTGGCAAGGAACTGGGCGTCGCCGATGTGGGGCATGGGGGCGGGCAACAAGGTACCAGCACTTTCATCATGCTCATGCCTGAACGGCGAGCTGGCGTGGTTGTGCTCAGCAACATGGATGGTGTCGATGTCTCGTCCCTCGCCACTGGGCTGCTCAAGATCGTTTTGGGGATTCCTTCTAAGTGATGATCACCACTTTTCATTGGATTTCTGCGCGATTCGTATGCTGTGCCGTTATAATCCGCGGTCGTCAGTAAGATCCCGTTACTCCACGGGCCCATGGTTCAGTGGGCGCGACATGCGGCGCAGCACAATGCCGCCTAAGGTGCCGAGTGTTGCCGGCACTAACCCGTAGAACACGTCGAAGCGATCCATCGAGTATGGCCCCCAGTGGTTGGTGACCAGCACGAAGGCGGGCAGACCGCCGGCTAGAAGGAACGTCCATCGCCATATCCACGAAAGCACACAGCATTCCGCCCGCGATGCTGGCCGCCCATGCCAGTCGTTCGGTGAACATCCGGTTGAGAAAATCTTTTGCGGTCATCGTAATTCCTCCTGCAGCCCAGAAGATACGTTTCCAGGTGTTGTTGATCTGATTCTGCTCGGCAACCAGTGCCTGGCCCCAGTGACGCCGATTTCGCGGCAGCATAGCCAACGTACCGCGATTTAGAAATTGCGCCACTATATCTGCGAGAGAGTTTGGCAAGTTATCTTTCATAAGCAAGCCGTTGAGTGCGCCTCTTCGCCTCCCCCAATTGAAGTATCTCCTTAGACTCGGATGAACCCGCGGCCGTAATCCGATACAGGTGCCGAGGCGGGCGGCCTTGCTCGCGCGACGGCTCCCATTTCGCCTCCAGCCAGCCTTCGTCATGAAGACGCACGAGGATTGGGTATAGAGTGCCTGACTTCAAACCGGTGACTTTGCTCAGCTCGTAACCATGAGTCCAGCCCTTACTGCTCTTCTGCAGGGCATTCAAAACTGCGATCGTCTGGGGAGAGATACGCACATCGATACTCTACATATGTAGACTAACCTTTGTCAAGTCGACTTGTGTTGCCGTGCTGAAATCCATCCTGGGCGCGAAAGAAAGCAGAACTTTTTTTGTTGGAGCATTCAAGGTGGGATGGGGCTGCTCAACTGGGCTGGTGGCAGTGTCGGAAGCGGAGTTTAACAGAAAAGGTAACTGGATCGCGGCGCTGCCCTTACGGGAATCTCGACTAGACGCAAAGCCGCTCATCCCTGGCAACTAAGAGTTAATATTTCACCACCCCTTTGCCTTCGACAATTGTAAGGATGCGATCCAGGCCTGGAACCGAGACCTCCTGCTTGAGGCCGCTTGGCCAATGGATTTCAACCTTATCGATTTTCCCCGCGGGTCCCAGCCCGAAGTGCACCCGCTGGTCAGAACTGGAGCCGTAGCTGCCACCACTGAACACGTCGGCGCGCTGCCGAACGCCATTTGCGGTAATGGAGACTTTGCTTCCAATCGCATCTCGCGGACTTTTCGATTGTCGTTCTTCACGACATTCCGCAGCAGTGTGGGCGTGGAGTCTACATTGTTGATCACGACATCGATGCGGCCGTCGTTGAAAAGGTCTCCGAAAGCCGCGCCACGAGCCGTGATGACATCGGCCAGGCCGCTGCCGGTGGCGGGGGGTACCTCGCGAAACCTGGTTCCATCCAGATTACGAAACAGTTGCGGGCGTTGTGCCCAAGTTGTGCCCCAGTCCTGCCGATCGACGCCGGGATAAACGTGGCCGTTGGCGACGAAGATATCAGTCAGGCCATCGTTGTCGAAGTCAAGAAATCCGGTTCCCCAGGCAAGAAACGGGATGGCGGGATCGGCCAGGCCGGACTGATATGTAACATCGGAAAAATTTCCGTCTCCATCATTACGGTACAGGGCGTTGTAGTCGTCGGAGAAGGCGCTCACGTACAAGTCCACTTTCCCGTCGCGGTTGTAATCGCCGACGGCAATTCCCATGGACGCTTGCTCACGTCCGTCTTCGGTTAGAGCAAAGCCCGAAAGATAGCTGACATCCTCAAAACTGCCATCATGGCGGTTGTGGTAGAGATAGTTGGGCACCGAGTCGTTGGCGACCACCAGGTCCACCCATCCATCGTCGTCGACATCCACAAACACCGAAGCAAAGCCGTAGTAACCCTTGGGATCGGAAACTCCGGCTCTCACGCTGACGTCGGTGAAGGTACCATCCCCATTATTGTGGAAGAGGTGATCCTGCTCTCCGGGCAGACCACGCGGTCCACACATCACATCGACGCCGCGGAATTTACAGAAGCCAGGAGGGATGCTGCCTTGCCCGGCAATCGGCGGATGGTCAGCATCAAACTTTACGTATCCGGGAACAAACAAATCCAGCAAGCCATCGTGGTCGTAGTCGCCCCAGGTGGGCCCAGCCGACCAGCCACCCAGGGTTACTCCTGCTTTCTCTGATACGTCAGTGAAAGTTCCGTCATGATTGTTGTGATAGAGGCGATTTTCGCCGTAGTTGGCAACGTAGATATCGGGCCAGCCATCGTTGTCGTAATCACCTACCGCGACGCCGAATCCCCAGCGTTGATTCGCCACTCCGGCTTTAGCAGTAACATCGGTGAAAGTTCCGTCGTGATTGTTGTGCAGGAGCATGGCCTGAGGCGCAGGTTCTTTGCCCTTTAGCGCAGGAACAGTGGAACCATTCAGCAGGTAGATGTCAAGCCAGCCGTCGTTGTCGTAATCTAGCAGGGCTACACCGGAGCCGGGAGTCTCAATGATGCTCTTTTTTTCCGGAGTGCCGGAGCGATGGTGGAATTTGTCCAGCCCGGCTGTTTTCGTGATATCGGTGTAAACCACGGGAGCGCCGTCGACGAATCCGCCAGCGGTGATCGGGCGGGATTGGGCGTCCTTCACGGGCGCATGCGCAACCCCGGTAGACACTCCCATCGACGGTGCTTGCTGGGGAGCCTTGTCCGGCGCCGGTTCCTGGGCAACTGCGGAAAAGATGCAAACCAACACAAACCAGGAAAGTGATGCTCCTCGCATCCGCATCACTTTCCCTTTTCCCGTGGAGACTCGTCTACTTGCAGGATCTGATCCGCTATCACGTCCTTGAGCGTTTGAACGATGCCGCTGGGCCAGTGAATCTCGACCGACTGGGCGACCTTCTCCGCTCCCAGGCCAAAATGCACCCGCTTGTCGCTGGCGGACAAATAACTTGCAGCGGTCGTTACGACGGCAAATTGCGGGCCTTTCGCGGTAGCAACTTTTATCTCCGCCCCGATCGCATCCCGGTTGCTTTTATGTCCGACGAGCAGCAACGTGAGCCAGTGGTTCTGCGTGGGAGTCTCGTTGTGCAGGATGTATGCGGGTCCATCATTGGTGGTAACGACCGCGTCCAGCCGACCGTCATTATCCAGGTCGCCGATCGCCATACCCCGAGCCGCCCACGCCTGTTGAAAGACTTGTCCAGAGTCCGCCGACACATCCACGAAACCGTGGCCTGTGTTTCGCGCCAGCAGCATCGGTTCGCGATAGCGCAGGTTCGGAGAAGTCAGCTGAATCGTATCCAGATCGTGGCCCTGAGCAATCAGAAGATCCTTCCAGCCGTCGTTGTCGTAATCCAGAAACCGAACTCCCCAGCCGGAATGGGGACGAGTGATCGGGCCGACGCCGGAAGTATAGCTGGCATAGTTGAACGTCCCATCGCCGTTGTTCTGAAACAAGGCATACATCTGATTGGCGAGGTCGGTAACGATCAAGTCCGGCAGGCCATCGTTGTTATAGTCGGCAAAGTCTACTCCCATGCCAGCAAACGCACGACCGTCGCCGTCTACGGCGGTATTGCTCATTAGCCCCACCTCTTCGAAGGTTCCATTACCTTTATTGTGGTAGAGGAATTCGAGAGTGGAATCATTAGCGATGAAGATGTCAGTGCGGCCGTCGCGATCATAATCCGCAATCGCAATTCCCAGGCCCTTCCCCGACTTGGACATCCCAATCTTCTGAGAAACCTCGGTAAAACGGCCGTTGCCGTCGTTGTGGTAAGCCAGTGGCGCAATCGGCTTGAAGTAGTCCGGATGGCAATAAGAGCGATATCCAGGTTTATGCTCGCCGCACCAGACATCGTCAAAGTCCCACTGCAGATAGCGCAGTACCACCAGGTCCAGAAGTCCGTCGCCATCCAGATCAATCCAGGCGGCGCTGGTGGACCATCCGCCCCCGCCGGCGCCGGCTTTCTCGGTTACATCGGTAAAAGTGCCGTCACCATTATTATGGTAGAGCCTGTTGCCCCCGTAGGCCGTAACGTATAAATCCTCGTACCCATCATTGTCGTAATCGCCAACCGCAACGCCCATCCCGTAGCCTTTGCCTTGCAGGCCCGCTTTCTCGGTAACATCTTCGAAGCTCCCGTCCGATTTCTGGTGATACAGACGATTCCAATATTGCGGCCCGGTTTTCTGAGGAATCGTGCCTTTCGGAGTTGGATCATCGAGAGAGGCGCCGTTCACGAGAAAAATATCCAGCCGTCCATCGTTATCGTAGTCAAACAAAGCCACGCCCGGACCCATGGTCTCCAAAAGATATTTTCTCGAGGTGTGTGATGACAGGTAGCGAAAGTTGAGACCTTTGGCGGCGGTAACGTCAACGAACGAACCAGCGCTTTTTCCCGGCGCCGCAGTTAGAGGAGAAGTTCCCTGCTGGCCTGCCGCCGCATCTGGCATCAGCATAAGCGCCAGAACAAAGATGAGTATTCGGGTCGCAGTTCGCAGGGATGATCCTCGAGAACGGTGATATGTGGGTCGTACTCTCAATTTGGATGCGGCGGAGAATTCGCCGGTTGAGAGGCATCCTGATCCCGCTGGACCTGAAATTTTTTCAGTTTCTGTTGAGAATTTTCCGCCTCCTCATTCTTGAGCTTCTGGAATGTGGCCATGGCTTGCTGTGCTTCACTCATACGATGCAGCCGGCGGTAGACAATACCCAACTGAAACCAGGCCTGTTGAAGTACTTCCGGATCGGACTCCGTCGCGGTCGCGCGTTGCAAGTGGTCCGCCGCGGCGATATCGTTTCCGATCTGCATTTCGGCGCGCCCGAGGTTGTAGTCTGCGTGGGGCAATCCTGGTTTCTGCCGGAGCGCCGCCTCGATAAACGCTTTCGCCTTGGCGCCGTCGTTCCTTTCTACGGCAAGGACTCCCAGCTTATACCGCGCAAGAACGTTGTAGGGATCGATCTCGAGTTCGCGCTGGAAGGCCGCCTCGGCCTCTTGCGGCTTTTCCGCATTACGGTATTCCGAGCCGAGTTCCTCATGCAGGCCGGGCTGCGTGGGCGCAAGTTTGATGGCCGCCAGATACTCTGCAATGGCATCCATATGGCGCTCGGCTTCCGCGTTGGCCTGCGCCAGAACCTGGCGCACGCGCCACGATTGGGGATCGGCCTTGAACATTTTGGCATAGCTGTTTTTAGAAACCAGCAAGTGGGCCTGGCCGCGATGATAGAGAATATCGACGCTGTTGGGCGCGATCTTGGCGGCTTTGTCCAGGACGTCGGCAGCCTCCTCTGGACGATCTTTCGCCAGTTCGATGACACCCAGCCACATCAATGCGCCCGCATCTTTGGGATACGCAATGGTCTCTTGCCGTACTGCTGCGATCGCCTTGTCTAGTTGATTCAGACGATATTCCGCCACGCCCAGAAAAAGATTTGCGCCCCGCAACCGCGGTTTCAGCGACAGCGCCTTTTGAAAGCTGGCGATGGCCTCCTCGTACCTGCCTTGTTCCTCCCGTACCAGGCCCAGGTTGAAATGTGCTTCCGCAAAACTTGGGTTCTGTTTGATCACGGAAGAAAATCCTTCGCCGGCTTGATCCAAGTTGCCATTCCGCATCGCTTCCGAGGCTTGGCGGAAATCTTCGGTGA
>MNDG01000037.1 GCA_001914815.1 Acidobacteriales bacterium 13_2_20CM_55_8
AGTCCCTTCTTCGGCACCACTTGAAAAGGGGTTCCGTTCAGTGCTGGATTGCCGGGGCTTGCATAGGTCGCCAAATTGTTGAAGGGAATTGCTGCAGAGCGCACCGAGCCCAGATTGGAGTCAAATGTGCCGCTAAAGGGATCCCAAAGCTGGAAAGCGGGATCTGAACAATTTCCGCCGCTGTCAAAGCTCGCACCGCTCAGCGTGCACAACTCTCCGAAGTCGCCACCTTTTTCCAAGTTGGTGGGGACCCCTGCTGCGGCCGAGGCAAAGCTCCTGGTGCGGGTTCCCTCGTAATCAAAAAAGAAAAAGGTCTTGTTCTTCCAGATCGGGCCGCCTATGGTCCCGCCAAAGTCGTTACGCCGCAAGGGGGCGCGCGGCGCGCCATTCAGGTTATTGAACCAATCGTTGGCGTCCAATTTCTCATTGCGGAGGAACTCGTATAAGGTTCCATGAAACTGGTTCGTCCCTGAGCGCGTCACGACATTGATTACTGTGGCGCCACTGAAGCCGTATTCCGCGCTGAAATTCGATTGCTGCACCTTAAATTCTTCCACTACCGACGGCGTATAGGTTGGGGCCAGAATCCCGCTATTCTGCTCGAAATTCGTGCTCGATACGCCATCCAGTAAGATATCCGCAGTCGCATTTCGGCTGCCGTTGGAGATGAAGTTGTTCGCCATGCATCCCTGGCAATCCGTATCCACTTCTGTAATTCCCGGGGTGAGGTATGCCAAATCCAAGACGTTGCGACCTACCAGAGGCAGATCATTGATGAATTTCCTGTCGATGACTTGGCCTGTAACTGCATCCTGAGTTTGCAGTTCTACTCCACTGGCTTGCACATCCAAGACCTGGCTGCTAGAGCCGACTTTCAGCCCAAAGTCGACTGCGACATTTTGATTGACGTCTACTTTGATGTCGTCTTTTTGTTGCGCCTGGAATCCGGTCGCCTCGACCAGTACCTTGTAGGAACCTGGAGGGACCTGGCGGAACAAAAACCTTCCTGAGTTATCGGTCGTCGTATTGAATGTGAACCCCTTCTGCTCATCTGAAAGCTTTACATGAGCGGACGAAATCACCGCTCCGCTTGGATCGGTCACGGTACCGGCCACTGAACCGGTGTAGAGCTGGGCCCCCGCATGGGAGGGCAGAAGAAAACAGAAGATCATGGCGGTCAGAACTGACCTCAGGGTTCGTCCGCGGCGAGATGGGGATGTCAGGTGAGAGCTGATTACGATCTTCATATGCTACTCCATATTCGAAGAATCATAGTGTCGGGCGAAGCCGGAATGCCTCGTTCCGTCGACTGTGTGTACAAGAATGAAGCTGTCTGAAGTCTTGTATTAAAACGTTTTATGGCCCAAATTGCAGGCAACCGTCAAGACAAATATTCTGGTTCTCATCCCGTGAAAAATCAAACCGCAGAAAAGCCCTTAGAAATTCGATTTTGTAAAAATCATGTCACTGAGCCGCGTTATACTCGCAAATTGCCGCGACTCGGTTTCCGCTGAAGGGCAGCTAAGATATTTCGGAATTCAGGGGAGCAAGGTTTTTCGATGCGGTTCAACAAAACGTGTCTTGGAGTTCTGTACTTAATATTTTGCGGGCTGATCTCAGGCTGCGCATTTTGCGATGAGCCAGGTCCGCCCACTTTAGCAATCGCAGCGGCCGCCCCTGACTTTTGTTTAACCGGAACGGATGATCAAACCCATTGCCTGAAAGACTATTCCACAAGCAAGGTGCTGGTCATCGCATTCATCTGCAATCACTGTCCCACGTCGCAGCTCTATGAGAGCCGAATTAAGCAGTTGGCAGCGGATTATCGCGATCGCGGAGTAGCTCTTGTGGCGATCGAGCCCAACAATCCCAACGCGGTCCGGCTTGATGAAATGGGCTACACCGATGTAGGTGACTCGTTTGAAGAGATGAAAATCCGTTCCGCGTACCGGCATTTCAACTTTCCGTACCTTTACGATGGGGAAACACAGAAAGTTTCCCGTGCCTACGGTCCCACCGCCACTCCCCACATTTTCATTTTCGATTCTGGGCGCAAACTACGATACGAAGGCCGTGTGGACAACAACCCCCGGGAGCCCCTGGTCACTCGTCGAGATGCGCGCAGTGCAATTGGCGCCCTGCTCGCCGGCAAGCAGGTGCCGGTGGCTAAGACACCATCCGTGGGCTGTTCGACGAAGTGGTTGTACAAGGAGGAAGGACGCAAGGAAGAGCTTGCTGAGATCGAAGGCAAACCGGTTGACGTTAAGCTCGCGAGTGCGCGCGATCTCCAGGCGCTCCGCAAGAATGCCACGGGAAAGCTTCTGCTTGTGAACTTCTGGGCCACTTGGTGTGGTCCGTGTTTCAAGGAATTGCCGGAGCTAGAAACTATTTATCGCATGTATGGCCACCGGGCTTTTGATTTGGTCACCGTCAGCATCAACTATCCCGACGAAAAAACAGGAGTGTACTCCGCTCTGAGCAAACAACACGCAACCAGCAAGAATTTGTTACTGGGCTCGACTAATATTTACGACTTGATGGCAGCATTTGATGCAGATTGGAATGCGGCCGTGCCTTACAGCATGCTCATTCGACCCGGCGGGCAAGTAGTGTACAAGCGCCAAGGCGCCATCGATCCCCTGGAAGTGCGGCGTCTCATCATTGCGAATTTGAAAGATGATGACTACATCGGTCATCAAGCGTACTGGCACCAGAGTGCAAAGTAATGGAGTTACTTTTTTGGAGACAGTGTGTTCTGAGCGCTTAATCGGCAGTGATCCAGATAGTGGCTCGCCGCCATGTTTCCGACAGTGTCATGAGTGAAGTCCCAAGTTCGAATACCTACATCCCACATAAACAATCCGCGCAATGCTGCCCGCGCGGAATCAATCGCTGGATAGCCCTGAGTTTGCTGATTTTGTTCTTGGTTTCGACTTTCCCACCTCTCTGGGCCGCCAACCAATCCACAGAAGCAGAAAAATACGCGAATAATGGACTGGACCTGGCACAGGCCGGAAATCTTGCCGCGGCTGAAGCTGAGCTTCGGCAGGCGGTGAGGCTGGCTCCCCGCAATCCCAGCTTCTTGGCTGACTTAGGCACTGTCCTCGCCATGGAACGCAAGTTAGGCGAATCGACAGACATCCTCAAGCGAGCCCTGCAGCTGGATTCCAGCAATTTGACCGCACAACAATATCTCGCGGCGAACCTCTGGCAATTGCATCGCTACCTTGAGGCGAAGCAAGAACTCGAGGCGCTTCTCAAAAAGAAGCCTGGAGACAAACCAGCAACCCTCCTGCTGGGAATGGTTTCCGAGAATCTGAAGGATTATGCGGCCGCCGCGAGATTGCTGGGTTCTGTGCCGGCACTGGTACGCGAGCGGCCAGAGTCTATCGCGGCGTTGGCGCGGTCGTTATACCATACCGGTCAGAAAGAAAAAGGCCGCGCCGCACTACAGCAATTGCTGACTCATCCGGCAGGTCCACAAGGAGTCTTGCTGGGAGCGCAAATTGCGGATGAGATGCATGACTATGCCACGGCTGAAAAGCTACTGCTCTCTATAAAGCCCGCGTTTCCCGATCAGGCTACTGTCGGATACCAGTTGGCACTGGTCCAATTTCATGCGAAAGGATTCGCGGAAGCCCAACGGACACTCCAAAACCTGATCGATTCCGGATACAAATCTGGGAAAGTATCGAATTTGCTGGGTTGGTGCTATCTGCAACAGCACTCGAGCCGGAACAGGAATCAAATTATCTCGATCTAGCTAACCTCCTTCTGATCAATCGTTCTTTACCGGCTGCACTGAAGGTTGCAAAGCGCACAACCGAAGCGTTCCCGAATTCGCAGCAGGCATTCGGATTGAGAGGCTCTGTGGAGCTCAAGCTCGGACAGTTCAACGACGCTATTGACTCATACCGCAAGGTCCTTCGCATCGACCCCAACAACTCCGATGCCGCTCTTGGGTTGGCAGAGGCCCAATACGCCGCAGGTATAACTAAGGATGCGATCGCAAGCTTTGAAGGAAGTCTCAAGCAGTTCCCGAAAGACGCGCGCTTTAGGCTTCAGTATGCGCTTCTGCTGTTGAAGGAATCCGAAACCGGAAATGCGGTTTCGGAGGCCCGTGCTGAACACCTCCTCAAGTCTGCCATCGCACTGAGTCCTTCTCTTCCCGGAGCGCACTACTATCTTGGTGATCTCGCCTTGAAGAAGGGCCAAATTGCAGAAGCTATCTGGTATTTGGAAAGAGCAACAAAAATTGATTCGCGAAGTGCGAAGGTTCACTTTGCCTTGTCCCGTGCCTACCGGCGAGTGGGCCGAAAGCAAGAAGCGTCCAGGGAAATGGCTTTCTATCAAAACCTAAAGGAATCGGAGTCCACGTTCTCGCCAGATGATCTTTCTCCACAATAGCCGCTTGATGATCTACGGCCGCTGCCGACGGACTGGGCTGGTGTTCTTATTGCCTTTATCCTCCTTACCTTTTCTTTTCCTGTTTCAAGGGGTGCTCGATCGCCGAGCGAGATATTCACGGATATTTACCAGCCAGGCAGGTATCACCTGGCAGCATTTTGGGGGTGAATAGGGACTATCCAATTGCGATCCACGTTGTCAGATGAAGCGCCGCCAAATAGCACGCCACCAGAATCGCGACATGGATCAGCCATCGCATGCCGGCTGGTACTCTGGTTAGTCTGAAACCGAATTTTTCTGAAAGAACTACCAGAAGCCCGTTCAGTGTGAGGAACACAGTGATTGTGAAGTACGGTGGGCGGCCAACTTTTGCATAAGACAATATCCCGATCGGCAGGTCATGAAGAAGCCCGCAGAGGAAAAATGTCAGAACAACAGAAAGCCAATGAGGAAGATTCTTTCGTAAGAGCCTGTAACAAAAGAACAGGAGGAAATAGCTCCAAACGGGATTCCAGTATTGCCAAAATCCGCTCAGTGATTTTGCCCCCAAGGGCCTGCCGAGAAAGTTGATGGCTTGTTCTCGTGGGGTAGTTCCCAATCGGTGGGTGACATATTGCGTCAGCGTCATCATTAGGATGGCGGCCGAGTACAACTGTGGTCGCTTGTGAGAAGGCGGTGTTACGCCGACAAGACAAGGATTCTAAGGCAAGCACTGGAGGTCTCGGACTGTTCCGTGTCGCTCACAAGTGAAGAGTTCCTGTAAAGATTTGTGACCGAGGCGCTTACTGATTCCGAGGGCATCTTTGACCTGATACCAGTGATACCGTTTTTCGTGAAAATGAAGTGAATGAGAGAAACCATAGAAACTGGAACCGAAGTTAAGAAGTGCTTGTAACCCGCTTAAACACAGGCTATTATGACCGAAGTGTAAGTTTCATCACTGCTTACGGATAACGACCTCGAAAGAGCCCCTTCTTCGGCACCAAATGTTCTTCGGAGCAGAACGCGCAACCCGTCGTCCCGATCGCCTGTATCCAAGCTCGTTTCCCGTATAATCGTCAGCATTCGCAATGCCCTCCAGTCTTGACCAGATCGTGGCGGCAACGCGCCGAAGAATCGCTCAATGCCGAGCCCGGGCCGACTTTCGCCTGCTGGAGCGGCAGGCGCAGAATCATGCCCCGCGCGGCTTTCGACAGATCCTCGAGGAAGGGAGCCGCAATGGATTCTCCATCATCGCGGAGATGAAAAAGGCTTCTCCGTCCCGTGGATTGATTCGCTCCGACTTCGATCCGGCGAGGCTTGCCCGTGAACTGGAACTAGCCGGCGCAGCGGCATTATCGGTTTTGACCGAGGAAGAATTCTTTCAGGGATCACTCGATAATCTTCAACAAGCGTCCGCCAGCACCCAGCTACCCTGTCTGCGCAAAGACTTTATTGTGGACGAATTCCAGTTGCTGGAAGCACGAGCTTACTGTGCCGATGCAGTCTTATTGATCGTGGCTGCCCTATCGGCTGCGGAGTTGCGTACGCTCGCCCACAGTGCGCGGGATCATGGACTGGATGTTCTCTGCGAAATTCATGACGAAGAAGAATTGCAACGCGCCGTGGACGCAGACTGCGACCTCATCGGAGTAAATAATCGCGATCTGCGGACGTTTGCCGTGGACCTTGAAACCGCCTTTCGTCTCGCTCCCTCAATTCCAAAAAACGTGATGCGTGTCGCCGAGAGTGGAATCCATTCCGGAACGGACATCGGCGGGCTCCGCGCCGCTGGCTATCAGGCATTCCTGATCGGCGAATCGCTGATGAAACCCGGGTCGCCTGGCGATGCGCTGCGCACTCTGATAGCAGAAGCGAGTAGTGGCCAGTGGTCAGTGGTCAATGGTCAGTGAATCACCATGGACCCTGGTGGACTTACTGGCCACTGACCACTAGCCACCGACCACTTTTT
Source organism: Acidobacteriales bacterium 13_2_20CM_55_8 (assembly GCA_001914815.1). GTDB lineage: Bacteria > Acidobacteriota > Terriglobia > Terriglobales > Acidobacteriaceae > 40CM-3-55-5. The sequence continues at coordinate 6,359 of MNDG01000037.1, forward strand.
TATGACTTGGATAAAGATCTGCGGCATCACGAATGTCGAAGATGCGTTGGCAGCTACCAATGCGGGGGCCAACGCGTTAGGCTTCGTGTTTTACAAAAACAGTCCGCGGAACGTTGATCCGGAAAAAGTTCGCGAGATCGTAGCCCAACTGCCACCGGAAGTGGAAAAAGTCGGCGTGTTCGTGGACAGTGACTCTCCTGCACGGATCGTCGAGGTTGCGGAGCGAGCTGAACTGACGGCTTTGCAGTTGCATGTCGGTTCTTCGTTCGCAGGCGGCGGCCAGGTGGGCTGGGATTGTGGAAATAGAAAAGTATATTTTGCGCTACCGGCAGCTCTATTCCTTGAAGCGGGGGCCGAGTGGAAGTCGTCCGGTCAACGTTCGTCCGCGCTTAGTGCGATTTTTTTGGATTCGGGCACCTCGGAGCAGCCCGGCGGCACCGGCAAGGCTTTCGACTGGCAGAAAGGTGCACTCCTGGTCGAGGCTATGACCAAAACCGCCAACGTGGTCATAGCCGGCGGTCTCAATCCGGCCAATGTCGCTGAGGCTATCCGTATACTGAAACCCTGGGGGGTGGATGTCGCCTCCGGGGTTGAAGCAACCCCCGGCAAGAAGGATCCGAAAAAAGTTCGCGCCTTCATTGCGGCGGTCCGAGGGACTGAAAGAAGCAGCGAAAGAAGCTAATGGCAACTTCCACCATCCCGAGGAGAAACAACGACTCGACCAAAACGCGGGGCCGTTTCGGCGTTTACGGCGGACGTTACGTTCCCGAGACTCTCATGTCCGCGCTCGACGATCTGGAGCACGCCTACGAAAAAGCGAAACGTGATCGCAAGTTTCAGAGTCGTCTCGACGAACTCCTGCGCACCTACGCAGGCCGTCCGACGCCGCTCTTCTTTGCCCACCGACTGACTGAAAAACTTGGCGGAGCGAAGATCTATCTCAAGCGCGAAGATCTTCTTCACACCGGCGCGCACAAAATCAACAACTGCCTGGGACAGGCTCTGCTGGCCGAGCGTATGGGCAAACGCCGCATCATTGCTGAAACTGGCGCGGGACAGCACGGCGTCGCGACGGCCACGGTATGCGCCCTGTTTGGTTTCGAATGCGTCGTGTACATGGGCACCGAAGACATGCAGCGCCAGGAATTGAACGTCTTTCGCATGCGCTTGCTGGGCGCGGAAGTGCGCACGGTCGAGTCCGGCTCTCGCACTTTGAAGGACGCGATCAACGAAGCCATGCGCGATTGGGTGACCAACGTACGGACCACACATTACCTGTTGGGAAGCGTGCTGGGTGCGCATCCTTATCCCACCATGGTGCGCGATTTTCAGCGAGTCATTGGACTCGAAGCTCGCGCACAGATTCTGAAAGCTGAAGGCCGGCTGCCGAATGCGATCATCGCCTGCGTCGGTGGCGGCTCGAACTCCATCGGCATTTTTCATCACTTCATCAAAGACAAGCGGGTAAAACTCATCGGCGTGGAAGCCGGCGGCCGCGGCGAAATGCTGGGCGATCACGCTGCACGTTTTCGCGGAGGCTCTCCGGGTGTTCTGCAAGGAACGTTTTCCTACGTTCTGCAGGACGCTGCCGGTCAGATCGCGAATACGCACTCCGTATCGGCCGGCCTGGATTATCCTTCGATCGGTCCCGAGCACGCCTGGCTCAAAGACACGGGCCGAGCCGAGTACGTCCCCGCATCCGACGAGGAGGCGCTGGAAGGTTGCACGCTGTTAGCTCGAACTGAAGGCATCATTCCTGCACTCGAATCCGCTCACGCCGTAGCCGAACTCACCAAGCGTGCCCCGACGATGAAGAAATCAGAAATCGTGATCGTGAATGTTTCGGGACGTGGGGACAAGGACGTGGGGATCTTGAGGAAGAATTTGAAACTGGGCTGAGGAGAGTACGAAGTACGATTTACGAGGTACGATTGTTGATTTTTGATTGGTGATTGTTGATTCTTGAAGCGAAGCTGCTCGTAGGTTTTTGCTCTTAAATCGTCGATCGAAAATCGTACTTCGTACATAGATTCAAATCGTACTTCGTACATTCTTTCAATCAACAATCATCAATCAACCATACCCGTGTCCTTATCGTTCCAAAAACGTCCCGCTCTCGTCGCCTACGTCACCTGCGGCGATCCCGATCTCGCGACCACACGCGCTGTTGTGCTGGCGGCGATTGAGGCGGGCGCAGACGTCATTGAACTCGGTGTGCCTTTCAGCGACCCCGTGGCCGACGGGCCAGTAATCCAGCGTGCCAGCGAGCGAGCACTGCGCCATGGAACGTCACTTGAGCAAGTGCTCAGGCTGGGAAAAGAAGTGCGCAGCAAATCGCAAGCAGGACTGATTATTTTTTCGTACCTGAACCCGATCCTGCGCATGGGATTGACCAAATTCAGCGCGGCGCTGGAAGACGCTGGCATTGACGGCGTATTGATCACGGACTTGCCCGTTGAAGAGGCGGGAGACTATTTGCGGGAGATGCGAAAGCGACGCTTGGACACAGTGTTCCTTGCGGCGCCTACCAGCCCAGACCACCGCCTGAAGCAGATCGCCAAAGCGTCCAGCGGATTTGTTTATGCGGTTTCCCGCACCGGGGTTACTGGGGCCCGGAAACAGTTGCCCAAAGATGCGCGGGAACTGGTTCGCCGATTGCGCCGTCACACGAAGCTTCCGATTGCCGTTGGATTCGGCATTTCCAGCGCGGAACAATTCGCCGCCGTCGGAGAATTCGCTGAAGCGGCGGTAGTCGGCAGTGCCATTGTGGAAACTATTGAGCGCAATCCGGGAAAAGAACCGGAGGCTGTGGCACAATTCGTAGGGCAGTTATTAGCGGCACCCCCTCAGCTTTCAGCCAGACAAGGGCAGCGGTAAACGTCGCAGAGATCTTTAATGGGCGATTTAAGTGACAGCTAAAAGCTGACAGCGCTTATGGACATCGTAGACTGGCGCAAGAAAATCGACGAACTTGACCGCCGCCTGGTGGAGTTGCTGAATCAGCGGGCGCAGGCTGCCCATGAAATTGGCAAACTCAAGCGCAATGTTGGTATGCCGATATACGAACCCGATCGTGAGCAAGCAGTTTTTAGTAATGTTCGCAAACTGAATCAGGGACCGCTGCCTGATCGTGACTTGCTGCGCATTTACGAACGCATCATGGATGTGATGCGCCAGATCCAGAAAGAGGAAATTGCGCCCAATGCCGCGGAAGAGGTTGGTCCTACGGAATTAGATTCAGAAGTAAACGATTGAGAACGGCAGCTAAAGGCGGGCTTACAGCGGCCACTTACCTATGATTGTTGCAATGCAAGACACGGCGACTGAAGAGCAGATCCAGCATGTCATCGAACATCTGGTGCGAATGGGTTTCTCCGTACACCGCACCACCGGCGAACGGCAGACAGTGCTGGCTGCAGTAGGCGCGCGCATTGATTTCGATATTCGCAATCTCGAAGTGCTCAACGGCGTACAGCAGGTCCACCGCATCAGCGAGCCCTACAAGTTGGCAGGGCGCGGATTTCGTCCGGACGGGACGGTTATCGAATTTTCCAACGGGCTGAAGATCGGCGCGGATGAAGTAGTCGTCATGGCTGGCCCCTGTTCCGTGGAATCGCGCGAGCAACTGTTTACGGTTGCTGAGTTGATTTCCAAAGCTGGAGCGCGCGTGTTACGTGGCGGCGCATTCAAACCGCGCAGTTCGCCCTATTCTTTTCAGGGCATGGGCGAACAAGGACTGAAATTGTTGCGCGAGGCGGGCGATCGTTTCCACATGCTCGTGATAAGCGAAGTCATGGAGATTTCTCAGATCCCCCTCATGCTGCCTTACGTAGATATCCTGCAGGTGGGCGCGCGCAATATGCAGAATTTTAATTTGTTGCGCGAACTGGGCAAGGTCAAGAAGCCAGTGCTGCTCAAGCGCGGCATCGCTGCCACTCTCGAAGAGTTGCTGCTCTCGGCGGAATACATCATGGCGGGCGGCAATTACGACGTAATCTTATGCGAGCGTGGCATTCGTACCTTCGAGACCTATACCCGCAACACGCTGGATATTTCCGCTATCCCGATCATCAAGAAGCTATCTCATCTGCCCATGACTTCCGATCCGTCACATGGGACCGGACGCCGTGACAAAGTTGCGCCCATGGCTCGGGCATCGGTGGCCGCGGGTGCCGACGCGCTCCTGATCGAAGTGCATCATGATCCGGACAAAGCGCTTTCCGATGGCGCCCAATCTCTCTTTCCGGAACAGTTCCGCACTTTGATGGAGGAGCTGCGTATGATCGCTCCCGCGGTGCACCGGAAGATCGCTTAAGCCGAGACTTAAGAGCGCGATTGTCCTGACGCAATAGAGCAGTGTCCGTACGACGAAAACTTCATGGCTATTCGCCAGATCACAATCATCGGAACCGGCTTAGTCGGCGGCTCCTTCGGATTGGCTTTGAAGAAACGTCGCTTCCAGGGCCGCATCGTGGGCTGCGATCGCGAGGCGGTTCTAAGACTTGCCCAAAAAAGGGGCGCCATCGATGAAGGCAAAACCAATCCGCTGGAAGCCGTCCGTGGCAGTCAGATCATCCTGCTCGCCACTCCCGTCGGCGCGATTATTGAGTTGATCGAGCGTTTGGGGCCAGCCCTCACGCCACGGACGTTGCTCACCGACGTCGGCAGCACTAAAGCAGAAGTTTTGTCACGCGCGAAGAAGACTTTCGGCAATAGCACGCGAACCCGCTTTCTCGGGGGACACCCCATGGCCGGCAAAGAGCATTCTGGCGTGGAATTTGCTGAACCAGATCTTTTCCAAGGTGCTGCCTGGCTGGTAACTCCGTCGCCGAGACAGAATGTACATGACGGGCTGAGTGGAGAATTTCTCCAGTGGGTCAAGAAAATCGGTGCGCGTATTTCCACCATCGATGCCGAGGAGCACGATCGGCTCTGCGCCTGGATCAGTCACTTGCCGCAGTTGATCTCCACCGCACTTGCCGCGCTTATCGTGGATGAATACGGCAACAGACCCATGCTCGAGGTTGGAGGCCGCGCCCTACGGGAAATGACGCGTATTTCGGGAAGTCCCTACAGTATGTGGCGCGATATCGCTCTCACCAACAAGAAGAATATTCAGCAAACTCTGCTCAAACTGGAGCAACGTCTCGCCCATCTCCGCGAGAATCTGGATACCCGGGAATTGGCCGTGGAGTTCGAACGTGCCCACCGCTTGCGAGATATCTCGCGGCTCGGGAAGAAAAAATAGTTTCGCGAGTGTTTTAGGCTTTTCAATCAACAATCAAAAATCACAAATCAACAATTTCATTTAAAATCTCTCGCTATGCACAAGGTAGTCGGCAGTGTCGACGAAGCGATCCGCGATATCTCCGACGGCGCCATAATCATGGTGGGCGGCTTCGGCTTGTGCGGCATCCCGGAGAACCTGATCCGCGCCCTGGTCCGCAAAGGCGTCAAGAATCTCACCACCATCAGCAATAACGTGGGCGTCGACGGCTTCGGCATGGGCCTGCTGCTGGCCGCGGGACAGATTCGCAAACACATCGGCACCTATGTGGGCGAAAACAAGCTGCTGGAAGAAATGGTGCTGAAAGGCCAGATTGAACTGGATCTCGTTCCCCAAGGAACTTTCTCCGAGCGAATTCGTGCCGGCGGAGCGGGCATTCCCGCGTTCTTTACCCCAACCGGAGTTGGCACCCTGATTGCGAAAAAGAAAGAAACGCGCGAGTTCGATGGCCGGCCGTATCTGATGGAACGCGACCTGAAAGCGGACTTCGCCTTAGTCAAAGCCTGGAAAGGCGATAAGTGGGGCAACCTTGTCTATCGCAAGACAGCCCGCAATTTCAATCCCATGATGGCCACCGCTGCAACGGTGACGATCGCGGAAGTCGAGCACCTAGTCGATGTAGGCGAACTGGAGCCTGACTTGATTCATACTCCCAGCGTGTTCGTGAACCGAATTTTCCAGGGAGAATTGTTCGAGAAGCGAATTGAACGAAGGACGGTAAGAAAAGTGGCTAGTGGCTAGTGACTAGTGAAAACCAGAACAACACCAAGAACTCGATTCACTAGCCACTAACCACTAGCCACTAGCCACGGCCTTTATGTCTACTCCACCGAAAATCTCGAAAGATGTCGAAAAGCGCGAGCGTATCGTAAAGCGCATTGCGCGCGAGTTGCGCGATGGCTTCTACGTCAACCTCGGTATCGGCATGCCGACGCTTGTCGCTAATCATGTCCCTCCCAACATGGACGTGATTCTGCAAAGCGAGAATGGCATGCTGGGTATTGGACCTTATCCCGTCGAAGGTCAGGAAGATGCGGACCTCATCAATGCCGGCAAGGAAACTGTGAGCGAGATGGCCGGCACCGCTTATTTCTCCAGTGCGGATTCGTTCGCCATGATTCGTGGCGGCCACGTCGATCTCAGCGTGCTCGGCGCCATGGAGGTAGATGAGCAAGGCAACCTCGCCAATTGGATGATTCCCGGCAAGATGGTCAAAGGTATGGGCGGCGCAATGGATCTAGTCGCGGGCGCACGGCGCGTCATCGTCGCTATGGAGCACACGACGAAAGATTCTCAGCCCAAAATTCTGAAAAAATGCACGCTGCCGCTAACCGGAGTGAAAGTTGTGGACACAATCGTCACGGAAATGGCCTTCATCCGAGTGACGCCCGCTGGTCTTGTACTGGAAGAAATCGCGCTCGGAGTGACCGCGGACGATGTGCAACGCGCTACCGAGCCCAAGCTGATTGTCAGCCCCAGTCTAAAAACCATGGGGACTTGAAGCATTTCCTTCGTGTAACTTCGTGTCCTTCGTGGTTAATGACTTTTTTATTGGCCGCCAGCCATACTTTTCATCCGCGCCGCCTCGAACTCATCACCCTTCTCCCATCCCACGAGAGTGGGCATGCTGGCAGCCTGCCATCCCAACGCAAAACCGAAACGTGCCATCGCCGCATCCCCAGTGAAATCCATCTCCGGATGATATTCATCACTCGGCTGATGATAGTGTTTGGCCGTGAACTCGTCCGCCTGCTGCGTTCCCCAGGCAACGTCGTGGCCTTTGTATTTCATTCCTTCATTTATGGAGAACGCCGGAATTCCTACACGTGCGAGACTGAAGTGGTCTGAGCGGTAATAGTGACCGGCCTCGGGACGTGAATCAGGACGGATGTTCAAGCGAAACTCCTTGGCCAGCGCCTGCACCGTAGGATAAAACGTGGTGCGCTCCGAGCCGGACACTTCGACTTCCTCCGGAGCGCCGAGCGGCGGAAGGTCGTCATAATTCAAATCCAAGGCGATCTTGCCCGCGGGTATGGGGGGATGTTTTCCCAGATACTCGGAGCCGAGCAATCCCTGTTCTTCTGCGGTGACCGCAGTAAACAGGATGGACCGTCGCGGCTTCTGGGCCGCCAGGCTGAAAACGTGAGCCAGTTCAAGAAGAATGCCGCATCCCGTCGCGTTGTCGTTGGCCCCGTTGTAAATATTGTCACCCGACATTTCGGGACGTATGCCTAAGTGATCATAGTGAGCTGTGTACATTACGGCTTCATCTTTCAATTTGCGATCGAAGCCAGGCAACATGGCAATCACGTTATTGGATTCGAATGGACGAATCTTGCTCACCATACGCGCCTTCAACTTCACGGACAGCGCTACTGGATGGAAATCACGTGACTGCGCATCCGTCATCATCTTGTCGATATCCATTCCCGAGCTTGCCGCCAACTGTTTCGCGACATCGAGTTGTATCCATGCCGCAACCTTCAGCTTGGGCGTGCCATCGAGTTTCAAGAATGATTTCTCGCCAGAGTTGGAATTGCGCACCACCTCCCAGGGGTAACTCGCCATATCGGTTCGGTGAATCAGAATCGCGCCCACCGCGCCTTTGCGCGCTGCTTGTTCGTATTTGTAGGTCCAGCGTCCGTAATAGGTTAGCGCTTTACCCTTGAAGAACTTTACGTCGTCAGACGATGGCTCATTTACCAGCATCAGCAGAACTTTGCCTTTGACGTCCGCCCCTTTGTAATCATCCCAGTTATATTCCGGCGCCTCGATCCCATAGCCGACGTAGACGATTTCCGCGTTGACATCGGATTGCGGCTGCTGGGTCTGATCGTAGGCCACGTATTGGTCGAGAGGCTTCAGATCGTTGGTCCCACCTTTGGCGGGAACTGATGCAAACGTAGTCGCGGGCTGCGGCGTGATGCCCACCATCGGAACTTTTTGCATGTAGGTGCCGTTGTCGCCTGCCGGCTTCAGACCGTGTATAGCGAATTGCGTGGCGATGTATTCAGCCGCAATATCCCCCCCGCGCTGGCCAGTGCCGCGGCCTTCGAGCAGATCATCGGAAAGAAAACGCACATGGGCTCGAATTCGTTCCGGATCGACTTTTTGAAAGGCGGCAATCGCCACCGGCGAAAGATGCGCCAAAGCAGCCGGTGATCGCATCGGCTGGCGGGATCGTTGCGCCGCCCCAATGCCGGAAAGGAAAAGAGTTACCACAAGCAGGCAAACCCAATCTCGCATGGTGCGCAGCTCCTGGAGAAAGACAATGATGATTGAGAAGTGTCTATTGTACGGGAAGAAGGTAAAGAAAAGTCAGAAGTCAGAAGTCAGAATGAAGAAGTAAACCGTTGCGACCTTAGGTTTTTACTTCTGCATTCTGACTTCTGATTTCTGACTTCGTTGTGTTTCCCGCGACCGCGGGCTAGTTTTTTGACCCTCAACCAGCACGGAAATCGGCCACGTTCTCGCCCGGCTGGAAGATTGATTTGGCGCGATCCCCGGTTGTCTCAGCAGCCTTGCGGCTAATGTCTTCAATCTCCTGACGATCCCATCCCACGCTGGAGATTTCGATCTCTCCATCCTGCGCGATCCAGAAAATCGACGGCACATTGGTCAATGCGTATGCATTGGAAGCTGGAAACGTGCGAGTGTCATCCAGCAGCACCGGGAAGGTCACACCATATTCTTTGATGAAGGAGACGGTATCTTTCTTTTCATTCTGCGAGACGCCAACGATTGTCACATTCTTATTGCCATATGTTTTGTAAATCCGCTCGAGAAAAGGGAACGCGTATTGACAGGTCGGACAAGAGACCTTGAAAAATGCTGCCAGCACTGGTCCGCGAGCAAGCGCGTCGCGCAGGGAGAATTTCTTCCCTTCCATGGTTGGCAGGGTGAAGTCTGGGGCCAACGTCCCCGCTTTCAGGGTTGCCATCCTAGGTCCTCCGAAGATATTGCGCAGCCACCTCATGGGCCTCTCGACCCTTTCTAATTAGATGACATTCGCTGCACGCAGGATTTTGCGTGCCAGCCCCGTTAATGGCAGCTTGGCGAGCCGTCGATGGGAAAACCAGCTCCCACATATTCCTTGCGGCGCTGGACAACGGGCAACGCGAACTAAATAATCCGTAACCGTAATCGAGTGCCGCAACGTTAACCAAGCCTTCGCCGTTCCGTTGTGTCCAGGAATCTCTGGCAATTCCCACATGCCCGGCATCAGCGATGCATGCTTCGGCCTTTCAACCAGGAACACGGCACCCTGGTGACAGTCGAGAGCAAAATGAATCTGCTTTTTTTGGCGAGTCTTCTTCCCCGCCCTGCTCAATTCGCCGCGAGTGGCGCACATTCCCCTTACCGGGCAAGCCAGGCACATTGGTTCTCGCGGCAGGCATATTGTCGCCCCTAGTTCCATCATGGCCTGATTGAAATCGCCCGGCCTGCGTGGGCTCAGCAGTTCCTGCGCAGTCTGCCACAACTCCTTCTTTGGAAGCCTTTCTCCAACCAGGCGCTCAATCACTCGTTCCACATTTCCATCCACGACCGCAATTGGTTCGTCGAACGCAATGCTGGCGATTGCCGCCGCGGTGTAGCGGCCGATCCCGGGAAGTGCGCGCAGTTCGTCAGCAGTCCGAGGAAATCTTCCAGCGTACCTCTTGACGATTTCTTTACCCGCAGCATGTAGCATGCGGGCACGCCGGTAATAGCCCAGCCCGCTCCATGCGGCCAGCACCGAGGATTCTCGAGCCGACGCAAGTTTCTTGTTGGTGGGAAAGCGGATCAGGAATTTGCCATAGTGATCTACTACAGCAGCCACGCGCGTTTGTTGCAACATGATTTCCGACAGCCAGATCCGATAGGGATCGCGATTTTCTCTCCACGGCAAATCACGCCGGTTGCGCTGGTACCAGTCGAGAAGCCGGCTTCGAAATACAGGACACGCTTGCGCTGAATTCATTTATTGGTTTCGAGCATTGTACGTTCAGCCGATTAGCGTCTGTAGGATATTCCATAGGCGGGATGTACTTGTATATCCACTTGCGTAGGCTCCAACACAGCAACCCTATCCAGCATCACTGCATCGAATCGCTACATACGCACGCTGCCCTTTTTTTTCTCTCTATTAATCGGCTGTTCCGGCTCCAGCAATGGAGGTACCACCACAGGCGGTGGCGGTGGCGGCGGGACTGTCAGCCAGCCCGTCATCATTGATGTTTCTGGCGGACAAACTGCTTCCGGCGTCGACATTGCTGTGGCATCTCCTGCGTCCAGTCCAGCTCCGAATGCGGAAAATCTCGGAACTGGCAATAGCGCGTCGAATACTGGCACCACCATTTCCCAAGGCACTACCGCGACCGTACTCTTGTTCGGGCCTGGTCTGAACGGCAACATGCAGGTCACGATCAGCGGACCGGGTGATATCGCCGTCACGAACATTCAGTCCATCACTTCTACGGACAATACTCCCGGCATTTCATTCATAGCTGCGGTTGCAAGTAATGCTGCCCTGGGTGCACGCACGGTCCTGCTGCGTAATTCGAAGGATGACATCACCAGCTTCACCGGTGGGCTGGAGGTGCAGTGAAAATGAAAACTGCGTGCGCAGCTACCTTCCTCTTCCTCGCCGCATTGCTTTCAGCAACCACGATCGTTCCGGTGAGCGTGGAACGTTTGGCCCGGGAATCCAGTCATATCGTGGAAGCACAGGCGTCGGAATCGTGGTCGCAATGGAACCCGCAACATTCGCTGATCTTTACTTACACACGATTTCAGATTGCGCGCACTTTGAAGGGGCAGGCCCCGGCGACGATCGTGGTGAAGCAGCCCGGAGGCTCCGCTGAGGGATACACACAGAAAGTCGCAGGAGTCCGTCACTGGAGAACCGGCGATCAAGCTGTGCTCTTCCTTCGTCCCAGCCAGGAAATGGACGGAACTCTTGAGGTGACGGGCCTGATGCAAGGAAACTTCCTGGTTCACAAATCGGATACGGGCGAGATCATGGTGAGCAATGGCGTGCCCGATGTTTCCGCATATCAAGCCTCGTCTAATGCAGTCACGCAGTATCGGGGAAGCGGCATGCGGCTGGATGAACTGGAATCCCGCATCCAGAAGGCGATACGGCCATGACGCGGACTCGAGCCTCTTCCTCTCTAATGCTGCTGCTCCCACTTTTGGCGCTTGCTGCGGCTTTGTTGGTTGCGGTGCCGGCCTTTTCTTTTCTTCCGCAGCTTACGTCTTCGCAACCGGACCACTGGAGCCTGACGGCATTCGCAGTACAGTGGAACTTGAATCCCAGCACCAGCGGCGCCAAGATTTCAGGCAGTCAAAGTGTGGCCCAAGTCATGCAAGCGTCGTTTGATAGCTGGGCCACCGCGCCCCACACTGCTCTCTCTATCTCACGTGGACCCGATTCGTCAGTCAGCCAGGAGGACAATTCGCCTTCCAATATCAACCTGATCTGTTTTGTTTGCAGTGATGCTCCCTTCGGCGGAACAGAAACATTGGCGGTCACAGTCACAACCACGGCGGATAGTCCCGGCACATCCGACGGACATGGCGGCACCACTCAATTCGCCGGACAGATTATCAAGGGCGACATTGCCTTTAATCCCAGCACGCAATTCGATACCGGCGGCGGCACCGGACAGAATATTCAAACCGTTGCCACCCATGAGATCGGACACTTCTTTGGTCTGGATCACTCGGCCGTGGTCCGGGCAGTCATGTTTCCCTTCGCACCCGACATCCTCACTACGCTCAGCTATGATGACGTCGCCGGCATCTCGTCACTCTATCCGCAGGGCACACCTGATGTAGCGACCGGCAGCATTTCCGGCAAAGTCAGATTGAGTGGATCGTCGGTCTTTGGCGCGCATGTGTTTGCCAACTCCACGACTTCCGCGCTGCCATTCGCCAATGTCCGCAAGACTCCTATTGGCACGCTGACTCTTACCGACGGCACCTACACCATCAGGGGAGTGCCTCCAGATTCTTACCTTGTGGTCGCTGAACCGCTGGATCTGCCGGTCACGGATTCCGACGTGAGTTGGGCTTCTGAGTTCAACCAAGCGAAGGTACAGACAAACTTCACCACGCGATGGCACTAGAAGTACGAATTTCCGAGTTCCGATTTTCTTACTTCTGACTTCCGACTGCTGAGTCGGCAATCTTCATCCATCCAGATTTTTGCTGTTGCCAGACCGCCATCCGACGAATTGGTGTTTGGGACAGAGGCTGCCCCACATGCGTGCCGCGCAGGGTGATGCTATAAGTCACAACAATGGTGTCGCGGTGCAGTTCGGTTTCTATTTCACCCATCGAAAAGTCCTGGATCTGTAATTCTTTGAGTCGCTCCAACGCAGGGGCGCGATCTAAACGGCCTTCCGAGGTAATCAAAATGTAATTGCCGGCGATGTGCCGTTCCAGTTCGTTCCAGTTCTTCGCCTTCACCTCGTTCCAGAAACTACGCTCCAGGCCCTCGCCGCCGGTAGCGTCCGCCCATTTGTTGACCGCATGTTCGCGCCACATCGTGCAACCCTGCAGCAGGATGGTCGCGCAAACCAGCACGAATATCACGATACAATTTCGCATGGCGCGATTTTATCAGGGACAGCAATCCACACTCAGCCCAAGTAGTACGTCTGGGAACCGAGAACTAGAATCTCAGAACTTGCGGGCTACCGACCTGAGACCTCAAATCTGAAATCTGAAATCTCAAATTCTCGTGCCCGCTGACGGGCTCTCTCCGTCATCCTAAGTGGGACTGACTGCTGATTGCTGATTGCTGATTGCTGAGTGCTGAGTGCTGAAATCGGCAGTGCCCTTCCAGATGCTCCGGGGTTGACCCGTGGCTCCCGGGACGAAATAATGGCCGGGCCTGGCATCTGCAATTACTGTGGACGTTGTCACGCCCCGAGATCTGAGGAACTGTCATGAACGACTTCAACCGCAAGGTAGAAGAAGCCTCTGCACGTGTGAACAAGTCTGTCGCCCAGGCAACCGAACGCCTGGAGAAAGAAACCGCGGAGCTGATCACCTATCTCAACGACGAAGTTGTGCCGGCCGTCCGCCAGCACTCCACCAAAGCGCTGCGAGTGGCGGCGGAGAAGCTTGCCCACCTGGCCGATTTTCTGGAAACCAACCAGGCTCCTCCCAAGTGAGGGATTCATTTCTGTTGCCTTCAACGGGCAGCTTTGGCGACTCTGTTAGTTCTCTGCCAGCGCTCTTGATCATCTCTTGCGTGCTGCCCTTGCTTCTTACCGGCTGCGGAGAGAAAAAACAGGCGCACGTGGATGTGCCGCCACCTCCCTCGATTGAACATCCGCAGACGCCGGAAGCGCGCACTGATTCGCGCGGCAATGACACGCGAAAGAATGACGCGCGCAGCAATCCTGGGCCAACTGAGCCTCCGTCCGAAACCGCGAACTCTACGAACGACGAAGACACAGACCAGGAAAGCACAAGCGAAGACAATGCGATGCCCTGGCTTCCTGACGGCATCAAGCCCATTCTGGTCGAGACGGGCTTGGCCAGCTGGTATGGCGCACCCTATCACAACCGGCGTGGCTCGAACGGCGAAGTCTACAACATGAACGCCATGACCGCCGCTCACCGTACCCTTCCCCTGGGATCCATCGTCCGGGTGACCAATTTGAAGACTGGCCACTCGGCCACAGTGCGCGTGACCGACCGTGGACCGTTTATCAGGGGACGCATCCTCGATCTCTCACTGGCCGCAGCTAAGAAGGTCGATGTCTGGCAGCCGGGCACTGCCATGGTGCGAGTGGAAGTTTTACAGGCAGCGGCATCTCTCGATCAAGGCGGACGCTGGGCAGTTCAGATCGGCGCTTTCCACGAAGAAGACAGCGCCAATGAATTAGTCAGCCAGCTCTCCCGCCGCTATCACAGTGCCAAGGTGCTGAGCTTCAGCAGCCCGGTTGGCGACTGGTGGATCAGCGTTCGTGTGAAAAACGACGATCGCAAACGCGCCGAAGAAGTCGCTCACGACTCGCAGACGCCCCAGGGTTCAATATTTCTGGTTCGACTGGATTAGTTCGTTCGATCAATTCGGCTGAATTACTCCAGCTTGACTGGCGTAAAAAATCTTCCGTCCCTTCGGTATAGTGTTCCCGCACTGACTCCAGCTACAATTCCGCATGACCGATTGTCTGTTCTGCCGTGTCCTTCGCAACGAGATTCCAGCCAAGAAAATTTATGAGGATGAGCATACCTTCGCCTTTGAAGACATCAATCCTCAAGCCCCCACCCATGTTCTGATCATTCCCAAGCGGCATGTCCGCGGATTAAAAGAGGCTACGCCTGAGGACGCCGAACTGATCGGCCGCTGTCATCTGGCTGCCGCTCACATCGCACGACAGCGTGGGATCGAGGATGGTTATCGCACGGTGCTCAACGTGGGGCCGCAGGCGGGACAATCTGTTTTTCACCTGCATGTGCACCTGCTGGGAGGACGCAGTTTGCACTGGCCCCCGGGTTAGCGGACGGCGTAAACCATTTTTCAATAACTTACAGATATCTGATTGTCACTCCCACGTGAGATGGCACAGGGTGTCCGGCTAATCGCCTAGGATGCCATTTGCTGGCGTTGTGAGGCCCTTGGGGCGACGAGAAGGATAGGCGAGACGCCCGAAACCATCATTCTGAATCAGGAATGAGTGGAGGGAAGCCGGGCGGCGTTGCTACGATTATTATCTTAAAGCTATTTTTATGAGATGTACGTACAATCGTAAACTGGAATGACACTTGATTCTACCCTTCCGAAGCTATTCGTACCGCAGGGCCTCAATGGGATCCAGACGCGAGGCACGGACGGCGGGCACCATACCGCTGATTAGCCCTACGGCACTGAGGATAAGCGTGGCCACAATCAGAGTGCTCGGAGCAATCACCAGGCTGACGTCGCCGGCTTCGGCGTTCTTCGCTATGGCGCTGTAGAGGGTGAGCCTTCCGACAGAAAGCGAAACTCCATACGCCAAAATGATTCCCAGCGCGCCGCCGATGAAAGTAATGGTGAGGGATTCGGCCAAGAACTGAAAAAGGATATGCCTCCTCCGCGCGCCCAGCGCCTTTTCCACTCCAATCTCACGGGTTCGCTGGGTTACCGAGACCAGCATGATGTTCATGAGGCCGACCCCGCCGATGCCCAACGTAAGCGTACCGATGAAGCCCAGCAGAATCGTGAGGCCGAGCGTAATGAGTTCGAACTGGTGAACCTGTTCCATGAGGTTAAACACCATCATGGCGCGGCGATCAGCCGGGTTGAACTTGTGCTCGATGGCCATCACTCTGCGCACCGAGCTCTCCAAGCCTTCGTATGCAGGGGTCTCGTAGTTGAACCAGATGGAGTCGAGGTATTGCGTATCCTTGAGGTCGCTGATGGTGGTGAAGGGGATGTAGATTAAGCGGTTGGTATTGTCATCGCCCGCCTGCATTTTGGGGCCGACGACCCCAATAACTTCAACGCTAAGGCCGTCGATTCGGATTCGTTCACCCAGCGCGTTACGTCCGGAGAAGAGTTTTTCTTTGGCCTCGGAGCCAATCACGGCGACGCGGGCATGCTGCAACTCATCTTCCGGGTTATAGAAGCGGCCCTCCGTCAGTTTGAGCGCGCGGATGGAAATGACGTTGGAATAATTCCCGGTAACGCTGAAGTTGAACGTCCGCGTCTCGTACTGGATGTTCGCCTGCTTGGAGGCTTCGGGAGTGATCTGAGAGATTTGAGGAATGTTGGTGGTGAGCGTGTCCACGTCGTTAAGGGTAAGCCGTATGGGCGCGCCGGCCTTCTGGCCGCCAGCCTGCATGGAGCTGCGGCCCGGAACCATGATCATCAGCTTGGTACCAAAGTTGGCGAAGATGTTGGCAGCGGCCCTGCCGAAGCCGTTGCCATAAGCCAGCAGCAAGACGACCGTGGCTATACCCCATGCCATGCCGAGCATAGTGAGGGCGGTACGCCGACGATTGTACTGCATGGCGCCGTAAGCTTCGTGGAGCAAATCACGGAGCATCGTGTTAGTCCTAGTTCTACTCCTGTCGCAATGCTTCGACCGGCTGCAGCATGGCGGCCTTGCGCGCGGGATATAGGCCGGCGACCACACCCGCCAGCGTCAAGCTGCCAATCGCCAGAATCGCGGACGCAGGCACCAGCTTGGGAGGATCAAATCCCGCCGGTCCTTGCTGCGTACCGAGCAGGGCCATCAGGGCGCCGGCCAGTCCCATGCCGATGAGTCCACTGAATAATGTAATAACAATACCTTCCAAAAAAAACTGGACCAGAATACTACGGTTGGTGGCGCCCAGGGCTTTCCGCAATCCGATCTCACGGGTGCGTTCACTGACCGCCACCAGCATGATGTTGATGACACCAATCGCGCCCAGGGTCAGGGTCACCAGTCCCACCGTGCCCAGGAACATGTTCATCGCGTCGAAAATCTTGCCTATCATCTCGGCCTGCTCAACCGTATCCAGGTTTTCGAATGCGTCTTCATTGCGGTAGTCGAAACCGTGATTACGGGCGACGATCTTGTGGACTTCTTCCCTTGACAGCAAGTGTTCAGCGGGCACGCGAGGCTGATAGTTGATCAGGGAGATGGAATTTTGGTGGTTCTCACCCTTAAGCGGGAAGTAGGTCGCCATCACTTGGAAGGGAACGTAGCCGCGCATGTTGGTCAGGTTTTCGTCACCCCGGCCGATGCGCTTCACGGTACCGATGACCTCAAATCTGATGCCATTGAGTAGGACAGTGGCGCCAACCGCGGGTCGTCCGGGAAAGAGGTTCCTGGTCAGTTCGTCGCCCAGAACGATCACGTTTCGCTTCTGAACTTCGTCCAATTCATTGAGCCAGCGTCCCTGCTTGAGAGGAAGAAACCGGATCTGATTGTACTGAGGCTCGACGCCGGCAATTTGTCCGTTGGCGGTAGCGAATTCGCTGGCGCCGCGAACGTCATCGCGGTAAAGCACAGGCGAAGCCTTGCGCACGTGCGGAGCTTCGGCGCGGATGTCGGCGTAGTCCTGGTAAGTAAGCAGATAGTTGCGGGCGGAGTTCATGCTGGATGCGATCACCGGAGCGCGTCCAGGAAAGATAAACATGATATTTTCGCCAAATTCGGCCAGGTTGCGCCTGTTTCCCGAGCGGAAGCCCTCGCCCAGACCCACCAGTAGCAGCAACGATCCCACACCCCAGGCAACGCCAAACATGGTGAGGAACGAGCGCAGTTTGTGTGCCCACAGAGTGCGGAGGACTTGCGCGAAGATGTCCATGATCATCCGCATAATCGCCTACATTCTATCTTTGACGAAATCTAACAGGAAAATGTTCACCTAGAATTAGCGCAATCGACTGAAAAGGGCGCTTGAGATCAGCCGTTTGGAATGGCGTTGATGACTTTCCTAAAGAACCATGGGATTGCCTGGAAACGAAACACGCTGCTGAGGCAGCCTTACGCTGTACCTATCGGCCTATCGCCCTTGGCGCCGCCGCATACGTTCCCTGCCCGGTCGATGGATACCTCGGCTTCTTTCTGAAGTCGTCATTGAGACGGTCCATCTTGGTTGGCAATCGGCTCCTTGATCGCTTGCGTCGTATCTACCGAGAAGAGCTGGAACCGACTGAAATTGTGGACTCTCTCGTAACGGCGCCCGCGATATTCAATATAGAGAAAAGTGCGCTCGGGCAACCATAGCCGAATCGAGTGGTTCTGAAATTCCACGGGAGCGTAGCTGATGATGAAGTGTTCTCGTCGAAGATCGATCTCCGGAACAGTAGAGACCAGATCAGTTTCAATGCGCAAAACCTCGTGGGTGTCCGTCCCTATCCATGCCCGGCCCTTGAACCTGGGTAGGTAGAGAGAACCACCAATCTGTACCGCCTGGAAGGCCTCGTCGGGGTCCGGCTTTTCCTCGAAGTGCACCTGCCACGCAGGCAACCCCAGCAGGTAGGTCAATCCCTCACAGCGAAAGTTGAAGTGTCCTAGGTGAGTGGGATGGAACATCAACGCAAATGCCGCCGTGCCGTTATCCACCACTGATCGCTGTCGCACCCCAGAGCTTTTGGATCGATACTCCCTGATTGTCGGATACCCAGAGGAATTCTCCTGGAGTTGCGCTACGTAGTTCACCACCTGGCTGGTGATATTGCGGGGCTTTCCATTTTTGCCGATGTAGATGTGCTCGATCCGCTCGTTTGCGCTGAAGCGCTGCAGGCTTTCGATCAATACTTCAGTGCGTTGGCTTGTCTCTTTCAAGATTTGTTGCAACGGACAGGCGGGGTCAGTCCGTACCGCAGGAACTGCTTCGTCAATGTCGGGCGGCCCCCAGAGTGGCGTGGATGACGAAACGACGCCTGCTGGGCTGGCGCCTGATCGATAGTCCGTGGCGTCGCCTTTGCGATGGTGCTCTTCCAGATTCGATAATAATTGCTGCACGATAGCCACATCGTCAGGGCTTGTTGCATACTCTAAGTACTTTCGGAGTTGTATAGCTTCGTTTTCCGAGTCACCTTTCATTTCATAAACCTGGGCCAAGACGAAGTGCACGCGAGGCTCGCGATTGCCCTTATCAATTTCTACGGCTCGCAAGGCGCTTTTTTCTGCTGCGGCCACGTTGTGGATCTTTAAGTTGGCAGCGGCATGGTACTCATAGGTTAGGGCGTTATTGGCTGGGTCAAGCTCGAGTGCGCGGCTGCTCAATGTCAACACTTCATCCCAGGCGCCCGCATGCGCAGCGATGTCGGCTAGACAAAGGTATGCTGGCACATAGGTGGGGTCCACGATTGAACTTCGCAAACAGACACTCCGGGCTTCATCGTTTCGCTGCTGCGCGGCGAGCACTTGGCCCAGGGTCACCCAGGCCGCAGAATATTTTGGATGATGCTTAACCGCTTTGCGCAGGTGCTTTTCCGCATCCGCGCTTTTCTTCCCTTTTAAGGCGGCGCAAGCCTCGTGATAATCCTTCCGAGCTTCCGCTGCCAATTGCAATTGCTCAGCTGGAATTGTGGGATTGTTGATCAGGTTCAATGGAGGGAGGAGGCAGGTCTCTTCGTTTACCGTCGCCTTCGATGAGCTTGGATCTCTGTTTAGGGAGTCGCGAACACGAATTCGGTCGATATCCGTACCGGGGAACGTCCTGATCTCACCAGTGTCAATCTCGGGAATAGTGCCAGGCGTTGACGCTTGGTGCGATTGTCCCAGGACATCAGAGGAGCGGAACCCAAGAATTAGGATGAATGTCAAAATGATTTTGGCGCAGTCAGCGAACTCGGCAAAATACCCAAGCCGTCTTCACCTTCATAGCCCTCCCCGCCAACAGGGACGTGTGAGGTTCGGTTTCTTTATCGTCAGCGTTTCGGATAGGCCCCGGAGCACCGGAAGGCGCTCATGGGCGACAGGATGCCGCTGTGACTGCGCATAATATGTTCGTTACTGGGACGAGTCAAGCACGGCATGATGATCGATAATAGGCTGGTCGCGAGAAGCGCGGTTTTGCTGCTTGAGTGATGGCTGCACATGATGCATGGCCTACTGGAGGGGAAATAGTTCGCCCAACAATCGCGTCAGCAGCTGGCCATACTCCTCTGAACCGTGCTCTCGCAGATAACGTTGTTCAGCTGAGCGAATAGGGTTTGTGTCTACGTGCGCTCCAAGCCACGCAGTGGGCTGCGGATGCGGGTTTGGGCCTTCCATGCGCTTCTCAGCTTGTTCGGACGGCACAATCCCCCTTCTTACGCGGTCACGCGCCCCGCGTAAGTTCCGGAAGTCGTTTAGGTCATACATCACACGTACGGTTTCAACAGCTCGGCAAGCGTCAGCAACTTTGCCGTCAGGCTGGAGCGCGTATACGTTTGGCATCGTCCAGACGGTTTGATTTCCGCGCGCCCACATCAGCCGGGCAACAGTAAACTCCGCATCGCGCATGTTATGAATTTCGGCGGTTGAAATAATTGCTTCCTCCGGAGCTGCGATCTCCTTCACATACTGGTTCCAGACATCGACTATGCGCTGCTCGGAGATAAGTTTTGTTGGGTTGCTAATCGCCTTGTACTCAGCGTGAGCAACTCGCTGACGGATGCCGATGCTGGCCCAGGCGGCAGGCAATTCCTTGGCAAAGACGGCTGCGATTTCAGACACGAATGCACTCGCCTCGGCTTCCGAGTGAATTCGCTCGGCAAGATCATTTATTCGAATGGCAGCTTGCTTGTGTCGTTCGTATTCGGCGTGAGCACGCTGTTGCACGCTGGTCTGGAATTCAGTGGAACTGCTCTGATGGGGAACAGCGGCGAGCAGCGCGAAAATCAATGCGAGAGGAATCATGGACAGATGCGCAAATCTTACTCCGCGAAAACAGTTCTAATGATAGATCGCCGAAGAGACAAAAGCGTTTTCCCAACACAGCCCGACCGTTGATGAGATAGCTACTAGCCCGCGGTTTCCTCGGGCGCGCCGTGGCGGCGCAGGAGTTGGGGCAGGTTTTGCGAAAAGGCGGAGCGAGGCAGGACCATGTCGCATCCCACTTCGTGCGCTTTCTGCTTCAGGTCTCCCTGGACGTGGGAAAGAAAGCCAATGATGGACGTTCCCTTTTTCAGCTTGGTCTTCAGCTTAGGGATCAGGGTCAGAGGTTTAGCGTTGGCGTTGTTCATGTCGAAGATGATCAGCGACGGCTTCTCTTCGCCATTCTGTTTCATGTGATCGAGCAGATCTTTTTCGGCTTTGCAGAATTCAACTTTCACGTTCAGCTTGCGCGCCGTCTCCTGAATCTTGGCCGCGAAAAAGAGGTCATCCACGAAGGCAAAGATGCGCGGGGTTGCGTCCTCGCGATGAGGCAGCGGCTCGGGTTCCGCAGGCGAATAAGAGGGAGCGAAACCGGGACGTCCGCCACGTCCAGGCCGGGGTCCATTGTTGCCGCCCAAATTTGAGCGGTAGCTATGATCCATGGGCGCGGTGTAAATCCCGCCATGCTGCTGGCGGTCACGGCCCGCTGGCCCACCACGGTTGGGCGGACGTCGTCCGCGCCGCCGTCTATTTCTCCCTCCTCCGCCTCCGGAGGGATGTCCGGGTCCTACCATCGTGTGTCTCTCTTCTTTTGCAATCTATGTTCGATCTGTCCGAAAGGTAATTTCGCTGTCGTTCTTTAGCACTCTCTGAGTGGTGCCTCGCTTCGCGCATCAGCGCGACGCGTGCGGGGAAACCCAATCCGGCTGGAACTCACTCGTGAAATGATCTCTTGTCCGTCTTGGCGCCTGGAGCTTAGTGGGCGCGGAGGGCCAGCTAGGGAGCGTGGCCGTGGGAACAACATGATGGTACCGCCCTTGCGGCAGAGAGCGCAAGCTCAAAGTCACGGTACTTTTGCACATAAGTAACTGGAGATCGAACTGTGGAGCGCTGCACCGGATTGGTCGTAAAATTATTGCATCTCCGGATCCAGCGTCTGATCCAGATAGATCCAGAGAATGCGGGCAAAAAGTGTGATGGTGGGCGCGAGCGGTAAGAACAATATGACCGCCCAGATCACATCTTTGGTGATCCACCATCCGGTCGCCGCCCATAACAGGCCAGCGATGAATGCGATGACCAGCAGCGCGATGCCATAACTGATGTACATGGCGCCCACGAAGTAGCCCGCTTCCCGTGCGAACTTCAGATCACAAACCGGACAGCGCTCCTGCATTTTGGGAAAGCCGCGAAAGATCGAGCCACGAAAGATCGTTCCCAACCGACAGCGGGGACAACGCTGGTGAAAAATACTGCTCAGGGTTGAGGGCCTGGTCGCGTCCATTAGCTCGCCGTTCGAAATAGCCAGTGCCAGCATCGCACAGATTTTTATCAAGCTCGCGATTTCAGCTGGGGTCACAAAGCGATGATGGCCGGCACTTACCAGTGGTAGACTGGAATTGTTGCCGCTCGGACGTGGGGCTCTTGCGGTAGAAGGAGCAGCCAGGTCACGTCTGACGCGCCAAGAACAGGCTCCCCTTCCTGCAATGACAACGTTTAGGTTCAACCGA
>MNDG01000148.1 GCA_001914815.1 Acidobacteriales bacterium 13_2_20CM_55_8
ATTTTCAATCATGCCGTCTCGGCGTATGACCGCGCGTAGTATGACCTGTCCCTGAATTCGTGCCTGTCTTGCGAGCGGCGGATAGAGCGGCTGCACACGTTGAATGAGGTTGCCTTCCATCATTCGGGAAACCCGTGGTGCTTGGCGAGTCGGAGTTGGTGACACGGCAAAATTGGAAGTTGAATTCGCAATCGAATTGATGATGGCGTTCTCGTTCCAGCGATCGCTGGTGCCGCCTGGAATCCCGAGTTGGCTGACATCAAGCTGCGGCTCGGAATCCTCTGGCCGAATCAACCTTGTCTCGGACGAAGTCCGCCGGGGCACGATCAGCGCGGGCATGACAGGGTTGCCGGGATGGTTCGTTAGCCGCCGAATTTCAGACGACGCAGCTCCCCTTGGTGGCGACAAGATTGGTTCCACCACTGAGTGCATTCGCGGAATCCCTTCGGTGTAGAGAAGCGGCAAAACCAGCATGGTGGCGGCAGCGAGCGTCTGCACAGCGAAAGATGCCAGGGTTATCCAGCCGCGATGCGAATGATCTCCCCATCGAGACTCACACAAGGAATCAGCAAACATCGTGTCCTCCTGAGCTGGAAGAGCTATCTCTAAGGACACCGCGTGAGTCCGTTTTGTCTCCAATTACGGAAAGAAAAAGGCCGCGTTAAAACGCGGCCTGCGGGACGGTACAAGTGTCGTGATTATTTCGGAGGCTGCGAACCTTGGGGCTTGGTTGCCGGGGGAACTGCAGGCTTGGTTCCGGGCGGGACGACAGGTTTGGTCGCCGCGCCGGTTGGCTTTGGTGCTGCGACCGGTCTGGCCGGGGCAGGCACACCGGACTGCGTATTGTAGGCTTCCACTACCGGCTTGGTGATGTCCACCGACGGCCCGGCCCACAGAACTGGCCCATTGGGCCATGGATTCGAGGTATCAATGATCACTCCATAGCCGTTATCCGCTGCGTACTTCACGAGCAATGGCGCCATCTTCTGCAAAATGCGTTGCGCGATCTCGTTCTGTTGATTCTGCGCGTCATCACGCGCGTCCTGAACGGCGCGTTCGAGAGACTTCTGCTTCTGCTCAATTTGTTTGACTAGGGTGGCACGAGCCTGGTCGTTCAGCTTCTCACCCTGAGTATTCAGCTGCTTCTTCAAATTGTCGACTTCGTCGTTCAGGCCCTTCAGCTCGTTCTGCTTGGGCTCCAGCTTCTTGCTTAAGGCATCGAAGTCGCGCTGACCTTCGTTGCTGGCGAAGATCGCCTGCTCAACGTTGATTGTCCCCATCTTGGTTCCTCCAGCGCCAGTAACCGAAGGAGTTGTGGTGCTGGGCACCGCAGCGCTAGGAGCAGCGGGCAATGCCGCCGAGGCGCTACCTGTCTGAGCCAAAGCCGTCAAGGAGAAGGCGAAGACGGTAACCATAAGAGATTTCATAAACCTGCTTGTCATGAGGTTGCTAGACTCCTTGGAGAGGTCGCCGGACATGCCAGCTTCCTTCGCCAGAAAATTAAAGGCGTGATAACCCTATCATGCGAATTGCACGGGGGTAAGTGATTACCATTATAGGAACAGTGCTGCCCCAGCGTCAAACTGCATGAGGTCCAGGTAGTGGTGCAGTTTGCTTTTCACCAAACTGCACCACTACCAAGGTCCACCTTCTAGAACGTGGTGGCCACCGAGAACCGAAACGTCTTGCGCGGTTCTCGTAACAGGAACTTGGGAGAAAATACCGTGGCAGCATTCTGGAAAGTAAAGTCACCCGCTGCCCCAGGCGGGAACATGTCTCGGGTAATAGGTACAGCGGCCGAGGTGATGGTATCCAGCCGCAGCGGATTGTATGCCCAATAAAGCCGGAATGGAGCATTGATCACTGGCATGAAGACTTGAAATTCCAATCCCGTAGACATCCGTGGAATCCAGTTTGTGGTACTGACTGGCTTCAGGAACTCGGAAAAAGTTGCGAACTGCCCACCCAGACAGTTCAAGGCAACATCCAGGGCGGGACATCCAAACGCCGTGTTGTTGATGTCGCGGAGTTGACCCGGGTTGATGCGCAATTGTGAATTCCTGAGTATGGGATTGATGCCCAGATCTACAAACGGAGCGAGCGCGACCGGACCCGCGATCGTGATTCGGTATTCCAGGTTGGTGACCACACTCATATCACCACCGGGAAAAACGATCCGTTGCAGCGGCAGCGGAATCGTATAGGCTCCGCGTAGAGGATTACTTGGATCCTTGGGAACTATGGAGCCATCGGGATTGCGCAAAGCGATCACGCCCTTGTCCGGCAGGAATGCCACCGGTGAGATGGAGCGGATGTCGAAGCCGCGCAAGTCATTATCGCCCCCCATATAGAAACGCTCGAACGGAGGCGCCACCAGCCCGCCATAGCCGGTGAGAAAAGAGGCCTGAAGATTAAACCCGATGGTGTTTCGGCGGTTCTGCAGTGGGATGAAGTGCTTGTACTGTATGATCGGACGCACCGACCGCACCGTCCCTCCCAGTCCGGCGATTTCACCTCCCATATACAAACTGGTTCCGGTCTTTGGGAAATACGGGCTGTCCACTGTATTAAATGAGAAGCTGGGAAGAAGCTTGCTGGTGATGATGCCGGAGAGAGAATTTGGACCGGAGATCCCCCGAAAGGCCAGGTTCGTAAACAAAGTCTTGGAAGCTTCGCTGACCGCGATTACGGACGAACGGTCGAACGCGTAGGTGAGACCGACCCGCTTGAACGAGCGATGCAGCGGGTAGCTTAGGGAAAGAGAAAACCCTGTGCTTGCCTGGGTGTAATTCTGCAGATTCTGCAGCAGCGGCGAAGGCAAATTCAGTCTTTGTCCACTGAAAATCTCCGCCTGCTGGGCTTGGTCGAAATTATATTTTCGCGTGTAAACCGTAAAACCCAGCTGCAGAGGGCGATCGCGCAAGTAGGGTTCGGTGAAGCCGAACATGAGGTCCCGCTGGCGGTTGCCGATGTTCGCCTGCACGGTGAGGGTCTCGCCAAGTCCCAGAAAGTTATTAGTGCTGTAGCTTAGTCCGATGAAAGATCCTGACAAACCGCTCACGCCACCCGTCAATCCGATCTGATTTTTGCCCTTCTCCTTCAGCTTGAGGGTCAGGTCAACCGTTGCATCTTTTTCGTTCAGATGGCGTTCAGTGACGTTGGGATCTTCAGGTTTTAACTGCTCGAAATAACCTAACTGGTTCAAGCGAAGCAAGCTGACTTCCCAGAGATGTTGGTCATAAACCTGGCCTTCCTCCAAGGCAATCTCGCGCCGAATCACCTTGTCCCGCGTAGTCGTATTACCTGCGAATTCAATTCGCCGAACGTTGAACTGCTTGCCTTCGTCCACGTCGATGTCGAGGAAAACCAGCTTTTTATCCTCGTCAAAGGTAGTGTTCGGGATGGAAGTGAAGTTGATGTATCCGAGTTGACCATAGGCCTTGCGCAAGTTTTCCAGGCCTTTGCCGATTTTCTCTCGATTCAAAATTTCGCCGTCCTTGAGAGGGAATAGCCCGCGCAACGCCTTCACATTGGGCACTGCCTTGTTGTTCTTGAAGGTGATCCCGCCCAGGCGATAACGTTCGCCTTCCTCGATTGGGATGGTTATGTCCACTGCCTTGCCGGCACCCTTCATGACCAGAGGAATATGGAAGCCTTTATGCCCGGAATCGCGGATCACGGTCTTGGGTTCCTGTACCACCACCTTGAAATAACCGCGATTTTGAAACTCGGCACGAACTCGCTCGGTGTCCTCCTCGAGCTTGGTGGCGTCATATGTCTTCGCGAACAGACTTTCCAGGAAAATTGAATGCGGAATTCCGATCGGTCGCAAGTTCTTCATCGCTGCGCGCAAGGTGCGGCTCTTGACGTGCTTATTGCCTTCGAAACGGATTTTCCCCACTTTCACCTTTGGCCCCTCTTTGACTACAAAGGTCAAGCTCACCGCGGCCGGGGGAATGGGTCGAACCTCCGTGCGGACCGTCGCAAACTGCCGTCCATGCTCGGAAAGCAATTCTTTTAGAGTGACCTCGGCCTTCTTTACTTTGGTTGGATCGTACTGGCTCTCTGGAGTCAGACCCACCTTCCTTTCCTTGAAACGATCCAGCACATCGCTCGTAGAAACTGAACTGAGGCCGGTGTAGCTGATCTCGCGAATGGTAGGACGTTCCTTTACATAAATGTGGATGCGCCAACCCTTGGGGGTCTGCTCCCGTTCAAACCTGATGTCTTCGAAATATCCGGTATTCCAAAGAGAATTGAAGTCCCGCTCCATCGCCGCCGGGTCGTACACGTCGCCAGGACGAGTGAAGACCCGGGCGCGAACTGTCTCGGCCGGAATACGGCGATTGCCATGAACGTCAATTTGCGTGATTATGTCTTGCTGCCCCCTGCCCAGCGAACAAAACCCCAGAAGGCAGACCAGCCAGCCCACCAGAAATCTTCTGCCAACTCTGTAAAACTTTGTAATTAAATGGGATGGGGTCGACCCAGAAGTCGGGTTAGGCCACACGGGGCCACGCCCGCTCTTCGTTGCGACAGGGCTATCCTGATGAAAACGAAGAATCGCGACTACCTCAAATTCTGGGATGATGGAAAAGCGCAATTATACGGTAGTGCCGCAGAGACCGTCCAAAACTGACCTCTTAGTTGCCCTCAGGAAGTCTGTTTTGCAAGCTCTACTTCAACCAAGACGGAATAAAACGTGGCGGAGTTGCCTAGGTCGGTAAGTTTTTCGGAAGTAAGAACGTTAATGTTCTTTCCGTCTGCACTGAGTTTGGCCCAAAAAAGTTTGGCGGAGACCACGCCGGGCTGCACCGCACCGTCTACTCGAGCCGTGAGCAGAATATCTCCCCGCCGATTGAACACTCGCACCCGGTCTCCGTCTGCAATTCCTCGCGCTCGCGCATCCCTGCCATTCATTTCCAGCAGGCCGACTTCCTCCATTTGTTGTGTTACAGGCAAGTTCGAGAAAGTGGAATTGAGGAAATTGTCTGCTTTGCGCGCCAGCAGCTCCAGCGGGAATGATCCGGATTTCGCGCCGTTTCGCGATTCGCTGGGAGGCGTGTACCCCACGACGGGATCCAGGTCCTGAGCTTTGAGCGATTCGCTGTAAAGCTCCGCCTTCCCGCTCGGCGTAGGAAAGTTGCCTTTCGCAAATGGTAGAAAGAAGCTGGACAATGCAGAATCGGAATCCGCCTTCGCTTCTTCAAAACAAAGTCTCACATGTCCTTCTCGCTCCAGTTGCTCCCGGTTGATGTTCTTTAGCCATGGATTCTCTGACGTCAGAGCGGCATCCATCATCTGGTCCACCGATTCCTCGAAGCACTCATCTTCAAATCCCATGTGCTCAGCCAACGCGCGGAAGAGCTCCACGTTGGAACGACACTCACCCGGTGGCTCGATTGCCTGATGGGAGACCTGCAGATAGTAATGACCGTACGCTGTCTGCAACTCTTTATGCTCAAAGAATGTAGTTGCCGGCAGAACAATGTCCGCATAATCGGTTGTATCGGTGAAAAATTGCTCGTGGACAACCGTGAAAAGATCCGGGCGACGCAGTCCGCGGACCACCTCGTTGTGGTTAGGACAAACCGCAGCCGGATTGGAGTTGTAAACGAATAACGCCTGGATAGGGGGATTCTGGAGCATATTCAGCGCCTTACCCAATTCCACCATGTTCACAGTGCGTGCCGGCCGC
This sequence comes from Acidobacteriales bacterium 13_2_20CM_55_8, assembly GCA_001914815.1. Taxonomy (GTDB): domain Bacteria; phylum Acidobacteriota; class Terriglobia; order Terriglobales; family Acidobacteriaceae; genus 40CM-3-55-5. The sequence continues at coordinate 5,699 of MNDG01000148.1, forward strand.
CCCAGCGATTGAACCATCAGGTCCGGACGTTCCAGCGCCTCGCGATTGAGGCCATAGGCGCCGCTGGTGGAGAGCTGCAAGCCTCCACCCACTTCTTTCCACGAACCTGTGATGCACGGAAGCATGGCGATGGCCCTAGTTGCCATGCCGCCACCTTCAGAGCGCTGCACTCCATAATTCAGCCGGATGACCGCTGGCCGTTCGGTAGCGTATTCGCGAGCCAGTTTAACGATGTCGGATACCGAGATCCCCGTGAATTTCGCCACGCGCTCTGGCGGATACTCCTGCACCTTTTGCCGGAGCTCTTCGAAGCCTAGCGTGTATTGTTCAACGTAGCCGGCATCGTGAAGCTTCTCATTGATGATGACGTGCATCATCCCCAACGCGAGCGCTGCATCTGTTCCGGGATTGATGGGTAGATACCAATCCGCGCAAGCTGCTGTCCGGGTACGGTAAGGGTCGATCACTACCAGCTTCGCACCGGCCCGGCGGGCTTCCTGAATGAAGGGCCACAGATGCACATTATTGCCATGAATATTCGAAGCCCAGGCAATGGTGTAGCGCGAATGGCGAAATTGTTCAGGCTCAGTGCCCAGCTTTGCTCCGATCACCGATTTGAGTCCCGCTTCACCCGCCGCCGAACAGATGTTTCGCGCCAGTTGCGAAGCTCCTAACCGGTGAAAGAAGCGACGGTCCATAGAGGCAGCGTTCAGCACTCCCAAAGTGCCACCATAGGAATACGGCAGAATTGCCTCGCTGCCGAACTCGGCGGCGATGCCCTTGAAACGGTCAGTGATCTCCTTGAGAGCCTGATCCCATGTAATGCGTTCGAAGTCGGTTGTCTGCGGACCGTTGGTGTGCTGCCCCTGGGCAGTTGCTCCCTTTGGCGCAACCCGCCGCATTGGATACAGCACTCGCTGGGGCGAATACACTCGGTCGAGATACTTGGCTACTTTGGCGCAGAGAAAGCCGCGCGTTACCGGATGGGAAGGATCGCCTTGAATTCTGGTCGCACGCCCGTTCTCGACGGTAATCAGCACACCACAAGCATCAGGGCAATCGTGCGGACAGGCTGCATAGACAACATTCTTCATGGTCCCTGCAATTATAAGGTCAACCAAAAAATAAAAGCCGCGTTCTAACACGCGGCGTCCTCAGGACTGCTGGCTGCCTACTTTATTTCCATCACTTCTTTCTCTTTTCCCTTACTCAATTCTTCCATCTTCTTGATCTCGTCATCGGTGAGTCTCTGGATTTCATCCAAACCGCGCTTCTCTTCGTCTTCGGTAATCTTTTTGTCCTTCATCGCCTTCTTGATGGCGTCATTGCCGTCGCGGCGAATGTTACGGACTGCTGTACGGTGCTCTTCCAGCACCTTATGCAGGTGTTTCACCATGTCCTTGCGGCGCTCTTCGGTGAGGGCCGGCACTGGGACGCGGATGATCTTGCCATCGTTCATGGGATTTAATCCCAGATCGCCGGTGCGGATAGCTTTTTCAATGGCGCCCAGCGAAGTGGGATCAAAAGGTTGGACTGTGATCAGCTGTGCCTCGGGCGCATGCACCTGGGCGATCTGATTCAGAGGCATCTGCGAGCCGTAATAGTCCAGGGTGACAGAATCCAGCATATGCACCGATGCGCGTCCGGTCCGGGTGGCGGCCATGGCCTTGCGGAAATCCTCTACCGCCTTGTCCATGCGCGCCTTGAGTTGGGAATAAGTTTCTCGAAGCCCAGGTATCGCGGCCATTGTGGCTTGAGCCATATTCAGCTCCGCAAAATGAAGGAATCAAAGCTTTGAATTATAAACTCGGCGCGGGAGTTCAAGCACTCACCAGCGACCCGATCTTCTCTCCGATGACCACCTTGCGAATGTTTCCGCGCTGGTTGAGATTGAAAATAATAATCGGCAGATTATTGTCTTTACACAGCGAGATGGCGGTGGAGTCCATTACTTTCAGGCCTTGCTTCAGCACTTCCATGTAGCTGATCACTGCAAATTTCTTGGCGTCTTTTACCAGCATGGGATCAGCGTCGTAAATGCCGTCCACCTTCGTGGCTTTCAGGATCGCGTCAGCTTTGATCTCCATAGCCCGCAGCGATGCGGCGGTGTCGGTCGAGAAGTACGGATTCCCCGTGCCGCCGGCGAAGATCACTATCCGGTCCTTCTCCAGGTGCCTGATTGCTCGGCGTCGGATGAACGGCTCGGCCAGGGAATTGATGACCGTGGCCAACATGCCCATGTGATCCGCCGAAACACGATCCATCTCCCGGGCCTGCTCAGTAACCCCGCGAAAGAAGTTCCCGCCACCAACCACAATCGCGATCTGCACTCCCAGCGAATGGACATCGGCCAGCTCTGCGGCGATTTCGTGAATCCGCAGCGGATCCACACCGAAACCCTGGTTAGCTGCCAGGGCCTCACCGGAGAGCTTGAGCAGGATGCGCTTGAATACGGGTGCGGACATCAGATCTCCGAGTTCTAAATCTCACTTGCCGACTGGCGCGGATTCTCCCGGCTCATCGCCTTTGTTACTGCTGAAGGCAACCGTAGCGCCTGCATCACCCACCTTGAAGCGGGCGAACCGGCGCACCGCAATGTTCTCGCCCAGCTTGCCAATCTTGGTTGCAATGAGCTGTCCGATGCTGATGGTCTGATCCTTGATGAAGGGCTGGTCGTAGAGGCAGACCTCTTCATAGAACTTGCTCATCTTGCCTTCCACGATCTTTTCTACCACCTGCGGAGGCTTGCCAGTGGCGGCAGCCTGAGCGCGATAAATGTCTTTTTCCCGCTCGTAGGCCTCAGGAGTGACGTCTTCTTTACGGATAAACTTCGGATCGCTGGCTGCAATGTGCATGGCGATATCGTGCACCATTTCCTTGAAATCGTCGGTGCGCGCGACAAAGTCGCTCTCGCAGTTCACTTCGAGCAGCACTCCGATTTTGCCTCCAGCATGAATGTAGCTGGCGACCGATCCTTCGCTGGTCACACGGGTTGCCTTCTTGGCCGCGACCGATACGCCACGCTTGCGGAGCAGGATCACTGCCTGTTCCAGATCACCTTTGGCTTCAGTCAGCGCCTGTTTGCAGTCCATCATTGGCGCTCCGGTCTTTTCCCGGAGTTCTTTCACTTGATTTGCGGAAATATTCACTGTAGATGTGCCCATTGCTAAAAGTCTTCCTCTCAAAAACCTTCCTTACAAACTTTGACCCGCGCCAGACGACCCGCGCGGGTCTTTCTTCCCTTCAAGGGCCTCAAGCCCGATTCGAGTTGATTTGAACTTAGTATGCCTGGGTTTCAACCTGCGGGACGTCCTCACCCGCTTCTTCTTTGGCCGCGGCAGCCTTCCTGCGCGTTCCAGCGCCGAGCACATCTTCCATGCTGATGTCTTCTGTTGAAGAATCTCCACCTGCGATGTCCGGCGATCCCTCAGCTGGGGCCTCGCTCGCGGCCAGTTCCGCCTGCCGAGCCACGCCCGCAGCCAATTCCGCCGTCTGCTTGTCGTTCATAGCCTGGGCGCCTTCCACGACCGAATCCGCAATCTTCGATGCAAACAGCCGGATCGCACGTAAAGCATCATCGTTTCCTGGAATCACATAGTCCACTTCGCTGGGATCGCAATTCGTGTCCACCACGGCGACCACCGGAATTCCAAGCTTGCGCGCCTCGCGCACCGCGATCTGCTCTTTGTTGGAATCGATCACAAAAACCGTGTCGGGCAAGCGATTCATATCCTTGATGCCGGCCAAGTTGGCCTGCAGATGCTTGCGCTCGCGCTCCAGTTTGATTACTTCTTTCTTAGGCAGCAACTCGTAACGGCCATCCGTGGCCATCTCGTCGAGTTCCTTTAGCCGCTTCACCGACTTCTGAACTGTCACCCAATTGGTGAGCAATCCGCCCAACCAGCGCTGGTTCACGTAAAAACCACCACAGCGCTGTGCTTCTTCGGCGATTGCGTCCTGGGCCTGTCGCTTGGTGCCCACGAACAACACAATCTTGCCTTCCGCTGCCAGTTCTTGGATGAATTTCGACGCCTCTTTAAACATCTTCAGCGTCTTCTGCAGGTCAATGATGTAAATCCCGTTGCGCTCTCCGAAGATGTATTCCTT
>MNDG01000120.1 GCA_001914815.1 Acidobacteriales bacterium 13_2_20CM_55_8
CCGCCGCAAGCTGTACGGACAAATCGTGGTGGCAGCCCACAAGGAACAGGGGCTGATTGTGTCGAGACTGCAGCGCTTTGACGGTACGGAAGTTCTGGTTCCTGAAAATCGCGAGCACGACTCTGTCGCGATTTCATCCAGCGATTGGCGGATTGTGGCTAAGATCCTGTGGTGGATCGGACGCGCCAGCCAGGCTGCGTAGCTGATCGCGCATAGGGCGATCCACACCGCGTTAGTCTCACCAAAGGCGTATTCTTTGGGCCATGACAACAGCAAATTGGATTGAGATTGCGGTAGTGGCGGTGGTCATCATTTTGGCGATTCGCTTTTTCAAGTACCGCGGTTGATTATTGAAACTGGCTAGCTGCGCGCTTGCCGAGTGCGGAGCTTGCGTTCGATGGTGCTAACCAGAGAATTGATGTCAGCAGGCTTCACCACATAACCGTCCACTTCGTCCTCGATGGCCTGCACCGCGGTCTCAAAGGCGGGATACCCGGTTAACAGAATGGCAACACATTTGGGATGCGCCTTTCGCATCGCCCGTATGACAGTGAATCCATCGCCATCCTCACCAATGTTGAGATCGGAGAGCAGGACATCGAACTTGTGACTTCTTATTTCAGAAAGTGCTTCAGGGACGCTGGCCGCAACTCGTACATCAAAGCCACGCCGCTCTAAGATAGTAGGGAGAGTGTTCCGAATACCTTCCTCGTCATCCACAAACAGAAGCCGCTTGCTTAAGTCATGCGAGGTCTCCACTGGCGTTGAAGTTCCAGCCATGACAGCGTTCCCCCTGGGGGCTTACTGTTTGGATTTGCTCTGCCTTTTTACTTTCTCAGCAGTGCGACGAATACGGCGCTTGATGGCGCCTTGTTCCTTTCGGGCTAGAGCTTCGGTCTCGGTTACATCTTCGTCGCTGGCCCCCCGGCGCAAAGCGGCGTCGGCTAACGCCAACCAACGTGCACTGTCGTCAGGATTGTCGAGACTGCGCGTCCCGCGTTCCTCGGCGGGGATAGTTGCATGCACATCAGGCGCGTCGGTTGGATTTTCTGGCAGTACCTGCTTACAACACCGCCGATCCCACAGAGTGCGAACTTCGCATCGAGAATGGCGCTCTTTGCGTCGAAAGAAAACTTGAATTATTGAGTTTCACGGCGCGAGGGAGAAATTTTACTCCGCTTGTTTTCTTTGGCCCGAATTTTGCAAACATCCGATCCATGTACTTGTCATAGTCAGGGGTGATCCATTGCATTTTCACTTGACCAGACGGCGACTTTGGTGGAGAGCCAGCTATTAACGCGGGATAGTCGGCCTTAGCTATGCTCGTCCATTTCGCTTCAATCTCGGCACGTTTCGGTTTGTACTGCAAAATCCTTAGCGAACACAAACCGTGCTTCGCCGTCATGCACGCATTCGGCAGCCACGCAGAGGGTCATGATTTCTGTCCACGGAAGCCGCTCAGCTTGGAAAGGTGGAATACTGATCTGCGGCTTAGGGTCAACTCTTATCCCCGGGACCGCTTTCGTAAAGTCAATAATCTTGACCGAAGTCTTGCCTTCCAAGGCATTGGCCGCGTTTCCCCGCCATTGGGGCTGCTGCTGGTGCTAGAATTTTCGCTTGGCCGAAAGTTCTGATATGCCTGAGACCACATTGCAACTGCCATCGCCTCTCCCTCTGACTACTCTCGCGGAAGACGAGATTCTGTTCCGCGACAACATTCGCCAGTTCGCTGAGGAAAAAGTCCGCCCATTGGTCCGGGAGATGGACGAAAAGGGCGTGTTCGACAGAAACCTGATTCACGAGTTCTTCCAACTGGGTCTGATGGGAATCGAGATTCCCGAACACTATGGCGGTGGAGGCGGCAAGTTCTTTGAAGCGATTCTGGCAGTGGAGGAACTTTCACGCGTGGACGCCTCTGCCGGCGTCATTGTCGACGTGCAGAATACGCTGGTTAACAACGCCTTGCTGCGCTGGGCCACAGAGGAGCAAAAGAAGCGTTATCTGCCTCGCATGGCCGCGGATATGTGCGGGGCCTACGCACTCAGCGAAGCCGGGTCGGGGTCGGATGCGTTCGCCTTGTCCTCAATGGCCGCAAGTTGTGGATCACCAATGCTAAAGAAGCGGGACTTTTTGTACTTTTCGCCACGGTCGATCCCGCGGCTGGATACAAGGGAATCACGGCGTTCCTGGTCGAGAAGGACTTCCCCGGTTTCACGGTGGGCAAGAAGGAAGACAAGCTGGGGATTCGTGCATCGTCCACCTGCGAGCTTGTGCTTGAAGATTGTCGTGTACCCAAAAACAACGTCCTTGGCGAAACAGGCAAGGGCTACAAGATCGCAATCGAAACATTGAACGAAGGCCGCATAGGAATCGGGGCACAGATGGCGGGGGTCGCCCGGGGCGCATGGGAGTATGCCTGCAAGTATGCCCAGGAACGCAAGCAGTTTGGAAAGACGATTTCCGATTTCCAGTGCGTACAGTTCCAAATCGCGCAAATGGCGACCGAAATCGAGGCCGCGGGTTTGATGGTGTACAACGCCGCCCGCATGAAGGATGCAGGCATTCCGTTCGTCAAAGAAGCCGCCATGACCAAGTTGTTTTGCTCCCAGGTAGCGGAGCGGGTGACGTCGCTGGCGATTGAAATCTATGGTGGGTATGGGTTTACCAAAGATTATCCGGTCGAGAAGTACTGGCGGGATTCGAAGATTGGAAAGATCTACGAAGGCACATCCAACATGCAGCTGGCGACGATCGCCAAGCTATTGCTTGGCGGTGGCAAGTAGAACAGGGTTGCACTCTCCAAAACCCGCCCTTGGTCCTTGATCATTGGCCCTTGGCAAAAACCCAAACCGCCTCCCCCCTGGCCCAATGACGAACGACCAAGGACTGGTAACGCAGACCGGTTACTCATAATGTGCAGCAAGTTGCGCTGACTTTTACCACCACCTGTTGGCCAACCCGAACTAAGTTTCCTGTTTCTAATACGTTGAAATTATGCCTGGCATTGGCGTCCAAGCTGCATTTCAGGGCTTGCCGTTCTCTGCGGCGCAGATCGGGGTGCCCCTTGTTGGACTGGACGACGGATCACGCGAGCGTGATGCCAAAGCCGAAGCAGTCGTCGATGCTTCCTCTTCTCACCGTGCTGTTTCTGATCTCCTATGGACTGATGGCCATGCTGGTGGTGGAACAGGGACGGACCATTGATTCGCAAAGTTACCTAATCAAAGAGTTGTTCAGAGACAGCTCCGAACTGACAGGTATGAAAAGCAACTTATTTCAGAAGCAACGCGCCCAAGCCCAGGCCCAGGCTGAGGCGAATGCTCACTCCCAGGCGCAGGCTCCGTCGTCCCAGGTGGCTCCGCGAGACAACGCCAAGAGCAATCGTAACCCAGGTAAGCTCCGGAGACCGGCTCCGCTGAGACCGCCAAGAAATATTTCCGACGTGGCGGACGAACGCAGAGCGCTGTTCTCCATCTAAATCCACGGGCCCGGAAATGCCCGATGAAGGTTCTAGCAACGCTTCTGTTGTCGTTGTCTATTCCCGGTTCTCATTTTGCCGCGCCCGCACGCGTCCCTGTGGATCGAACCCATAAGCAACAACAAGCCCACACTGGCGGACGCTGGTATCTGGCGGAAAATGGCCATGCCGTCTACTGTTACGGTCCTGTGCGACTTGTGACCCAAGCCCAGGGCGGGCTGCAGCGAGTAGCTACGTTCTGTTTAGATAATCAGCTCATGGTTCCGCTCAAGGATTAGGCAATCCCTACCCACCGGTCCCTGCGCAATCCTGTACATTTGTGTTCATGCCGAAGTTCGAGAAACATATTTTCATTTGCGGCAATCAACGTCCGTCGGGCCATCCCCGCGGTTGCTGCGATCCGAATGCCAAGGCGGAGCTGCAGAAATTATTCAAGCAAAAACTGGCGGAACGCGGATTGAAGGCGAAGGTGAGAGCCAATCAGTCGGGCTGTCTGGATCAGTGCGAGCACGGTCCGAATCTCGTGGTCTACCCGGAGGCGGTGTGGTATGGCCGCGTCACATTGGCGGACGTGGATGAAATCATCGACTCGCATATTATCGGCGGAAAGCCGGTCGAGAGATTGATGCTGCCGGATTCCTGCATCAACACACCTGCTTGTGAACACAAGCCCAGAAGGACGCCCGCACAGGAGGCGTAATTGCCTCCCAACTCGGCCGGTCACGTATCATGACTTTAAAAGTGAGGACAACAAAGCCTATCTGCGGCTCCGCGAAGCTGTGCTGGAGAGGGAAGGCTATTTAGTTCTGACCGCGACTACCGGCACGGAAGCCCTCGCAATTCTGCAACGAGAGCAGGTATGCCTCGTTCTTTCAGACACATGCTGCGGGGAACCACTGGAGTCGCTCTTGCGGAACGCATGAAAAAATGAAGCCCCATGTGCCGGTTGTGCTTTATTCTGGGCAAGTGCCCGACGCCATGGGGAATGTGGATTGTTTTATCGCCAAGGACGAAAGCGTCGCAAGTTTTCTGTCCATCATTAACGGTCTGGTCAAAAGATATTGCCAATAGCGACGCTTTTAATCCTTTTATGATCTGGTAGGCGCGGCAGGAGTCGAACCTGCAACCCTCGGATTAGAAATCCGATGCTCTATCCGCTTGAGCTACGCGCCCTCTTTTTCTCATCGCCAGGCGACTACCCGTAATTGAGTATCGCACAGCCTTTCTACCGCTTCCAGCATTGCCGCGATGCTGACCCACTGCTTGCTGCCGTATACTGCCGCCGTTGCTTTTGGCAGAGACATTAGAGCAGCGCGTGCCATCTCCTTCCTCATCTCGTCTGGCTTATATCGACTGGACACGGGGTCTCGCCTGTCTGCTGATGTTTCAGACGCACTGCTATGACTCCTGGCTGGGTGGCGCTGCGCGCCAGAGCAAATTTTTTATGTGGTCGCAAGTGCTTGGAACTTTGCCGGCGCCTTTATTTCTATTTCTTGCCGGGATCTCGTTCGCGATCGTGACCGACAAATTACGTCTGAAGGGTTTGGCGGCGGGTCAGATTGCTCGCACTACCATCCGGCGCGGGGCGGAGATCCTGGCCCTCGGTCTATTGTTCCGGCTGCAAGAATTCGCAGTTTCATGGGGCTGGGCACCTGGCAGCGATCTGCTGCGGGTGGACATCCTCAACGCAATTGGGATTTCCATGATGCTGATGGGGCTTGGGTGCTGGATGGTTTTATCACTCACGCAAACAAGCCGGCCTCGACTGATATTGGGCTTGATGGCGGTGGGTGTGGCTGCGATTATTTCTTTGCTGTCGCCCTTGATATGGACGACCTGGCGTCCGCGCTGGTTGCCTTGGCCGCTGGAGTCCTACATCAACGGAGTACACAATCTTAATGAGCCTCAAAGTTGGCTGTTCCCCATCTTTCCCTGGAGCGCTTTTGCTTTCGTGGGACTGGCAGTTGGATTGTTTCTGCTGAGTGATGGGGCGCGGAAGCATGAAGCTAGAACATTCGCACTCGCGGGGGCGGCAGGCGTCGGCCTGATTTACCCGGGGCGCTGGCTGAATGCGCGACCCGTGCAACTCTATGCGGCCATCGACTTTTGGCACACCAGCCCGAATTTTTTTCTGATCCGCATAGGGTGGTTACTGGCGATCTCGACGGGAGCTTATGCATGGTGCCGCTGGGGACCAGGGCAGCGGGGATTCAGCCCGCTGATTCAGCTAGGACAGACTTCCCTGCTGGTCTACTGGGTACACATTGAATTCGTGTATGGGCGGATTTCCATTCTACCCAAGCATGCCGTGGATATTCCTACGGCATCCCTTGGATTGGTGGCCATCTTCTTTTTCATGCTTGGGCTTTCGCTGCTGCGGACTGAACTGAAAGGCCGTCGTGTAGGAGCGCTGGGATGGTTCCGCAAACCGCTGAAGGCAACTTCAAACTAGCTCGCGGCTGAAATCTGGCGAATCGCATTCTCCACGAGCTTCAATCCAATCGCCCAGCGCTGCTGCGCTTGCGGCTCATCGTCACCGTATCCAAACAAATAGAACGTGATGTAAAAACCATCGCGAGTCTCATCTTCGTGATGGTAATGGCAGCGGCGAACCAGGAATTCGGCGGCTGCGGGGATTTCAGGAACGCGCCTTAAAAGCTGGGTAAGGCGGGTCGCCATCTGCTCGTGTTCGGAAAAGGAGAAACGTCTCGGTTCATCGGAGAATAAGAGATCAATGTACGAGGCAAATTTGCTGTTAGCCCCGAAGATTTCTTCTTCCGGCTGCATCTCGGTTGTATGCCAGGCATCGCACTTGGCGGTTTCAAGAACACTGACGGATGAATTGATAGCAGTAAGAAACTCCTCGAGCGCCGCCAGCCGCTGGGCCTCTTTCACGTAGATCAATAAGTCGGGCTGGCGCTTCAGATCGTAATAGCGCACGGCCGAATCAGCCGACGCCCAGGGCAGATCGAGAACTTCATCGTCTGCCCCGAGCTCGATGGCAAAATAGGCCTCCACATTATCTGGCGGGCGCGGCTTGGGGTGCCGAGTTCGGCGTGGTGAAGTCTACTTTCGGAACCTGCCGCGATCCTTCGGTGGCGGTGAAGTAGGCCTCGTTTGGTTTGAAACCAGCCCAGCGAGCGAAAATGTTTGCCGGAAATTTCTGGATGTAAGTGTTGTAATCCTGCAAAGCATCGTTGTAGCGCTTCCGCTCGACCGCGATCCGGTTCTCGGTTCCCGCTAATTCATCCTGCAGACGCAGAAAGTTTTCGTTGGATTTCAGTTGCGGGTAATTCTCAACAATCGCCAGCAAGCGGCCGAGTGCGCCGTCGAGTTGCTGGTTGGCGGCAATCTTTTCTGACGGCGTGCCGGCGGAGAGCAATTGCGAGCGGGCTTTAGCGATATCGCCAAAAACGGTTTGTTCCTGCTTCGCAATTCCCTTTACGGTTTCGACCAGGTTTGGAATCAGGTCGGCGCGACGTTGGAGAACGATGTCCACTTGCGACCACGCCGCTTTCACGGCTTCGTTTTTCGTCACCAGCGTATTGCGGACGCTTACGTACTGTCCGAAGATCGCCAGCGCGATCAGAATCAGAACGATGATCACGATCAAGCCTTTGCTCATTGTTTTCTCCTCGAAAGCAACATCCCGACACTACTTGGAACTACCTGACCCGGAGGAATCCAACATTGTATCTACTGCGGCGGTTGCCTGCTCCACGGCAGACAGATAACGGGTAAAAACGTTGGCGACGTCGAGCTGTTTGCGTTCAATCTTGTGCTCACGAATGTCGAGTAACTCCAGGAACGCGGAAGGATCGAACTTGATTCGATTGGAGAGTGCCTGAATTGCCTCACGCTTCGATCCAGGCTTCGGATCGCCCAGCGTAATCAGCACGTGCCGGAACAAGGTAGCAAACGCCGGCAAGGAACTTAGCAGTAACTCCCATAGTTTTAATTTGTCGCCTGCCGCGAGCAGCAGGCGTTGACGCAGAAGGATTAACTTTTCCCTCAATTCATATTCCACCTGGGCGCGATGAAGGTGCATCGGAACCGACAAGCCCTTCAATGCGTCATTGCCGAAGAGCACGCGATGGTGCTCGTGCATGTCGAGCAATTCGATAGCAAAGACATCGGCGGAGCGTCTCAGCTCTTCGAGAGTCATGACCAGCGGTGTGGGATGTTTTTTCTTGTTCCACCATTCCATCACTGGAACCAGCTTGGCAAGTGCTGGGAAGGAAGTCTCGCCAAGGATGCAAAGCAGGTTCACATCCGAAAATTCGGCAACAAATTCCGCGGTCGCGGCGGATCCGTACAGAATCACGCTTTCCAGGTTCGCGCCCGCGGCCTGCTGAAGCCGAGTAACGAAATCATCGATCTGTTGTTGGGGAACCATATTGTCCTCGTCTGCCATTGCTACCAGCTTCCGCTGGCGCCACCGCCACCAGAACTGCCTCCGCCAAATCCACCAAAACCTCCACCGCCACCGCCGAAGCCGCCGCCACCACCCCAGCCTCCGCCACTGCCCCATCCGCCCCCGCGTCTGCCGAGTAAGAGCCACCAAAAGACGAATCGCCGCAAAGGAGTAAAGAGCACAATCAGGATAATTATGATGATCCAGAGAATGCGAGAGGCAGACGGCCGCGGGGATGGCTCCTCTTGGACCGGAGCCTCGGGACGCGCACCCGTTAACTCCACGCCGGCGTCTTTCGCAATGACGTCGGCTACACGCGAAGTCATCAGCAGGAGCGCGCCCGCATAATCATTCTGCTTAAGTAGAGGAACAGCTTCCCGCCCAAAGCCGCCTACTTTGCCGTCTGGCAAAATGGGTTCCAGACCGTAGCCCACTTCTATTCGGTAGCGGTGGTCTTTGACGGCAAGCAGGATGAGCACGCCACGGTCTGTGGCTTTGCTCCCGATGCCCCATTTCTTGTAAAGATCGGCCGCGTAACTCTCGATATCGGAGCCGTCCAGCGAATTGATGGCGACTACGGCGATCTGCGCATGAGCTTTCTCGTCGATCTGCCGGCAGATGTTATCGAGTTGAGCAATGGTCTCTTGATTGAGAACGTGGGCAAAGTCGTTGACGTAATCAGTAGGATGAAGTTGAGAAATCGGCTCCGCGCTGGCGACAAGGGCAAAAGTCATCACCGCGCTCAACATCAGGAGGATTTTCGCGCGCGGTTTCATTCGACGTGATTGTATAGGAGAGGAACAGCTCAGTACTTTCGCAGGAATTCCAGGACTTGCGATTCCGCCCAACGGCCATCATCGCCATCAGGTTGAGCGAGAAACGAACAATGGCCGCCGTCTTCGGTTTCGAGGAAAGTAATATTCGGATTCGCCAGAATTTTCTTTCGTGTCTCAGGAAGGATGCGGATAAAAGGGTCGTTGGCCGCGTGCAGAATGAAGGCAGGGGCGGCGATGCGATCCACAACGTTCGCGGCTGCGGCGCGCGCGTAATAATCAACCGCGCCGGTAAAGCCGCAGTAGTGAGCTGTAATCTTGTCATCAAATTCGCGGAGAGTGCTTACACCGCGGAGACGAGAGGTCTCGAATACCTTGGGAAACAGCCGCGCTTTGGACCTGAGACGCCGACGCAGCTTCCAAATGAAGTAATACTCGTACAGGCGATTGCTGCGGCTGTGCAGCGCGTCCGAGGAGGCAGCCAGATCCATGGCTGGACACACGGCTGCGACCGCGCGGAATTGCGATGGGCCTTCCCGTCCCCATTCACCGGCGAGCTTCAGCACCAGATTACCGCCCATGGAAAATCCCACCAGCGCAAACTTGGAAATGCGATCCTGCTCGATCAGGTTCTGAGCAACCGCGGCCACATCTCGAGAAAGCCCGGAATGATAAAGAGTGGGAGCGCCGCCCTCGGTACCGCCGCAATTGCGCTGATTCATGCGCACCACATTCATTCCGGCGGCCAAGCCTTTTTTCGTCATGCCGAGCATGTAGGCCGATTCGCTGGAACCTTCGAGGCCATGCACGACCACAATGGTTAAAGGAGTCTGTCGATCACTTTGCCAATGACACTGGCAGAGAACTTTGACCCCGGGCTCGACTTCGATCAAACGTTCTTCAGGAGCGGGCAAAACTATCCGGCGCGACAGGAGAAAGCTGGCAAGGGTCTGCTTGTGTCCGCCACGCAGCCCTCGCCGTGGCAAAAAAGTCTCTGATTTGATTTGCGAACTCACCACAAATTGATTCTAATGGATAGCGAACTTCGTTGCGCTGAAGGGACCAGGGTCATGCCCATCTTTGAATACGTCTGTGAGAAATGCGACCACGAGTTTGAAACATTGGTGTATGGTAGCGAGAAGCCGGAATGTCCCAAGTGCCACGGCAAGAAATTGACGGCACAGCTGTCGGTATTCGCGGTGGCTGCGAAGGGGTCGTCATCCTCGGCTTCGGCCACTCCGGTTAGCGGTTGCGGCACCTGTGGCGACCCCCGCGGACCGGGGGCCTGCTCATTGCCGGATCCCGACTAAGCCTGCTAAATACCTGCTCTGAAATGAGTTACGGGCATAACTTCAGTTCCTTTGCGAGTAACCGCAGTAAGTTTCGTTCCGACTGCCGTCGCAATAAGATCACCAGAGTCGTTTCCTGAGTCAATATGGACCGTCGCCGCAATCCGCGAATCACCGCAATGCTGCCCGTCCGGGTATGGGGCGTGGACGCGCATGCGCTGCCCTTCATGCAGTTGGCCACTGTAAGAAACATCAGCAGCTCAGGGGCGGTAGTACAAGGAATACGCCGCCGGATCCAACCCGGAGAAGTCCTGGAAGTTCAGTCGGGCGACGACAAGGCGCAGTTCAAGGTTGTATGGGTAGGCAGGACAGGCACCTCCAGAGAAGGTGAAATCGGTCTCGAAACTTTGCCAGCCGAGCCCTGTCTCTGGGATCAGGATCTGTCCCGGTATAGCGAGTTAGTCGGGACTGGATAGACTCACTTTCTCATCCTAGGCGTTTTTCTCACCGTAACAGCGAATTCCAAGCCACAACAGGCATGATGGTTTGCGCGCCGCGACCAGTTCCACTATCCTGCCCACTTTACCTCTAAAGAATTTGTTCGATTTCGGGAGAGCAACTCATGCGAACGATTTTCATCTTGCTGATGCTGTGTTCAGTGCCAATGCCAATGGCTGCCCAGCCGCAGGCCGCTGTCAATCTCATGCCGATTCCAACGAACCTGCGGATGGGAACTGGCCGACTTGCGATCGATCCATCATTTTCTGTCGCGATCAGCGCCAACAGCGATCCACGACTGCAACGAGCCGTCGAACGCTTTTTGAATGATTTGCGCCGTCAGACCGGGATGCTCCCTGTAAATGTGAGAGTGACCGACGCCTCGAAGGCGACCCTTGTAATTCGCGCGGAACATGCGAATAAGGAAGTGCTAGCTCTCGGAGAAGATGAATCTTACAGCCTTGACGTGACCAGCTCTAGTGCAAAGCTGGAGGCGCCGACCACTTTGGGCGCCTTACATGGACTTCAGACATTTTTGCAACTAGTGGCTACCACTACCGACGGCTTCGCGGTGCCTGCACTGTCGATCCAGGATAAGCCTAGGTTTCCATGGCGTGGATTGTTGATTGATGTAGGCCGCCACTTCATTCCCTTGGACGTGCTTAAGCGCAACCTAGACGGAATGGCCGCAGTGAAGCTGAACGTACTGCACTGGCATCTTTCCGAAAATCAAGGCTTCCGGGTTGAAAGTAAGAAATTTCCTAAACTGCATGAGATGGGCTCGGATGGGCTGTTCTACACCCAGGACGAAATCCGGGATCTGATCGCTTATGCACAGGAACGCGGCATTCGCGTCATGCCAGAGTTTGATATGCCGGGGCATAGCACTGCCTGGTTCGTGGGTTATCCCGAACTGGCGAGCGCGCCTGGGCCATATCAGATCGAAAGAAAATGGGGCGTTTTCGATCCCGCAATGGACCCAACTCAGGAGCGCACTTATAAGTTTCTGGACGATTTTATTGGTGAGATGGCCGGCCTTTTCCCCGACCAGTACTTCCATATCGGCGGCGACGAAGTGAACGGAAAGCAATGGGAGGCAAATCCAAAGATCCAAGAGTTCAAGCGCTCGCATGGGATCAAAAACAACGAGGATCTGCAGGCGTACTTCAACAAACGTGTGCAGGAGATCGTCAGCAAGCACGGCAAAACCATGGTGGGATGGGATGAGATCCTGCGCCCGGATTTGCCCAAGAACATTGTGGTCCAGTCCTGGCGCGGTCAGGAATCGCTGGCTGCCGCTGCCAAACAGGGTTATCGCGGGCTACTCTCTCATGGGTATTACGTCGATCTCATGTGGTCGGCGGAACGGCACTACAGCTTTGATCCTCTCGGCGGACCGGGGGCGAACCTCACTCCGGAGGAGAAACAACGCGTGCTGGGTGGTGAGGCGTGCATGTGGGGAGAATATGTTTCGCCCGAAAATATTGATTCGCGCATATGGCCTAGAACTGCCGCGATCGCGGAGCGGCTGTGGTCGCCTCAGGAAGTCCGCGACGTGAACTCGATGTACCAGCGTATGGAAAAAGTCAGCCGGAAACTGGATTGGCTTGGCCTGACGCACAACTCCGGTTATGCGCCCATGTTGCGCCGAATGGCCGGCAGTGACAACATCTCGGCTTTGCGCGCGCTCGCTGACGTAGTAGAACCGGTCAAGGATTACAGCCGCGGAGAACTCGCTGCGGCGGAGCCAACCAGTGCGGATCCCCTCAACCGATTGGTGGATGCTGCTCGCCCGGAGAGCCTGGCGGCTCGGAAGTTTGCAGGTCAAGTGGATCAGCTTCTTTCCGGCAAGGCGGATGCAGATGCGAAGGCGCAAATCAGGTCCCTATTGATTCTTTGGCGTGATAATCAGGCCAAGCTTCAGCCGCTTGCGGATCAGTCTTTCTTGCTGAAAGAAGTCGTTCCCATTTCGCGGGACCTTTCATCATTGGGAAGCGCTGGGCTGAGTGCGATGGATTACCTGGAGAGCGGCCAGCATGCTCCCGCGGATTGGGCAACGGAACAGCGTGGCCTAGTAGAAGAGGCGAAGAAGCCGAAGGCCCAGCTGCTGCTGATGATTGCTCCATCGATTCAGAGACTGATTCAAGCCAGCGCTGGCCAGGCGACTGGTTCATCGTCCAACCAAGGCGATCGATAGCAGCAGATTTGGTCGTAAGTCTTAAAAGAGCTGGCGTGCAGCGACTTACCGGGATCGGCTTGTTATCAGGCTTGAAATTCTGAAGCTTCGGGGAAATGAAGTTTGCTCTTGGAGAGTGCTTTGGAAAGTAATTCCTCGATTTGAAGTTCTTCGCAATTCTTGGCCATAGCTAATTCACTGACCAGCAGATAGCGCGCACGCTCCAACATCTTTTTCTCGCGGAACGAGAGAGGCTTGGACGTGTTCAAAAGTAAAAGACCCTTGAGAACTGCGGCAACCTCGAGCAGCGAGCCGGTGCGCATGCGCTCGGAGTTTTCCTTGAATCGATACTTCCAGTCAGCGTTGTTCTCACATTCGCCATCTGTAAGAAAATCAAGGATTTTCTGGATTTCGCCGTTTCTTACGACCCGCCTCAGGCCGACACTTGCGACGTTGTGGAAAGGTACCATCACCTTGAGGCTGCTGGCTTTAATCTTCAGCAGATAGAACTTTTCCACACTCGCGCCAATGGTCCGGCTGCTGATTTGCTCGATGATTCCTACGCCGTGGTTGGGGTAAACGACTTTATCGCCTATGTGGAAACTGCCATCGCTACTGATCATGAGGGGACACCCACGAGCGCAGGTAAGCTGAGGAACAGAACACTTCTATCTTAGCCCAAGAGAGGCGCAAAGGCAATCACTACGAGGGGTTGCGGCGCACGATAGAGCTGTTTTCAAGCGTCGAACTGAGCGTTCATAAGGTCGGGAGTCTCCAGACTGAAGTCCGGTCTGGGTTTATAATTCGTTCAAACATGCAAGAGCAAATCAAGAAAAAGCTTCAGGACGAGATGAACACTCTGGAACACGAGTTGAATCATGAGCTTCCCAAGGAGCTCAAGAAGGCCGTGGCGCTGGGTGATCTCAGTGAAAATGCCGAATATCACATGGCCAAGCAGCGCCAGGAGTTTGTCAAAGCCCGGCTGCGGCAATTAGGGCGGCGTCTGGCGGACCTGTCCCTGATCAACATGAACAATATCCCCAAAGATAAGATCGGGTTGGGATCTACGGTTCGCGTTTACGACAATGACAAAAACGAAGAAGTGCAGTTTCAACTGGTGACCAGCGAGGAATCCGACGTCGCCGCCGGCAAAATTTCCACTACGTCGCCGATCGGGCGCGCGCTCTTGAATAAGAAGGTAGGAGACACCGCTGTGATCATTACGCCCAATGGCAAGCGCGAAATGGAAGTGTTGAGCCTTACGACGATTCACGATGAGGTTGGAACGGAATGACGTGGACCAGCGCTTTCGGGCGAGGTTCAGGTTTCTTGCTGGATGCAATCGTACGCTGGCTCGCCCTAGCCCGCATCAATCCCAACGTGCTCACATTTCTGGGACTGGTAGTCAACACCGGGGCCGCTCTGCTGTTCGGATATGCCAACGGGGCCAACCAGGCGCGCATGTTTCGCTACGCTGGCCTGGTCATCATCGGCTCGGGATTTTTCGATCTGGTGGACGGGCGGGTAGCCCGCGCCAGCAACCAGGTGACCCGTTTCGGGGGATTCTTCGATTCAGTGGTAGATCGCTACTCGGATGCCGCTCTTTTCTTTGGCTTGCTGGTTTATTACGCTCGCGGTGGCCGATTCTTCTACGTGGTCCTGACCGCTCTGGTGATGATCAGTTCGATCATGGTGAGCTATACCAGGGCGCGCGCCGAATCGCTGATCGGCTCCTGCAAAGTCGGTTTTATGGAGCGCCCCGAGAGGCTGGTGCTTCTCATTATTGGAGCGCTTTTCAACGTGATGGCGCCGGTGCTCTGGGTGATTGCGGCCTTGTCGACGATTACGGTGATCCATCGGATTCAGTACACCTGGGCGCGAACGCAAGGGGTGGACGCTGTCGGCGGCGCTACGAGTCAAGCCGCGTAGGCAGCAATCTCATTTGCTTTTGCCTTCCTCTTTTTCTCACAGTGCTAAACTATCGCGTCATTTCTGAGGACTTATCTTGCCGAGCGATCCGGTTCTAGTCGTCCATGGCGGCGCCTGGGCCATTCCTGACGACATGGTCGAAGCCCATTTGAAGGGTGTGCGAAATGCCATCGAGCGTAGCTGGCACGTACTGAGCGCTGGAGGTTCCGCGCTTGATGCGGTCGAAGAAGCA
>MNDG01000050.1 GCA_001914815.1 Acidobacteriales bacterium 13_2_20CM_55_8
CGGAAGCTCTGAAAACTGCAAACGCTGACGTGAAATACACCGAGTATCCCGGCGTCGGTCACAACTCTTGGGATAAGGCTTATGCGGAACCGCAATTAGTCCCCTTTCTGCTGGCGCACACCTTGAAACACTAGGGTCAGAGACTGGATTGCCGCTTTCTTCACTACGGTACTGATCTCCTGCGTGCTGGTTGACTTGCCTGGAAGCGCCGCCTACTATGCCGCCCAGATAGGTTTGGAGTATCCCGGATGATCGGCAAGACTATCGGCCACTACCGCGTCCTGGAGAAACTCGGAGGCGGTGGCATGGGAGTAGTGTACGAAGCCGAAGATCTGAAACTCGGCCGCCACGTCGCCTTGAAATTCCTTCCCGCTGATTTAGCCAGCGATCCCCAGGCTTTGGAGCGTTTTCGGCGTGAAGCACGCGCGGCCTCGGCACTCAACCATCCCAACATCTGCACCATTCACGATATCGCGGAAGAAGACGGCCAGCATTTCATCGCCATGGAGTTCATGGCGGGAAAAACACTGAAACAGCGCCTGACGGCCGGTCCCCTTCCGTTTGATCAGTTATTAGAAATCGCGGTTCAGATCGCCGACGCCCTCGACGCCGCCCACAGTGAAGGCATCGTGCATCGAGACCTCAAACCCGCGAATATCTTCATCACCAAGCGCGGCCAGGCCAAGATTCTCGACTTCGGATTAGCCAAGCTGACCGGCGTTCAGCCCGACGGCGCTCCTGCGGAATTGGCGACTCTGGAAGAACATCTCACCAGCCCAGGAACAGCGGTTGGCACGGTAGCCTACATGTCCCCCGAGCAGGCGTGCGGCGAAGAACTCGATCAGCGCACCGATTTGTTCTCCTTCGGTGCGGTTCTCTACGAAATGGCGACCGGACGGATGGCCTTTTCCGGAAATACTTCGGCGCTGATTTTCGACTCCCTACTGCACAAGACGCCGACCTCGCCAGTACGCGTCAATCCAGAGTTGCCGGCAGAACTTGAGTACCTCATCAACAAAGCTTTGGAAAAAGACCGCGCGTTGCGATACCAGAGAGCCGCCGAGATGCTAGCTGACCTCAAGCGGCTGCGGCGGAATTCCAGTTCCACCAAAATTGAGGTTGCAGACAGGAAGCTGCGACCAAGCGCGCAGAGCCGGAAGATAGTGTGGGCTTCAGCTGCTGTGATCGGGCTGGCGCTGGTTGCACTCGTCGCTTTCCTTTGGCGTGGCCGTAGCGCTCAGCACGAAATCTCTTCCGTCGCAGTGCTGCCTTTCGTCAATACCAGCAGCGATCCCAACACCGAGTACCTGAGCGATGGCATCACCGAGAGCCTGATCAACGACTTATCTCAGGTCCCCAACCTGGCCGTGATGTCGCGTGCCTCTGTCTTCCATTACAAAGGACGCGAGGCAGATCCCCAGACAGTTGCGCGAGACTTGAAAGTTGAGGCAGTCGTTACTGGGCGCATCGTGCAGCGCGGTGACCAGTTCGTCATCAGCTCGGAACTAATCGACGCCCGCACCAATCACAGCCTTTGGGGAGATCGATACGACCGCAAGCTCTCCGACTTGTTGGCGGTACAGGGAGACATCGCGAGCGCCATCTCCGCCAAACTGCGTGAGCGACTTGCGGGCGAGCCCCAGAAGCAACTTGCCAAGGGTGGCGGTGGTACCAACAATCCCGAAGCCTATCAGCTCTATCTGAAAGGCCGCTACTACTGGGAGAAGCGCACGCCGGAGGCGCTAGATAAATCCAAAGACTATTTCAACCAAGCTATTGCGAAGGACCCCAATTATGGGCTGGCGTATGTAGGGCTAGCCGATTACTACAATGTCGTGGCGGAGTATAGTCCCGTTCCGCAAAGTGAAGCCGCCCCCAAAGCACAAGCCGTCGCTGAGAAAGCCCTGACTATCGACAATTCTTTGGCCGAAGCCCACGCCGCTCTAGCGGCTGCTCACTGGAGCTCGCTTGAGTTTGCGGCCGCGGAGACAGAATTCCAGCGAGCCCTCGAGCTGAACCCGAAGTTGGCCAATGCCCACCATTGGTACGGGTTGTTCTTATCCTGGCAAGCTCGTTACTCGGACGCCGTACCCCATCTGCGTCGCGCGGTCGAACTAGACCCTCTGAACCTGCAATACAACACCAACCTTGGCCAGGGATTAGGGGATGCAGAGCAATACGACGCCAGCGTGGAACAGTTGAAGAGAACGCTCGAAATGGATCCAAATTACGCGCAGGCACACCTTCAGCTGGACGTCGTATACCTGCGCATGCGTAAGTACGACCTATGGTTGGACGAGTGGAAGAAAGCCGCAACTCTCTACCATGATCAGGAAGAGCTAGCTATCGCGGAAGAGGCGTCCCGCGCTTACCGCCGGTCGGGCTTGAAGGCAGCGATCTCGCGGGAAGTCGAAATGAGGAAGCAATTGGCAAAGCGGCGATATGAGGATCCCGCAGGCATCGCCTATTGCTATGCAGAGTTGGGCGACAGAGATCAAACATTCGCCTGGCTAGACAAGGCAATGGCGGAAAAATCCGACGGCCTGGAACGCCTCAAAGTCGTTCGCGCGATGGACCCGTTGCGCACTGATCCACGCTACATCGAACTGCTGAAAAAGATGGGTCTGCCGCAATAGCAATCTGCTACAGCACCGCCGTCTCGTGGATCGTCCTACCTTCTGCAAAGCGCGCCAGATCCAGCAACCGTGCATCGACTAGACCGGTCTTCCCGGTCAGAATCAGATCAGACAAAATCTTTCCCGTCGCCGGGGCATGCATCACTCCGTGCCCACTAAAGCCATTCGCCAGGTAAAATCCCGGCACTTCCGGTACCGGCCCCAGAATCGGATGATGATCCGGAGTCATCTCGTACAACCCTGCCCATGCCCGCTTCGGATTCACCGCCAGATTTTCAAACACCGGAACCCGGTCTGCGGCCCGGATCAAAATTTTCTCAATGAATGCTGGATCGAAATCGGTTTTGTATCCGGGTGTTTCTTCAGGATCATTCCATGCCAGCAGGAATCCCAGGCCTTCTGGCCGGAAGTGGAATCCATTCGACATATCAATGATCATGGGCGCGCTGTGTGGGAGTTGATCGAATGGTTCAGTCGGAACCAGCATGCGCCGCAGCGGTTCAACCGGCAGATCGATTCCCACCATGCTGGCGATTTCTGACGCCCACGCTCCCGCGGCGTTCACTACTTTGCGCGTGGCTACCGACCCTCTGGTGGTGTCCACTCTAGCAACTCCGCGAGAGTCGCAGTGAATGGCGGTCACTGTGGCGTTCTTCCACAGCTCGGCGCCGTGATCACCGGCCCACGACATGAGACCAATCATCGCACTGTAAGGATCAACGAAGCCGTCGCTCGGACAAAAGCTGCCCCCAACGATGTCATCCGAGCGGAGCTGCGGAAACCAATTGCGGATTTCTTCTGCATTCACCAGACGGACATCTTTCAGCCCCATGGCCACCTGCTTCTCGAAATTCGTGCGCAGGTAAGCAAGATGTTTTTCGTTGGTGGCACAAAACAAATACCCTTGTGGCCGATAGCCGGCAGGATGTCCGAGCCGCTCATCAAAGCTGGCATAGAACGGGATAGAGTAAAGCGACATCTGGATGTTTATCGACGTAGAGAACTGCGCTCTCACTCCGCCCATGCTCTTCCCCGTGGATCCCTTACCCTGCGCGCTTTCCCGCTCGATGACCAAAACGTCGGTGCAACCGGCGGCAGTTATGTGATAGGCAATGCTCGACCCAACAATCCCACCGCCAATGATCACCACCTCGGCATTCTGCATGAACTGTCCAGGGCCTCAAATCCTAAACGTGACGAGCATTGTAGAGCAGCACGATCAATGAGGTTTTGACTTGGCCTTTAAATCGACAATCAACCATCGTAAATCGAAAATCCCCCTCGTTACTCCTGTGCCTTGAACCGTTCCCTCGCCGACCTTAAACTTGAAGTATGCACGCGCACACCAGCCACCACGGAAACGAACGAGCTACGCGGATTCTGCGGTTTTCGCTCGTCGTAACTCTGGCTTACATCGTTTTGCTGGTTATTGCCGGTATTCGTTCGCACTCGCTGGCGCTACTCTCGGAGGCCGGCCACAATCTTTCCGACTTCTTTGCCTTGCTGCTATCGCTGATAGCGGTATACCTGCAATCGCGACCTCCCAGCGCCACCAAGACCTACGGCTATCACCGAGCCGGAGTGCTAGCCGCGCTGGCCAATGCAGCTTCCCTGGTCGCGGTTTCTTTCCTGATCTTCTACGAAGCTTTCAAGCGCTTGCAGAATCCACAGCAGGTTCACGCCGAAGTCATGATCGGTGTGGCCGCCGCTGGGGTAGTGATGAACGGCGTGATTGCGGTGCTGCTCTATCGCACGGGACGAGACGTCAACCTGCGCAGCGCCTTCCTGCACGAGATTGGCGACACGCTTTCTACTGCGGCCGTGATCGTGGGCGGATGGGCAATCCTGGCGACAGGCAAGAATTGGATTGATTCGGCGCTTTCATTCGGCATCGGTGCCCTGATTCTGTGGTCAGGCTTCGGTATCGTGCGGGAGACTTTGAACATCCTGCTCGAAGGCACGCCTCGAGGAATAAAACTTGAGCGCATTCGAGAGATTGAGGGAGTAAACGATGTCCACGACCTGCACGTCTGGAACCTCGGCTCGGAACCCCGCGCGCTCTCCTGCCATATTTCCATCGCCGACATTCCGCCGTCGGCCAGCGAACGTATCCTCCGCGATGTCAGGGGGTGTCTGCATACCGAGTTCCGTATCGACCACACCACGATCCAGTTCGAACATGCGGTGTGTGAAGTAGCCCACGGATGCGTGATTCCGGTCACCGAACAACACTAAGAATTTTCGATTTACGATTGTCGATTGACGATTTAAGAGCCCAGGGAGCTGGCGCCTTGGATTTTCAATCGACAATCGTAATTCGTCAATTCTTTTGCGCTTCATAAATCTCCCTCACCCTCTCAATCGTATCCGCCTCTTCCGCCAGCTTGTCATGACGTATGCGCACAATCCGTGGGAAGCGTAATGCAAATCCGCTGTTGTGCCGCTCGGATCGCATCATGTTATTGAATGCTACCTCCAACACGATCTTCGGTTCGACGACCAGGCGGAAACCCTGATCTTCGACGGTGTGTTCCAGAAACCATTTCGTCATCTCAGCGATTTCGGCGTCGGTGAGCCCGGAATATGCCTTGCCGATATTCACCAGCTGCTCGCCATCGCGCACCCCGAAGGTGTAATCACTCAAGACGCCAATACGTTTGCCATGCCCGTACTCCACCGCCGTAACTACCACGTCGAGCGTTGCCAGTTCGCGCTTGAGCTTCAGCCAGGATTTTCCCCGTCGTCCCGGGGCATACGCCGAGGCAATATCTTTGATCATCAAACCTTCGTTGCCTCGGGCCTGGGCCGCTTCAAACAAAGCATCGAGTTCCAGCGCGGACGAGGCGCGAAACACAGGTGCGCGAATCACCTTCGCGTTGGTGACTTGCTCGCCGTCCTCAAATGTCAATCGGCCTTGCGCGCTCGGAGAACGTTTCATCACTGGCACTTTGCTAGCGGATAGCAACTGATCGAGAATCTGCGCCCGTTCCCGCCATGGACGATCCAACAGCAATTCGCCCCTGGCATAAAGCAGGTCAAACGCGAGGTAGGCCACTGGCACTTTCCGCATCATCTCGTCGCTGACCTTCTTCCTCCCCAACCGTTGTTGTAGTGCGCTAAAGGGGAGAGCGCGTCCGGGCTCGTTGGATTCAGCCGCAAGATAACTCCAGGCCACAATCTCTCCATCAAGAATGACGTCCTCAGGCAGTCCTGCCAACACACCGGGCAATTCGGGAAAAGATTCGGTGATGTCGTCGCGAGTCCGCGAAAAGATGCGTACATCTCCGCCCGCGCAGTGTGCCTGGGCTCGGATGCCGTCGTACTTGTCTTCCACCGCCGCCTCTTCAAAATAACTAAGCGCTTCTTCCGCGGATTCTGCCGGACTCGCCAGCATGAACCCGAGCGGATGAAACAACCGCATCTTCACTTCGCTCAGTTTGCCGGCCAGTGCGAGCTTGAGGGTCTCACCGATATCTCCCAACAACATGTTGGCCCGCTGCACTTCACTGAGCGTAGCGCCGTATGCTTTGGCAGTCGCCTCCTCCACCAGACTTTCCTTCAATCCGATCCGCAGATCGCCGGTCATAATCTTTACGAGGTACTTGGCCTCGAGCGGCGCGGATAGCGAAAGCAGTTCGCGCACAATCACGCCCTTCGCCGCTGGTCCCCGGGCACCCGCCATCTGACGGAATCGCTCTTGCACTTCCACCACATTCAAACCTCGGCCGGTGGTGGGCACTACCTCTCCAGCCACTGCTCCCAGATCGCCATGCCGCCGATAAGTTGCAGTCAGTTCCGCTTCGCTCTTTCCGGAAACTTCCGCCACGATTCGCCACAGCAACGCCCCACCGACCTGAAGCGTGGTTTCCTCCCACAAGGGAAATGCCCTGCCGGAAAGAAAAACTGCGGAGACCGCCGCTTCCCCCGGAGTGCGCGACTTCAAGTACTCCGCCACGATCGCAGTCTTTTCCAGCTTCTTGGTGGTGCCCGCAATCCGCTCGCAGGCTTCCGCTAGTCTCTGCATGTGGTCGCCGTTTTTGCCTCAGACTGAAATTGAAGGTATCCTGCCCCAGTCGACAGTCTCCAAAATCGTGCTTAAGCTCTGCAATTCCGTCTATTTAGAGCCATTCCAGCTCCCTCGGATGGCCCTTCGCGTGTGGTATTCTTAACCCTGATACTTCGCTGACTGAACGGTCATCTAATCTCATATGCGGTTTCTGAAAACGTGGTTGCGATTCCTCGTGTCGGTTCAACTCCTGCCCGCGCTGGAGAGCGGGGAGGAGACTCTCGTCGGTGGTCAAGCCGTGCTCGAGGGGGTTATGATGCGCTCCCCTCATGCCTGGGCAATCGCCTGCCGCAAACCCTCCGGTGAGATCTCGACCCACAGTGAACCGCTGGAACGGCTCTCCGAAAAACACAAATGGATGGGTTGGCCCATCGTCCGCGGCGTAATCACTCTCGGCCACGCCATGACACTCGGATTCCGCGCCCTCCGTTTCTCTGCCAATGTCGCCCTCGACGAAACGCCTGCTAATGACAAAGGCAAGAAGCTCGAAGTCAGTGGCTGGATGGCTGCAATCAACATTATTTTCTCCGTCGGCTTTTTTATTTTCATGTATAAGTTCCTCCCTTTGCTGGCTGCCACTGAACTCAAACGGCTGAATCCGCTTTTCGGCGAGCAGATTATCTTCAACCTGGTGGATGGGGCTATACGCATTTCTCTTTTCCTGCTGTTCATCTGGGGAGTATCGCTTTGGCGCGACATTCACCGCGTTTACGAATATCACGGCGCTGAGCACAAAACAGTTTTCGCCTTCGAGAATGGCGATGCCCTCGACACGGCCTCAGTACAGAAATACACTACCTATCATCCCCGCTGCGGCACCAGTTTTCTGATGACAGTCATGTTGATTTCGATCCTGGTGTACACATTGATTCCAGTAACCACTTTCTGGGCTCGCTTCGGGGTACGAATTGCGTTGCTGCCGGTGATTGCCGGTGTGTCCTACGAGATTATTCGCTTCGCCGCCAAACATCGCGGATCGCTCTTCGCCTTGATGACCGCGCCTGGCCTCTGGCTCCAACGCATCACCACCCAGCCTCCGTCGGACCAGCAGGCGGAATGTGCCATCGTCGCCCTGAACCACGCCATGACGCTGGAAAAACAGCGCGGCGGCGAGCTGGTGATTGCATAGCGGCCTCGCCGCTAAACTTCCTGCTTTTCTCAACGCGTACAATTAAATAATTCTTTCACTACTACTAGCCACTGACCAATATGTTTGAACGTCTTGACCAAATCGAAGCCCGCTACGAGGAATTGACCCAGGCTCTAGCCTCGCCCGATATCGTTAGTGATTCGGCGAAGTTCCAGAAGACGGCGAAGGCCCACAGCGAAATCTCGCCTATGGTGGAGAGATATCGCGAGTACAAAGACTTGAAAAAAGGCATCGCCGAAAGTCGCGTCATGCTCGCCGAGGAAAAAGATCCCGAGATGCGCGCCTATGCCCAAGAAGAGCTCGACAAACTGGAAGCGCGTGTTGCCGCTGTCGAAGCGGAACTAAAAGTGTTGCTCCTGCCTAAGGACCCCAACGACGAAAAAGATGTCATCCTCGAAATTCGTGCCGGCACCGGAGGCGATGAGGCCACTCTGTTCGCTGCCGAAATGTTCCGTATGTACACTCGGTATGCGGAAACCCAGGGCTGGAAGGTGGAAGTGCTCTCCACTTCCGAATCTTCAGTTGGCGGCTTGAAAGAAGTTATCGCCATCATCGAAGGCAGGCGCGTCTACTCGCGTCTGAAATACGAAAGCGGTGTGCACCGGGTACAACGTGTTCCCGCCACCGAGCAACAAGGACGCGTGCACACTTCGGCCGTAACTGTCGCGGTCCTGCCGGAAGCCGAGGACGTGGATATCAAAATCGAAGCCAAGGACTTACGTATCGACACATTTTGTTCCTCCGGCCCCGGCGGCCAATCCGTGAACACGACCTACTCCGCGGTGCGAATCACTCACCTGCCCACGAACACCGTAGTCAGTTGCCAGGACGAGAAGTCCCAGATCAAGAATCGGGAGAAAGGCATGCGCGTGTTGCGATCACGTCTCTATGAAATGGAGATGCAGAAGCAGCAGGACGCCTTAGCCAAGGAACGCCGCGCCATGGTGGGCTCCGGCGACCGCAGTGAGAAAATTCGCACCTACAACTTTCCTCAGAATCGCGTGTCCGACCACCGCATCGGGCTGACGATTCACCAGTTGCAAGAGGTCATGGACGGCAAACTCCAGCCGCTCATCGAAGCGCTCGTAACCCATTACCAAGCAGAGAACATGAAGCAGGAGAGTGCCAACGTTGTGTGATAATCAATACCAAAGTCGGCAAGGCAAGACTGAGCACTGGGAACTAAAGACTGAAAACTGAAATTTATATAGTCCGGGTTAGGGAGACTCTGATTAAGCTCTCTGCTTTCCACAGTCGGTCAAGTTAGAGTTGTCTGAGAAATGAAACAGAGGACACTAGCGATGATGACTGGCTTTGCACTCTCAGCTGCGACCGCGCCTATCTGTACGCCCATCCCGAGCGCCAGTTAGGAGACGACGAGCAATCTCGTTACGATCAAGCCCTCGACAAGCGTGCGCAAGGCATTCCAGCGCAGTACATCACCGGGCATCAGGAATTCTGGGGCATGGACTTCATCGTCAGCTCTGCCGTGCTTATTCCGCGTCCAGAAACCGAACACCTGATCGAAACCGCGCTGCTGCTCGCCCGAACGGTGACGAATCCTCGTATCGCGGACGTGGGCACGGGGTCCGGCTGCATCGCGCTCCCCCTCGCCAAAGAATTGCTCCAGGCCGAAATCCACGCCACCGATATTTCTTCTGACGCTCTTGAGATCGCGCGCGCCAACACTGCTCGTCATCAACTGGAAAGCCGAATTCATTTTCACCAAGTCGACTTACTGCGGGGACTCGGCACCAACCGATTCGACTTGGTGGTTTCCAATCCACCTTACGTCGGAGAATCCGAAGAAGACCGGGTGCAACTTGAAGTGCGCAAGTTCGAGCCGCGTCATGCCGTCTTTGCCGGACCCACTGGACTTGAAGTCATTCAGCGTTTAATCCCGCAAGCACATGGCGCATTAAAGGGTGGCGGCTGGCTCGTAATCGAAATCAGTGGGACCATAGTCGAGGGCGTAAGGGATTTGCTTCATAGCTGGAGTGAGGTACGCATCACCGACGATTTGCAAAAGATTCCCCGCATCGCCAGTGCGCGGAAAACCCTACTCTAGTCACGGCAGCTCCTTACGCGTTCACACTGAGGACCCAGGAAACTAGCGTTGCTGGGGGCTTGTATTCATTTAAACTGGTGTTCGTATAGTTTCTCGCCTGATCTTCTGTTAGGAAAAGACTTGTGCGAAAGCATTTCGCAGCTTTAGTTTTGGGCGTATTTTTGTCCACTGGCTCCTTCGCCCAAACCGCAATCGAAGGCGTCGTGCGGGACGACGCCGGCAATGCTGTTGCCAGCGCTTCGGTCGCTTTGAAACGCGCCGAAGGCGCTGTTGTCCAACAGACCACCAGCAATGCGATTGGTAAATTCCGCTTTGCCGCAGTGGATGCTGGCGCCTACACACTGAAGACTGAAGCGCCCGGCTT
>MNDG01000070.1 GCA_001914815.1 Acidobacteriales bacterium 13_2_20CM_55_8
AAGGCCAGCCTGTGCACATGGACGACATTTTGGTGGAGATTGGCGGAAAAAACACCATGCCGGAGTTCAATGAAAACCTGCGTGGAGTATCGGCTGGCGAGGAGCGAAGTTTTGATGTGAATTATCCGGCCGATTCGGCCGACAAAAGGCTTGCAGGAAAGACGTTCAAGTACACGGTCAAAGTTCTGTCCATCAAACAGAAAAGCTTGCCCGAGCTAAACGACCAGTTTGCCAAAGAGCTGGGAGAGTTCGCCAATCTGGATGAAGTGCGGCATCGCATTCGCGAGGGAATGGAAGAAGAGCGCAAGCACGCGGCTGAGCACGAAGCCAAGGACAAGTTGGTTGCAGAATTAGTGAAGCGCAACGATTTCGAAGTACCAGAAGCACTGGTAGAGCGGCAGATCGATCTTCGGCTGGAGCGCGGATTGCGGGCGCTGGCAGCTCAAGGGATGCGTCCTGAAGATATTAAGAAGATGGATTTCAACCGTCTGCGTGCCGGTCAACGGGACCAGGCGCTTCAGGAAGTGAAGGCTTCGCTGTTGCTGGACAAGATCGCGGAGGAGGAAAAAATCGACGTCAGCGACCAGGAAATCGATCGGGAGGTCGAAGCGCTGGCCAAGCAGTCAAAACAAACGTCGGAAGCCATTCGAGCTCGTTTGACACGTGATGGTGCGCTCGATAGAATCCGAAATAGAATCCGCAACGAAAAGACCCTCGATTTTTTGTATCACCAGTCCGCCTAAAGCGGACCACTTCGACCCTCCCCCACAGGCCAGGTTCTTTGGGGCAGGAGTGTGGCAGGTGAATGTGAAAGATGCACAGATGATGTTAGTGCCCATGGTCATCGAACAGACCGGGCGAGGTGAGCGGGCGTATGACATTTATTCCCGGCTGTTGCGGGACAACATTATTTTTATCGGCACGCCGATTGACGACAACATTGCCAATCTGGTGATTGCCCAAATGCTGTTTTTGGCGCAGGAAGACCCGGAAAAGGACATTCAGCTCTATGTCAATTCCCCCGGAGGGTCCATTACTGCCGGTATGGCGATCTACGATACGATGCAGTATGTGAAGAACGATGTCACTACAATATGTATTGGCCAGGCGGCCAGCATGGCAGCGCTATTACTAGCAGCGGGAGAACCGAAGAAGAGGTTGGCCTTGCCCAACTCGCGGATTCTCATCCATCAACCTTCGATGGGGGGACTTTCGGGCCAGGCAACGGATATTGACATCCATGCCCGGGAAATCCTGCGTATGAGGGAGATTACCAACCAGCTGCTGGCCAAGCACAGCGGTCAGAAGCTCGAGAAAGTGGAAAAAGATGTGGAACGCGACTTCATTATGAACGCGCAACAGGCAAAAGAGTACGGAATCATAGACGATATCATTTATAAGACGAGATAAGGGTATGATCGGATTTTCGCTGATCAACTTCTGAGAAGTCTCGGCGGGAAAAGGTTCTCCCGGCCATGTGCTGGAACGGGGAGCCAGGCTAAATTTAAGGAGTAGGCGGAGTGAAAAATAGGACCGGCACCGAGGAGATGTTGCGCTGTTCGTTCTGCCATAAGTCGCAGGACGCAGTCGCCAAGCTGATTTCGTCCCCCAGCGATTATCCGCGAGCCTATATTTGCGATGAGTGCGTAGCCGTCTGTAATTCGATTCTGGAAGATGACCGTACTGCCACTCCGCCAGCCGCCACTCCCAACCAACTTCCCAAGCCGCAGGAAGTTAAGACCTTCCTCGATGAGTACGTGATCGGCCAGGAACAAACCAAGAAAAAGCTGGCCGTAGCGGTTTATAACCACTACAAGCGCATTTACATGAACCGTCAGCGTGGCGACGGCGTGGAACTCACCAAGTCGAACATCATGCTGATCGGTCCCACGGGCACCGGCAAGACGTTGCTGGCGCAAACCCTCGCCCGCATGCTGGATGTCCCCTTCGCCATCGTGGACGCGACCACGCTGACCGAAGCGGGATATGTGGGCGAAGATGTCGAAAACATTATCCTTAAACTGCTGCAGTCCGCCGACGGCGACGTGGGCCGCACCCAGACGGGCATCATCTATATCGATGAAGTCGACAAGATCGGGCGAAAAGACGAGAACCCCTCAATCACTCGCGACGTTTCCGGCGAAGGCGTTCAACAGGCGCTTTTGAAGATCCTGGAAGGCACTATTGCGAATGTGCCGCCACAGGGCGGGCGCAAGCATCCGCACCAGGAGTTCACCCCGGTCGATACCACCAACATTCTGTTCATCTGTGGTGGCGCATTCGTGGGCCTGGAGAAGATCATCGGACGGCGCGTGGGTAAGAAGTCTCTGGGCTTCAAGGCAAACGAAGAAGGGGAAAAAGAAGACGCGGCGCCAACTAACCGCAAGCGTAGTTTCGAGCTTCTAAGCGATGTACAGCCCGAAGACCTGATCAAATTTGGGTTGATTCCCGAGTTTGTAGGGCGGCTGCCAGTGGTCGGTGTGCTGGAGGATCTGGATGAGGCTGCGCTGATTGAAATTCTCACGCGTCCGAAGAATGCGATTATCAAGCAATACCAGCGGCTGTTTGAATTCGAGAATGTACGATTGAAGTTTAGTGAAGACGCTTTGAGGGCGATTTCACGCCAAGCCATGGCCCGGAAAGTTGGGGCACGCGGACTGCGCATGATCCTGGAAGAGTTGATGCTCGATCTCATGTTTCACCTCCCCAGCCAGAAGAAAGTCAAGGAGTTCGAAGTAACGCGGGAGATGGTCGAGAAGCGTAGTGTTACCCTGGCAATGATGGAGAAAGCGGGTTGAGACCACTGAAAGGCGGGGCAGCAGGTACAATCAATAACAAGGTTTCCGAACCCGGAGTTTGGAGAAATTCGTGACCACACCCAAGGAAAAATTCGAAACTAAAAAACTTCCCATGATGCCCATTCGGGATGTGGTCATCTTCCCCTACATGATGACTCCGTTTGTAGTGGGCCGGGAATCGAGCGTGCATGCGTTGGAAGAGGCGCTGGCGGCAGACAAGAAGATCTTCCTCGCCACTCAGCACGACGCCAGTGTGGACGAACCCAAACCCAACGAGATTTACCAGGTGGGCACCATCGTCAACATCGTGCAGTCGCTCAAATTACCGGACGGAAACATTAAAGTACTGGTTGAAGGCATCGAGCGCGGCAAGATTCTGCAAGTTGGTGAGACCGATGGCTACATGCAAGTTTCGGTGCGAGTGGCACGCTACACGACCGAGACCACTCCTCAGATTGAAACCGGCATGCAGCGGGTCACTTCCCTGTTTGAGCAATACGTGAAGCTTTGCCAGTCGCTCAACTACGAGACCATGATCGCAGCCGTGCGCATGGAGGATCCGGCCAAGCTGACGGATACCATCGCGGCCAACCTGCAGCTTTCCATCGAAGAAAAGCAGGAGTTGCTGGAAATCTTCGATCCTGCCGAACGCTTGAGCCGTATTGGCGACGTGCTGGACATCGAGATCGAAAAGCTGAATATGGACCGCACCATCCAATCGCGAGTGAAGCGGCAAATGGAGCGGGCGCAAAAAGAGTACTACCTCAACGAGAAGATCAAGGCTATCCAGAAGGAATTGGGACGCGGCGAAAAGAGCGAATTCGACGAGCTGAAGAAAAAAATCGACGGCGCCGGCATGACCAAGGAAGTTCGTGACAAGGCCATCCAGGAGTTAAAGAAGCTTGAGGCCATGCCGCCGATGTCCGCCGAGTCTACGGTCTCACGCAACTATCTGGACTGGCTGCTGGCAGTGCCCTGGAAGAAACGTTCCAAGGAAATCCGCAACATCAGCCGTGCCGAAAAGATTCTTAACGAAGATCATTATGGGCTGGAAAAAATCAAGGAGCGCATCCTTGAATTTCTTGCGGTACGGCAGTTGGTGAAGAATCCTAAAGGCTCGATCTTGTGCTTCGTAGGACCTCCGGGAGTCGGCAAGACATCCCTGGGCATGTCCATTGCCAAGGCAACCGGACGCAAGTTTGTTCGGATGTCACTGGGCGGAGTGCGTGATGAAGCCGAAATTCGCGGCCATCGCCGCACCTACATCGGCGCCCTGCCGGGCCAGATCATCCAGATGATGAAAAAGTCGGGGACGAAGAACCCGGTGTTCATGCTGGATGAAGTAGACAAGATGTCGATGGACTTCCGTGGCGATCCATCAGCGGCCCTGTTGGAAGTTCTGGATCCCGAACAGAATTTCATGTTCGTAGATCATTATCTGGACGTGGAATACGACCTTTCACAGGTATTTTTCATAGCCACGGCCAACGTGATCCACACGATCCCGCCCGCTCTCCAGGACCGCATGGAA
Source organism: Acidobacteriales bacterium 13_2_20CM_55_8 (assembly GCA_001914815.1). GTDB lineage: Bacteria > Acidobacteriota > Terriglobia > Terriglobales > Acidobacteriaceae > 40CM-3-55-5. Next base: position 4,330 of record MNDG01000070.1, read on the forward strand.
GTGTTGCGACTGCATGGTTACACCGAACTGGAAAAAATTGAAATCGCCAAGCAGTTTTTGGTGAAGAAGCAGATGGCGCAAGCCGGCCTCACGGATAAAAACCTGAAATTTTCAGACGAAGCTCTCACCGGCATGATCCGCTGCTACACGCGGGAAGCTGGCGTGCGGAACCTGGAGCGTGAAATTGGCAATGTCTGCCGCAAAGTAGCACGCAAGGTGGTGAAGGAAGGCGAGAGCTACAACACCGTCATCAAGTCCGAGAACGTAAATGACTTCCTGGGCGTGATCAAATTCCGTGACACTCTTGCGCACGAAAAGAGCGAAATTGGGTTGGTCACCGGCTTGGCTTGGACGGAGGTCGGTGGTTCCATTCTGAGCACCGAGGCGACAGTAGTCGACGGCAAGGGCAAGCTGATATTAACGGGTAAGCTGGGAGACGTGATGCAGGAGTCAGCCCAGGCGGCCATGTCGTATGTGCGCTCGCGAGCTGGCCGGTTAGGATTGTCACGGGATTTCTACCGCAATCTTGATATTCACGTGCACGTGCCCGAGGGAGCTATTCCGAAAGACGGGCCATCCGCAGGCATCACCATTGCGACTGCTATTGCCAGTTCGTTGAGCAAGATTCCCGTACGGCGAGACCTGGCCATGACGGGAGAGATCACGCTGCGAGGCAAAGTGCTTGCCATCGGAGGCCTCAAAGAAAAACTTCTGGCAGCCCATCGCGCCGGATTATTCGAAGTCGTCCTGCCCCAGGATAATGAGAAGGATCTCGCCGAAGTCCCAGAGAATCTGCGGAACGCTATGAAGCTACATTTTGTTGACACTATGGACCAGGTGCTGGCTGTGGCTTTGGAAAAGCCTTTGCCAGCAGTGGGGGAAGGCGCGGCGCAGGCGATCGCGCCGATTACTCAGCCCGGAGAAGGTCCGGCGGCTCATCAGTAATTTCGCAGCACTCGATTCTCCAATCCTGGCCCGCAGACTGCGGGCCTTTTTGCTGCGCTAAAATGGTTAGAGCCTGGTTGCATGGATCCCGAACCCCAAGAGCGAAGTTATCTTAGAGGAGCGGCAGGATTAATCGCCGTACTTGCTGTAGTGGTGATCCTTCTACTCTGGTTGCCCGCCTATCGTTGGTTTTTGCTAATCAGCACCGGGATTGGAGTGCTGGTGGCAGGCGCCTTGTACTTATGGCATCACTTTAAGCCGTTAAAAGAAGAAGACGTGGACAACAAGCGGCCGCTCGGGCTGCATTGAAGGGTGAGAATTTCTTCGGTTCCCAGTTTGAGGTTCTCAGTTCTCAACTACTTTCAATATGCGTGTGATTTCGCGATTCCTGATGTCTGCGAGCGATCCCAGTCATTTTCCTGCACCCACTTTACCGGAGGTGGCGTTTCTGGGGCGATCGAATGTGGGGAAATCAAGCGTGATCAATTCGCTCCTGGGAGCCAAGGTCGCCAAAACTAGTTCTACACCGGGACGGACAAGGTCCATTAATTTCTTTGAAGTTCGCTGGCCGGGAAAACCTAGACCGGAATTGATCTTTGCCGATCTGCCGGGGTACGGCTATGCCAAAGTATCGCGCGAAGTATCCGAGCAGTGGCCGAGCTTTATCGAACCGTATCTCAACGAGCGCTCCTGTCTGGCATTATGCCTGGCATTGGTGGATGTCAATGTGCCTCCGCAGGCGAGCGACAGGCAGTTGCTGGACTTCTTGGAATCCAGCGGCCGTCCGTTGGTGATCGTGGCCACGAAAAGTGATCGGCTGTCGGGAAATCAGCTAGGCAATGCCGTGCGGACGATGGCACAGGAATATCCTCGAGCGCATATTGTTCCCTACTCTGCCAGGACAGGAGCGGGCCGGGAAGAGCTCTGGCAGGAGATAAAAGTGGAAACGGAAAACTACGCTGCCCGATTATGAACTTTTTCCCGGAAGCGAACCCTGCTGACCTTTCGTAAGTCCATCATCCTTCTAAGCCTCTCAGCGGGAAGGCAGTTTTTATAGGATCAAATAGATAACGTGCGTATGAATGGGCTTCCTACTCTGCCGTCGGGCTCGCAGCAGGGAATGGACCACTTGACGGAGATAGATCGTGTGAAGGTAGCACAGGCGAAACCGGGCATCGCCATAATCCCACGAGCGGATAACTCTCGGAAGGCCGCTTTAGAGCGACGACGGGATGTGCGTTACAAGTGCGAGGGCACCGCCGAATTCCACACAGAAGGTATCGATGTGCGCACTTCGGCGGTGGTCAGCGATATCAGTCGCAGCGGATGCTACGTGGAGCTGCAAGCCACCTCTCCGGTCAATACATCAGTAGACATGTTGATCACGGTGAACGGAGCCGGAGTAGCAAAGAAGCTCAAGTACAGCTGGAAGAATTAATCTTGTCGTGCGCGGGTGGGCTTCTCCGCCCGAATCCGGGACCAATGCAGCGCAACCGGTCCCCGCGGCTCCTGATTTGCTGATGATCATGGACGCGGGCGCCGCCCTGAACGCCCTGGCAAAATTCTTCCAGAACAGCCAGACACTCACGCGAGAAGAGTTCAGCCTTTTGGTCAGCAAGAGCCAGAACCGTGATTCGGGCAGAAAACCATAGACGGGGCTGGGTCTCAGGGGCCGGTATCCGATATCAGCCTTGCGATGCGGGACACCAGACACCCGGGACCTGAGACAGCCTGCCAGTCCTGAGACCCCGAGCTGTGCGCGCGCACTCTCTGTAATCTGTTCCCGGTAGTTGACCCATGGAACGCCTGTTCTCTGTTCTGTTAGCAATCTGTTTCATCCCGCTCTGCGCCGGCTGCGGAAATGTATTTCTAAGTGCATCTTCTCAGCCCAGTTTCTCCACCGCCACTGGCTTGGTCAGCGTTGTGCAGCTCAGTACTGTTATTGGCAGGGATGGGACGACGGTGCAGGTCACGTTTGTCACTTTTCTGCAAGAGGGCACATCTTCAACAGTTGGCTTCTGTGGTGATCAGGGCAGCCGGTTTCCAATAAACCTAGCGGTCCGCACCGACTTTATTCCCGGGCAGTCGTGCTCCAGTATTCTCGTAGTGGTGATTATTTAACCGGGAGTTCTGCTTCTAGAGGCCGCCATTCACAGTTACTTTTGTGCGTTCCCAGACCGCTACTCCCTATGCTCATCCGCTATGATGAAACACTTATGGCCACATATCTGATTACGGGAGTTGCCGGCTTCATTGGATCAGCGCTGGCGCGGGCCGTACTGGCACAAGGCGATCAGGTCCGCGGAATTGACAATCTTTCTACCGGCAGGCGCGAAAATCTAGTTGAGATTCTGGCTCGCATTGATTTTCAGGAAGCGGACATGCTCGATCTTCCGGCACTATACGACGCTTGCCGCGGTGTAGATTATGTCCTGCACCAAGCCGCGATTCCCTCGGTCCCGAAATCGGTGCTGGATCCGCTGGCTAGCAATCGCGCCAATCTGGACGGCACGGTCAACCTGTTGATGGCAGCACGGGATGCCAAGGTCAAACGAGTTGTTTATGCCGCTTCTTCTTCCGCCTACGGCGATACGCCGACTTTGCCCAAGCACGAGGACATGGCCCCAAATCCGATTTCTCCCTATGCGGTGGCAAAACTAGCAAGTGAGCACTACATGATTTCCTTTTACCGCTGTTATGGATTACAGACTGTTTGCTTGCGCTATTTCAATATTTTTGGACCGCGTCAGGACCCCGGTTCCCCTTACTCGGGTGTCTTAGCCAAATTCATCACTCAGATGCTGAAGGGGGAACAACCCACCATCCTCGGCGATGGTAAGCAGAGCCGTGACTTCACCTATGTGGACAACGCGGTGGAAGCGAACTTGTTGGCCTGCAGAGTGCCCGCGATGGAGGTGGCGGGACGCGTGTTCAATGTTGCAACCGGGCGGCGGTTTGATCTCAATGAGACTTTTCAGATTCTCAAGAAACTGACGGGCTACCCTGGGAAGGTGAATTATGGGCCGGAGCGAGCTGGGGATGTAAAGCACTCCTTGGCTGATCTCTCCCGAGCGACAAGGCATCTCGGCTACACTCCGAAAGTGGATTTCGAGGAAGGCTTGCGGCGCACGATTGACTGGTACCGAAGCCAGGAGAGAGTGGCCCGGGCCTAGCTGGATTCGGTTTCAGGTTTCCGGTTTCTAGTTTCTGGTTTACGGCTCTCAATTACCTTGGTTATCTAGGGTGGCGTTGCCACCACAGCTAGAGTGATGGAATGACACTTTCTTCCATACTTGTTTCACGCGACTGGCAGGAGATCAGCGTACTGGAATGCATTCTTGGCGGACTCCACATTGGGGTGGACGTGGAAGCGCATCCGGAGCGTGCTCGGGCGAAACTATCCACATCGAAGATCGATGCGATGATCGTGGATTGTGACCTGGATGGCGCGGCCGAGTTTTTGCGTGAGTTGCAGAACGGTCTTATCAACCAGTCGGTGCCAGTGGTTGTCCTTCGCGGTTCGCGTAGCCGGAACCCAGGAAAGATTCAGCCCGCGCTTTTTGAATTTCAAAAGCCGATCTCGGTGGAGCAGGCTGTGCATACGTTGTCGGCGGCGCGAAACATGATTCTGGATGGGAGACTGCGGTACCACAGACAAACGTTGCACGTGCCCGTATCAGTCAGCTGCGGATCTCGGAACCGCGTCGCTGCGAATCTCCTGAACCTCAGTCAAGGTGGCGTCGGACTTCGCACTCACAGGGCACTCCCGGTGACCGGCCCGATCAAAGTCAGCTTTGCCCTGCCAGGAACCAAGCTTTCGATCAGGTTTCAGGGCGAGGTTGCGTGGAACGATGAGCAAGGCAATGCCGGAATTCGATTTCTGGAAATGGATTGCGGGATGAAACGCGACCTGCAACTTTGGCTCGAGCGGCAATACCTGACCGATTAAGTTATTAGCAGCTTCCCCACGCAGCACTCTCAACGAAAGCGCGGCCTGTCTACTTCGTCCAGACCGGTTCTCCCTTCGGAATTGACGCAAGCACGCTGCACTAAGCACGTCCCTGGTGTGACGCCCATCCAGACGGTGAACAGGAACCAATAAAGTGTCGTAAAGAGGCACGCAACCCCAAGTGCGAGAGCTGAGACTACCGTCCAGGCTGGGAAAGAATGGGTCATCGCCAAGGAAAGCATCAAGAAGAGCAACACGGCGGACAGTAAGATCAGACTATCTATCAGCCAAGAAAGGCTGCCGGCTGAAATTGCAACCGAACACCAGCGAAAACGCACTAGGGCATTTTCGTCGGTCAACTCAGAATCTAGACCTGGCGTGCCGGTCACCGCAGGATCGAGAGAGATCGTCGGGCGGGGAGGAGCCGAAAAAAGAAGGTCAATCCTGCTTTCGGGTTGGACGAAAATCGAGTCTTCCGCAGTACGGCAACAGTCCGTAAGCAGTTGGGTGAAAATCCAGTCCTTGAGCAATCGCTGCGTCCGCTCTGGAAGATTGAGAAACTGCACCCCAGCCTGTCCAAACCTGTCAGCCCAACCAACCCGCCCCAGTGCTTCGACGCGAACGCGGGGAGACATCAACTCAAAGCGGACGTGAACCTGCTCGTTCACACGCAAAGGAGCAACCGCCTGCAGGGCGATGCCAGTTTCGCTGAGATTCCGGATAATGCCTCCATTGGCATGATCCAGATTCACATACGCCAACCTGTGAACGCCGTGGCGGAACGGGCGTGGTCTTCTCGGCGGAGTTTCTGGCTCGTGGGTTTCGACAGACTCAGCCAGATTGGACAGTGACTCCATTGGCCAAATCTTAGCTCTGAGTGCGGAAACCCCTCAGTATCTGGGCTGGTTCGGGGCAAACCTCAGGAGGCGGGACGCTGTTCCGAAGCAGCGGTTTCGCGCAAAGCTTTCTCGTGCTGCATCCGCTTCCAGGCCATGAGACGATTGAGATCGTAGCTGTAAGGTCCGAAGGCTCGAAAGTCCTGCTCGTCAAAGAGCCGCTTGATCCCACAGCCCAAACAAACCTGGTAGGAGTGCTCCTGGACGCGAATCGGCCAACTCATCTTGCCATGCCAACAGCCGCGCAAGATGACCACGGCAGCGCCAGCTATGCCGGTAGCCATCACACCCAAGGGCCACTTCCAGCGCGATTTTTTGTTCTCTTTACTCACCCACCACAGCCTGTAACTACTTCCAAAATCTAAGGATATGCCGAACTGGACGCGAGTGCAATGGCACTGAGCTGCCAGTCCTCGCCGCGTCACGCCACTCGCTTACCAAAGAGCATTGGATGATCCCAACCTTCGTGCGACTGAGGAATATTGCGACTGTGGAGAAACAGCTGTAACTTACAAACTGCCCCCGTTCTTTGGGAAAACGGCTCAGGGGTACGCAAGTGGTGAATTGACAAGCGCTTCCCCGGCGTTAACACTGAGCCAAACAAAGTAGCCTGCGGTGATTTCGACAGCTTTCATGAGCGCTAATCCGACCAACGCGAACCTGAGTCTCACCAACCTGGATCTCGGTACGGGATCGCCGGAATCGGGTCTGCCTCAAATTTTGCCGGAGACACGTGTGTCCGCGCCAGGACACGAAGCTTTGCAGGCGCTTCTGGCTTTTTCTTCTCTTCACGAGCAGATCCGGCACCGGCGAGCGCGAGAGGTACGCAGGGGAGTCCGGCTTGGCCCTGATGACGTCTGGGAATTAGAACAGTTTGTCCTGGATGAAGTTTTGCAGCTCGTGGCAGAACGGGCATTAGCCATTACGGGTGCGGACGGGATTGCGATCGCGCTGGCAGAAGGAAACGCGATCATCTGCCGGGCATCGGCGGGAACGATTGCGCCCGACGCGGGAGTTCGCCTGGATCCGAATTCAGGATTCTCGGGAGCGTGCCTGCGCCGTGAAGAAATTGTGCGTTGCGACGATGCTGAGAACGATGCACGAGTGAATGTCCATGCTTGCCGCGCATTGGGCGCACGGTCCATGGTGGCCGTGCCCCTCACCGGACGGCACAGTGTGATTGGGTTGCTGGAGGCTTTCTCCACCGAGTCCTATGGTTTCAACGACAGCGACGTACGCAGCCTGAATCTGTTGGCTGAACTGATCCTTTCGGCTTTGAAGCCGGAAGAGGAAGATCGCCTGGCTGAAATCTCCCAGCTAGTGGTGAGTCAAAAGACGCGGCAGTTCGAAGCCACGGAGATCAAATCAACGGATACAGAACCTGAGTCGAAAGGGCAGGCTCCCAGCGAATCCAGCTTAGATCAGCGTGGCAGCGCAGCCATCGTTGCGCGAGGCGATACGTTAGATGACTCCAGACCGGGTCTGAAGGTCGTGCTTCTCATGGTTATTGTGGCATTGGCGCTGGGAGGCACAGTGTGGTGGAACATCCAGCACAGGGCTCAGCCGGTGACGGTGAGTTTGCCGGAGACTGGGGAGCCGTCGGCGGGAGCCCAGCAAGTCGCCCCCTCACAAGAAAGCGAGCAGCAACCGACAGCATCTTCGGAAACAGCAGTAGCCAACGAGAATGACCCCGTTTCATCCATACGGGAAAAACTCGCCGTACTGCCCCAAGTGACCGGCATCCGACACTGGTCTTCGTCGGCCTCCAGCACGGTGGCGATCGATCTAAAGGATCAGGTGCAGTACGAGGCACACCGACTCAGCAAGCCAGAACGAATTTATTTCGACCTTCACGATACAGCCTTGGCGCCAGGACTTTTCGGGAAGACGATCGAGGTGGAGGACGCGCTGCTGGTCCGGATTCGCATCGCACAGCCCATGCCGGGCGTCTCACGGGTTGTTCTGGAGACCAGGGGCGGATCGAATTTCTCAGTCAGTCTCGAATCCAATCCATACCGTCTGCTGGTGCAGGTCCGCCGCCCTGGGGCAACAGCACAGCCGGTGGCGAAGATAAATCTATTTACGCCAAATCCTATCGCTCAACCGAATAAGCAATTGGCATCTTCGAACCAAGAATCGAGCAACCGACGGGCTGCTCCGGTCCCGATGCATGCCCTCAAGTTCCGTCTTGCCCTTGATGCGGGGCATGGAGGCTGGGATCTTGGAACAGTAGGACGCCGAGGTTTGATGGAGAAGGATCTGGTGCTCGATATTGTGGCGCGCTTGGGAAAACTGGTTGAGAACGGTCTGGATGCTGAAGTTATTTACACCCGCAGTGACGACAATTACGTTGCATTAGAAAAACGGGCGGAGATCGCAAACCTTTCGCGGGCAGATCTGTTTGTATCCATCCATGCCAACTACAGCGCCTCGACAACAGCCCGTGGAGTGGAGACTTACTACAGCAATACTTATTCTTCGCTACACGCAAGGACCCGTGAAGTTGATTCTGATCCAGGGACGCAGAACGTAAGTTGGACCAACGTAGACATCCGAGAAAAAGTGCAGGAATCGCGGCGAGTCGCAGGCAGCGTCCAGCGCGAGCTGTACGACATGCTTAAGATTAACAACTCGGGCATCCGTGACCGCGGCGTAAAAGAAGCGCAATACGTAGTTTTGACCGGGACTTCGATGCCAGCGATTCTGGCGGAGGTTTCATTCGTCAGTAGTCCAGCTGACGAGAATAATCTGCAGAGTTCAACCTATCGACAGCAAATTGCCGAAGCTTTGTACAAAGGCATTGCCCGCTATGCCACTGAATCTGGCCGGGTGAAGCTGGCCAGCACCTCCGGGAAGCCCACGGGACGGTAGCCGCAAGTTCGAATTTCATTCAGTCCTTGGCGCCACTCCGCCGTACTTTTGCAGCCACTTAAGTTCTTCGCGGACCTTAATCTTGCCGTGCCAGGGATTTTTTGAAAGTGAGTGGCCTTCCCCAGGAAAGATCAGAAGGGTGCTGGGCACACCCAAGTTGTGCAGGGCGTGGTCCAGCAAATAATTTTGCGAAACGGCCACACGAATATCGTTCGCTCCTGCCACGATGTGGGTGGGAGTACGAACTTTGTTGATCTGAAAGATCGCAGCTTCATCGTGATAACGCTGCTGCGCCTCCCATGGAAGGCCTCCAAGGAAGTAGGCATCGTCAAACGTAGTGTCGTCATTGCCCCAATTGGCGACGTGCTCGACCGCGCCCGCACCAGTTACTGCGGCGTTGAATCGTGTGGTTTGAGTGATGAGCCAGTTGGTTATGTATCCGCCATAACTGTAGCCACCGACAGCGAGGTGTTTGGGATCAGCGATCCCACTTTTCACCAGAGCATCTACGCCTTCCAGAATATCCTTGCCGGGGCGGGAGACAATTTGAGGAACAATTTGCATCAAGAATTTGTCGCCGTAGCCGCTGGACCCGCGGTAATTGGGTTCAAAGACCAGCCATCCCTGAGTAGCGGCCAAACGGTCCCACTGATACCAGTCGGCCTCGAAGTGGTTGCCGTCGGCAGAGGCAGGGCCACCGTGAATGAATACGAACGTAGGCAGGTTTTTCGCCTCGAATTTTCCCGGTGGATAGATCAACATGCCTTCGACGCCGGTGCCATCATCGGCAGTCCACCGGTAGGGTTTTCCTTGCGGCACATCGCGTTCAGTAAATAGTTTGTTGAATGCAGTGAGTGGCCTGGCCTGCCGCAATTGCTCGACATTTTCAGCCAAGTAAACCTCGGTGGGTTTTTCCAGGCTCGAGTATGTGAAAGCGATTCGCGGTGAATGACCAGCAGCCGCCAGGCGCTCATATGTGCCAGACCAGCCAGTTTGCGGGGAAAAGGACGCAGGAGGTTGGGACTGAGAATACATTTGAACTTCGGTGCCCAGCCCGCCGGCGGCAAAAATGCCGCCGTTCGACTTCAAGGCTTAGCGGGAAACGTCGCCACCGAAATCGGCAGCCCAACGTTGAACTGCTCCGCTATCGGCGTCGAGCCAGTAAAGGCGCCTTTGAGTGTCAACGTACTTCCCTTCCACAGAGCCGATGCCGACCTGGAAAAAAATGTGTTTGCTGTCGTTTGTCCAGTCGATGTCGTCTTCGACTGCCTGATTGTGGGTTAACTGGCGGACCGGACGGTCAGGTGATGCACCGGCTAGATCAACCGAGAAAACTTCAAATTCCTCTACTTTCTCTTGACGCTCGGAAATTGAAGTTGTAACAAATGCGAGTTTGCGTCCGTCGGGAGAGGCCTTCAACTGTTGGACCTTCCACGCGCTGACAGCAAGAGGGCGGGATCCAGGAGTCGCGTCGGAAGCTTTGCCATCGTCAGAGTCATCTCTCGCTTTGCTGCCTGCGGCAGTGTGGCGTGAGATGGCGTCAGCAACATCAAGGCTAAAAATCATGTCCCCGCGTTCCGCAGCGCGATATTGCGAGACGTCTTTCCAGTCTTTCTTATAACCATCCTTTTGCGCCTTGGTCCATGGCGCGCGGGTAGCGAAGTAGAGCGTGCGCGAATCTGGGGACCAGGCAAAGGCGTGGACTTCCTCCTCTCCTTCTGTAACCGGGAAAGCTTCGCCACCGTTCGGCGAGATCAAATAGAGCTGGGCAGTATCACTCTCCCCCGTAGAATGTTTTTCCTTTTTGTCGGGCGTTTTACGTTCGGATAGGAATGCAATCCATCGCCCGTCGGGGGACCACTGAGGATCGCTGTCGTGACCAGACCGGGTGAGCTGCGTCAGTGTTCCTTCCGCCTGTCCGTTGTCGCGGTAGAGCCACAGATCCTTGCGGAAGATGTTCTGCTCCCAGTCGGCGCGCTCGGTTTCGATGACAATGGCATGGCCGTCAGGGGAAATCTGGATTGCGGGGTAATCGACATAATTAAAGAATTCGTCCAGTGTGAGTTTCGGTTTGTCAGCGGCGTGGGCGGAAGCCGAGATTGCCGCAGCCAGCACAATGAGAGTCAGGTTTCGAGTTGTCATGGTTAGGAGGTTATTGCGCCGGTTGGGCGTCCTTTAAAGCCTCATCCAAGCTTTGATTAGTTTTCGGAGCATTGCCTTCAATTAAACGCCATCCATCATCGTAATGCTTGAAGACCACGCTGGAGCTGTACTGCAGGCCCCCGGGATAAAGGGCGGCTCCCACTTCATTCAACGGCACCCATTTCCAATGAAAATCGACGTCCGCGACGTTTCCATTCTTGATGATTCCGGTTACTGAAATCAGCTCCCTTCGCGCTGCGGTCACAGGAAAGTATTTCGAAACCGCGGCGTTGCTGGGGACTAAGTCGCGGAATGTCTCCACGCCAAGCGGGGTGAGCGCCACATCCCAGCATGGCGGCGGCGCGATTGTGGGTGAACAGGACACGTTCACGCCTGTGATCCAACCCCGGCGCTGCAATACCAGATATTCAGGGGACAGATAGTCTTTATTGGAGATGATTCCGGTGCGCAGCCAGAACTGCTGAGTGTTCCGAAAAGTATCGGAGCCAGCGATCAGGTCAGCTGCGAGCCGCCGCGTTAGATAGTCGCGAGGAGAGCAGGCGACCGCGAAACAGAAAAGTGCCACGGCAAAGACAATTTGCAAGTTCCGCATGAATTCGACAGGGTAGTGCTAGTTGAGGATTGTAACCAAACGCGATGCCCGACGCGGAAAGAAAGGACGATCCGCGATCTGCCCCTCAAATTTGGCCGCCCAGCGCCCAGGAATGGAGGTTCCGCACGAAGGACAGCCGCCGTCGGGCGTGAGGCGGTAATCCTGTATGAAGTAGCTGTGACGCTTGATCAAGGTTTCAGCGCAGTTGTGACATCGGGTATCTTCGAGATCGCCAACCATTCCGGGCAGATTTCCAGCATAGATATAACGAAGTCCGGCTTTTTTTCCGATCTCTACTGCACGCAAAAGGTCGTCCGGTCGCGTATCGTCGGGATCAGACATCTTGTAGTCTTTGTGAAACGCGGTGACGTGCCACGGAATGAAGGGGGAAACACTAACCAGAAAATCCGCGAGACGGCGAAGTTCGTCGTTGGAATCGTTGAAACCAGGGATCAGCAGGGTCACAATCTCCAGCCACAATTCCATCTCATGTAGTCGTCGGATAGTGTCGAGGATGGGGCCGATTCGTCCCCCTAGCTCGTGATAATGGCGGTCGTCGAAACTCTTCAAGTCAACCTTGTATAGATCAATCCAAGGACGAAGATATTCCAAGACTTGTGGAGTACCGTTTCCGTTCGATACGAAGGCAGTCAGTAGCCCGGCAGCCTTCGCCTCTTTGAATACCGCCACCGCCCACTCACTTGTGATGAGAGGCTCATTGTAGGTACTCACCAGAACTTTGGCGCCTTGATGCAATGCATCGTGCACCAGATTCTCGGGGGAAGCCTGCAGTGGGGGTGAGATCGCGCTCGGGTCACGCAGTGCTTGAGACGTTACCCAGTTCTGACAGTATCCACAATGGAGGTCGCACCCAAGCATTCCGAAGCTGTAGGCCAAGGCCCCGGGATAAGCGTGGAAAAAAGGCTTCTTCTCGATGGGATCGCACTGCACTCCGCCGACGTATCCCCAAGGGACATAGAGAGTTCCGCCGCGATTGTAACGAACCTTGCAAACTCCAGGCTGACCGTCTGGAATAGGACAGCAGTGGCCGCAAGCGTGACAACGCACACGATTGCGATCGAGCTTTTCGTAAAGCTCGCCCTCACGCACGTTTTCGTAAACGATGTCACGCAGGGTAGACACAACGAATACCTCTATGGATATTCTAAATCCTCTGACTTGGGAATGCAGCACCCGGCCCTCAGCAGCCCGTGGTAAAAGTCGGCGTCAGGCCAAGCGATTGCATATCGACATCGACCGATGGAGGAATTCGAGCAACTCTCGCGGCGATCTCCTCATGCCACTCTCACGAACCCAGACGGTTCAGCCCTTGCCCGAAAGGGTATTCGACCATCGCCCACGTCTTTGGTCCTCTGACGTTTCTTCGACGCGCGTTGAAATAGTCCACACATGGCCAGATGGATCCATAATTCGTCCGGTGCGATCGCCCCAGAATTGGTTCTTGATGGGAATCAATATCTTTGCCCCGGCGGCCACGGCGCGCTCCGCAACCTGGTCCACGTTGTCGACATACACATAGATCACAACCGGCGAGCTGCCGTCCGCCTGGGGCGCACGGCTGCCAAGAGTTGGCCATTCTCCTTCGATCATAATCATGGCGGCGCCAATCGTTATCATTGCGTGCGCGACCAGCCCATTCGGTCCTGGCCTTCGCACCCGCTCAACGGCGCCGAACGCAGTCTTGCAGAACTCAATTTCAGCTCCGGCATCACGGCATACCAACATTGGCATCACGACCGAAGCGCCGTCCGGAATCGGTTTCACATTGCTGGTCATTGCGGCTCCTGCGAACTCTCTGAGCGGGGACCGGAGCACTCACTTGCTAGGATGACGGCGAGCTGCTGGTAAGTTGATGACGCTTGATCCAGTCATTGGCTTGTTGCTGGGCCGCGACGACCTGTGCGTGGGGCATGCGCGAAGCCAGGACGGCAACGCGATACTTACTGGCTTCATCTCCGCCAGCCTGGGCAAGGATGGACCAGAAATAGGCTTTACTGAGGTCCTGAGGCACGCCGCGACCCGCCCAATAGTAAGCTCCGAGCGTCGCTTGCGCCACCACATGACCCTGTTCGCCGGCTTTGGCAAACCAACGAACTGCCTCGGAGTAGTTTTGACCGACTCCTTCACCTGTAGCATAACGCGCACCCAAAGCAAACTGTGCCGCAGGGTCCCCTTCCTCGGCTAGTTTGCGGAGGGCTCCCAAGTCCGTGGCATCGGCTACGCTGACTACCGGCTTCCTGAGCGAAGCCTGGTAAGGCGGAGACTGTTTCTGAGGACTGCTTTGACCCGATCCGCCAATCCATCTTCTAACCCAAGGCGTAATCGTCCATAGCAAGACTAGTGCGAACGTAGCCGCAGCCGCAATCGGCAGAGTTCTTCGAATGGAAAACCATTCCGGAACAATGCTTTCGGCTTCTATCGCGGAAGAAGGCTCGTGCAATGGTTTCCCAGAAATTTCAAGCGATCTGCTTGCAACTGGCGGTTGGGCAGCGCGGTTCACGG
>MNDG01000025.1 GCA_001914815.1 Acidobacteriales bacterium 13_2_20CM_55_8
AAAGTTCTAGTGCTCGAACGCCGCCACGTTCTTGGTGGAGCCGCCGTCACGGAAGAAGTTTTTCCCGGATTCAAGTTCTCCGTCTGCTCTTACGTTGTGTCACTGCTGCGGCCTGAAATCATTCGCGACCTCGACCTTCCCCGCCACGGCTTGGAGATCCTTCCACTCGACGGCACTCTCACTCCCATGCCCAACGGCGATCATTTGTGGAGAGTCAACGATCATGGCAAGACTCATCGCGAGATCGCGCGTCACTCCAAGCTCGACGCCGAAGCCTATGACGAATTTGGCAAGGCGATGCAAGCCATGTGCCGATTCGTTAAGCCCATCCTGAGCATGGTGCCGCCCGATCCCGCGACGTTGAATCCCAAAGAACTGATGAAGCTGCTGTTCATCGGACGCCGTTTCCAGGGCATGACCAGCGAGGACAAATACAACCAGGTGCAACTGATGACCATGAGCGCTGTCGACTTTCTCGATCAGTGGTTCGAGACCGACGTGCTCAAAGCCACGATGTCCGCGTCTGGAATCATCGGCACTTTTCTGGGGGTGCGGTCACCGGGAACCGCATACGTGCTGCTGCACCACTACATGGGAGAAATCGACGGCGCGTTTCGCTCCTGGGGATTTGCCCGCGGCGGTACCGGCGCCATCTCCAATGCCATCGCCGACGCGGCCCGAGAAGCTGGAGCGGAAATTCGCACCGCGTCTGGGATTGCACAGATCATCGTGAAGGCCGGCAAAGCTCGTGGCGTTGTCCTGGCCAATGGTGACGAGATCCAGGCCGACATCGTTTCCTCCAGCGTTGATCCGCGACTCACGTTCATTCAATTCATCGAGAATGGAAATCTTCCCAACGATTTCCTCGACGAAGTCCGGCGATACAAGTTCCGTGGCTCATCCGGCAAAGTGAATCTGGCCCTGGACGGGCTGCCGAGTTTCACCTGCATGCCTGGTCCAGGCGCACACCTGCGCGGCGCAATTTCGATTTCGCCCAGTGTCGAATACATGGAGAAGGCATACGACGACGCCAAGTATGGCCGGTATTCCCGGCGTCCCTACATCGACATGGTAATCCCGACGCTGACCGATCCTTCCGTCGCGCCTCCGGGCAAACATGTGATGTCATGCTTCGTGCAGTACGCGCCATACAAGCTGCGTCCGGGGATGAACTGGGACGATCAGAAAGAAGCTTTCGGCAACAACGTCATCGACACCATCGCTGAGTACGCGCCCAACATCAAGAACATCATCCTGCACAAGCAAGTGCTGACCCCGCTCGATCTGGAGCGGGACTTCGGCCTGAGCGAAGGAAATATTTTTCAGGGCGAACTTTCGCTCGAGCAACTCTTCTTTCTCCGCCCGGTGCCGGGATACGCCCAGTTCCGCACCCCCATCAAGAATCTTTATCTGTGCGGATCGGCCACTCATCCCGGTGGTGGCATTATGGGCGCGCCTGGACGTCTGGCCGCGTTGGAGATTCTCAAAGATTTTAAGGGAGCGGCTTAGCTCATGGCCGACCGGCGGGTGGTCATCATCGGCGGCGGACACAATGGCCTGATTACCGCTTTTTACCTGGCTAAAGCCGGGTTTAAGCCGTTAGTTCTGGAACGTCGCGCCCAAGTCGGTGGCGCCGCCATCACCGACGAATTTCATCCAGGCTTCCGCTGCTCGACGCTCGCGCACGCTGCCGGCCCCATCCGTCCCGATATCGTCCGTGCCATGCAACTCGCTAAGCACGGACTCAAACTGATCACTCCGGAAGTTGCAGTCGTCGCGCTCTCCCCCGAGGGCCGCGCACTCCATCTGTACAACGACACCAAGAAATCCGCGGAGGAAATCACAAAGTTCTCGCCGAAAGATGGAACCAGGTATTCCGAGTTTCAGGAATCACTCACACAAATGGGTCGCGTCATCGCGAAAGCACTGGTTCTGGCTCCGCCCAGCATCGACAACCCCAACCGCGGCGATTTGTGGGGCATGCTTCAGACCGGACGCGCCATTCGCAACCTGGGCAAGAAGAACATGTATCGCTTGCTCCGTTGGGGCCCGATGGCGGTCGCAGACCTGGTCGCAGAATTTTTCGACACTGAACTGCTGCGCGCAACCATCGCCGCCCGCGGTATTTTTGGAACGTTCCTTGGCCCGTGGTCCGCGGGCAGCAGTTTGGTTCTTCTCATCCGCGCCGCCGGCGATGTGCATCCTGCCGGCTCGTCCACCTTCGCGTTGGGCGGGATGGGTGCAGTTACGCAGTCCATGGCGTCGTCCGCGCGGAAAGCAGGCGCCGAGATCCGCTGCGATGCCGAAGTGATCGAAGTCCGCGTAAAGGACGGCTCAGCCACCAGCGTCGTCCTCTCCACTGGTGAAGAGATCACCGCCAGGGCGGTCGTATCCAATGCCGATCCCAAGCGAAGCTTACTCAAGCTGGTGGATCCAATTCATCTTTCTCCTGATTTCGTGATGAAGCTTCAGCACTATCGCATGCCGGGCACAGTTGCGAAAGTAAACCTAGCTCTGGCTGGATTGCCGAAGTTCACTGCGCTCAGTGGCGGCGATGACAGTGGCGCTTTATCCGGCCGAATTCATATCGGTCCTGAAATCGACTACCTGGAGCGCGCCTTCGACGAATCCAAATATGGCAACTTTTCGCGTCAACCTTATCTGGAGATCACGTTCCCTTCCGTGACCGATCCCTCGCTTGCTCCCGCCGGAAAGCATGTGATGTCCATTTACGTGCAGTACGCGCCCTACAAATTGAAGGGGGGCGATTGGGAGAGCCAGCGCGTGGCATTGGGAGACGCGGTCGTGAAGACAGTAACCCAATATGCACCTAATCTTCCGGAGCTGATCCTGCGCCATCAGATCATCACTCCGCAGGATTTGGAAGATACTTATGGCCTCACTGGAGGTCACATCTTTCACGGCGAGCTGGCTCTCGACCAATTCTTCACCATGCGTCCACTGCTCGATTGGGCTCGTTATCGCACTCCCATCGGTAACTTATATTTGTGCGGCTCAGGAACGCATCCCGGTGCGGGCTTAACCGGCGGCTCTGGCGCGAATGCCTCGCGGGAAATTCTGAAGGACTTGCGGCGTTAGGGTGGCGTAGCTTTTGGGTGGCGCAGTGCTTCAGCGCTGCGAACTGCAGACAGAGCGGCTTTAGCCGCTGAGGGCAGCACCAGTAGACTCGAACCCCATGAAGAATACTGCCATCCTACTCATCTCCTGTCCCGACCAGAAGGGGATCGTCGCCACCCTCTCCGATTTTGTTTTCCGACACAACGGCAACATCCTACACGCCGACGAACATGCAGACGAGGGATCAAACCTCTTCCTCATGCGAGTAGAGTTCGACCCCACAGATTTCGACATCAACCTGGCCGATTTTTCGAGACACTTCTCTCCGATCGCGGAAAAGTTCGCCATGCAATGGCGACTGGCCCGCTCGAATGTTCGTCAAAAGATGGCTATTCTGGTTTCAAAATATGACCACTGCCTGGTGGACCTGCTTTACCGTCACAAAAGCGGCGAGTTGGCGTGCGACATCCCGCTGGTCATTTCCAACCATCCCGATAACGGACCCATCGCCGACTTCTACCGAATTCCCTTCTTCGTAGTTCCTGTCAGCAAAGACAACAAGAGCGAAGCGGAACAGAAAATCCTCCGATTGCTAAAACAGCACGATCCGGATTTCATTGTCCTGGCGCGCTACATGCAGATCCTGTCCAACCAATTCGTCAATGAATACCCTCACCGCATCATCAATATCCATCACTCTTTTCTGCCTGCGTTCGTGGGCGCCAAACCCTATCACCAGGCATTCACCCGTGGCGTCAAGCTGATTGGAGCCACCAGCCACTACGTAACCGACGTTCTCGACGACGGCCCCATCATCGAGCAGGACGTAGTCCGCATTTCCCACCGCGACTCCCTGGACGACTTGCTCCAAAAGGGACGAGATCTGGAAAAGGTTGTGCTCTCCCGCGCCGTCCGCTGGCATATCGAAAATCGCGTTCTGCTCTATGGAAACAAGACTGTGGTCTTCGATTAGCCGTTGGCACTCATTGTTACTTTAGTGTCCCGACTTCCAACAGACTCTTGTACCTAAACCCCGGCTTAGTTTTTACTAGAGTGGCTACCTTCAGCTGCCAGTCCATCTTTCGAGGGAGTCGTCCACAGGAGCCGAGTTTGGTTGAAGATCCGAAGTGGGAGCTTGCCATTCTGGCCACCGTGCAGGGCTTCTATGAGAAGCTCTTGCAGGATTCCGTGGGCGGAGAGGTTCCCGTTCCCGTTGGCCTGGAGGCGATTTCCCTTCAGCAGGCCGACGGCGATGTCCACGAAACCCTGGCTGCGATGCGACGCTGGTTGCGGCTGCTGGACATGGCGATCACTCCCGCCATGCTGCGTCATGCGTTCACGCCTGATACAGATCCCGAAATCGCCGAAGCCATGCTTCGTTATTTTGCGCGCACCAAAAACGACTCCGACGTCAATCGTGACAAAACCGATTTGATCACCACATTTCTGTATCGCCGCCCTCGTGTGCCCGGACAGTGGGAGCGCCGCGGTTATGGCCTCGATGGCTCGCTGCCGCTATCCCCGTTTGAGATTGCGCTGATTGAAATCCTGGCGGATTCTGATACTCCTTCTCTTCCCGAAGAACACGTTCAAGTCCTGCGCCGCTTCGACGCGCTGCAGGAAGAGGCCGAAAGCTTCAGCGAACTGAACGAACTCCTTGAGTCGGGAATAATTTCGCGGGTCCGCGAGATGAAGCAGGCGTTAGATCTTTCCTTTTACCATCCCGGAGTTCTGGCCACCATCGCGCCTTACAATGCGGCCTTCGGCAAAAAGTTTGACGAGCTCTTTCTGGCTGCTGCCGCTGAAATCAAAAGCTTTGCGCAGGCGCTGGAGGAGCAAGGTGGCAGCATTCTGGGCAACGTGGATGGCATGGACGTCACCGTCGAAGACGTTTCGGCAATGGAAGCCGGAGAATTGCTGCGAATCGATTATGGCACTGCCTTGAAAAAGTTCGACCGAGTTTCGAAGCTCAGAAAAGCGTTGGAGCGCCGCCCCCCGATGCGTCGTAGCGTGAATGCCGCGCCGTCACGCCGTATCAGCAAAACGTCTCGTGCCTCGGCAACTCCTGCGGCCGTCCGCCGGCCCGCGCTGGACGTCCACGCCATGCGTGAGGCCGTAACTCCATCACAAATTTCCGCGGAAGAAACCCGACTTAACCAAGTCGAGGAATCCATTCGCGTCTTCGTTCGCGTGGCGGATCCGAAATTTCGCCAGATCGTCCCCATGCGCTTCTTCAATCTGATTCTTTCTCCCGCGGAGGCCGATGCCTACAGCGCCGGCTATCGGCGACAGAAAGACAAAGGCGTCCTTGCAGAAGTTGCCCGCGTGCTTTTGCGCTCGGTCGCTGCGACCGCCCGTATGACCACGGAACTGGAAGAACTCAAGCGCTGCGAAAACTCTGCTTCACTGTGGAAGCTTCACGCGGATTCGCTGATCGTGCTGCTGGAGATCGCGAGCACCCTCAACGACAAAGCCGAACGTCTCCTCGCACACTTCGAGCACGAAGACAGCCTGCCACACTCAGTTGCGATCAGGAGTTCGATGCAGAAGTTGCGCGATTGCGCGGAGTTGGCCGTGGCTACTTTAACGGGTGATCAGGATCAGAAAAGCGCCGCTGCCGCTTCCAGGTGAACCGCCCGCCGACGTATTGCTCCCGGAGGCGATCAGGATTCTTGCAGAAATTGCCCGATTTCGCTGACCCCGGTTGGCCTCGCGGACAACCAATTCACCTCTCCCTACATCAGCTCAATCGGGCCCCATAAGTTTTGGAATCTCCTTTCTCCTAAGAATTGGCAAGAGGTTGCCTGAGAACGCCAGCGCATTGACCGCCGATTGCGCGGCGGACAATGCAGGTTAGGCGACGAGGCAAAATTCGGCGTGAGGCTGGTCGTGGAACCCGTCAGCTTGAAACCCCGAAGTCTTGAGGACCCGAATATCAGAGGGGACAGGCCCACCCGGTTGGAGGGGGCCGCAACCCCAACCGTGCCGGCATACTGCTGTACTTCGCCTTCCTGCTGATACTGGCTTGCCCGCTCTGTTGCTTCGCCCAGAATGGCGCTGAGGACCAGCCCCCTGCCATTGTTTTTCCGCCGCGTCCGATCGAACTCCAAGAGCCGGTTCCTGTATTGCCAGTTCTGGCAGCGCACTCGGCTACCTCGCCTCGCCACCCAAAGACCTTCGATAAAAAACATGACTTGGAGAAAACGGTGCCCGCGACATTGGCAAGGGCTTTAACCTTTTTTCCAACCGGGCTGAGTTGAGCCTGGGCCGAGACCTGGCCTCCCAGGTTAAGAGCAATTCTCAACTTCTCACAGACGCAAGCATTAACGAGTACATTAGCCGCATCGGGCAGAATATTGGGCGTAGTTCCGATGTCACCACCCCTCTCACCATTCAAATTATTGACAGCGACGAAGTGAATGCGTTCTCATTCCCCGGTGGATTCGTGTTCGTAACCGCGGGCTTGCTGCGCGAGGCGGACGATGAAGCGGAGGTTGCCGGAGTGCTGGCGCATGAAATCGGCCACGTCGCCGCCCGACACGGTACCCGAAACGCCAGTAAGGGAATGATGATGAAGGCGCTGGTGGGCATAGCGGTCCTGGCCTTGCATGGTAAGCACGGCGCAGTCGAGGATATCGTCTCCATCGCAGGAAATATCGCTGCGCCGCTGGCTTTCTTGCGTTTTTCACGCGGCTGCGAAGAGGAAGCCGACCTGCTCGCCTTGCAATACCTGTATGCTGCTGGCTACGACCCCGGTAGCTATGTAGCCTTTTTTGAAAAGCTGGCAGAGAAGAAGAGACCCAATTTCCTTGTCCGAGTGTTTTCCACTCACCCGCCGACTGCGGACCGCATCAAGCGTTGTCAGCGCATCGTCAACGAGTACTTCCCCGACAAAGAGGCATACCAAGTCACCACCAGCGAATTCGCGACTATTCACGAACGGCTGGCCATGATCATCGGCCTAAAGAACAAAGGACCGGAACTGCGCCGCCGCACCCAGCAATGATCATCACAAACTTTTCATTCGGCGCGACGTGACCGGCATATGTTCCGGCACTCTGCTAATTGATGTCGAACTGTTCCTGATGCACCGCTGGGTCGCTCTTCACGATCACGGTTCGCTTGGTTAGCTCTTCCATCTCCGTGAGGGCTCGGCCATTATTGGCTTTCAGCGCTTTAGCCACCTCGGGATTCACCCGCAGCAACACGTCTGAATGTTCCAGATGTTTGGCAATCTTGCGCATCTCCAGATAGATCTCATTACAAATGGTGGTCACGGATTTCACGAATCCGGTGGACTGGCAATACGGACATGGCGTTCCAATGGTGCGCTCAAGCGATTGCTTCACCCGTTTTCGAGTAATAGCCACTAGCCCAAAGTCGTTAAACTGAAGAACCTTGGACGGGGCCCGATCGCCACGCAGCGCCTCTTCCAGCGCCTGCATGACTTTCTGCCGGTTGCGGCGCTCGTCCATATCAATGAAGTCGATCACGATGATGCCGCCCAAGTCGCGCAGGCGAATCTGGCGCACGATCTCCTTGATGGCATCCACGTTGGTCTTGACGATCGTGTCTTCCAGGCGCGCCGTCTTGCCCACGTATTTGCCGGTGTTGACATCGATGGCCACCAGCGCCTCGGTCTGATTGATCACGATGTAGCCACCGCTCTTCAGCCAGACTTTTGACTTCAGCGCTTTGTTGATTTCTTCGTTCAAGCCAAACTGGTCGTACAGCGGTGTGTCTTTGGTGTAAAGCTTGACGCGCTTCACCAGCGCCGGCTGAAAACGGTTGGCGAAACGCAGAATGCGCTCGTATTCCTGCTCGTTGTCCACCCAGATGGCGGAAAAATCTGAGCTGACCTGATCACGTAACACCCGTTCCACCACGTTCAGATCGTGATAGATCAGCGTCGGCCCCTTGCCATTATCGGCGCGGCTCTTGATCTCAGACCACAGACCTTTCAAGAACCGGATATCGGCTCGCAGATCTTCTTCGGCGGCGCCCTGGGCCGCGGTGCGCACGATGAATCCGCCATGCCCGTTTTCACGCTCGCTGATGATGATGCGCTTTAAGCGCTGACGTTCATCCTCAGAAGAAATCTTACGGGAAACGCCAGTATGGTTGACCGTCGGCATGTATACCAGGAAGCGGCCGGGCAGCGCGATGTGGCTGGTAATGCGAGCGCCCTTCTTGCCAATCGGCTCTTTGGCAATTTGCACCAGGATCTCCTGGCCTTCCTTGAGCAGGTCAGTGATGAGAGGAACGTTCTGTGGCTCATTGCGCCGGAAGCGCCGGCCACCTCCGCCACGCCGTCCGCGGTTGCGATCGAATGCCGGACGCGGCGCACGTTGTGTATAGGGCGCAGTTGCGGCGGGAGCACGCACCTCGGCGCGGGCATCCAGCGTGCCGCCTCCAGTTTCGGCCTCGACGACAGCTTCAGCCTCGGCCTGGGCTTCATCAAGCTCCGCTTCTACTTCATCGGCTTCCTCTTCCTCGACTACTTCTGCAGCGGCAGGCTCGGCGGCAAGCGGGCCGCTAACCCCAATCCCGGGATCTCCTACAGCCGCGATTTCCTGGGCCGTCTCCTGATAATCCGCGGCAGCGTGGGTTTCTTCCTCCAGCTCTTCAAACGCTTCGTCTTCTTCCAGCTCTTCGACGTAAGCAGCTAGATCGGCTTCTTCTTCTTCGATTTCCTCTTCCTCCATGGTGCCGGCTGCGGCAGATGGAGACTGATCTGAATGCTCAGTGACAGATGATAGCTTGCCTTCTTCGTCGTCGCTCTCTTCTTGTGACTCTTGTTCGGATTCGGTTGCGCCCCCACCGAAAATGGCTGCGACATTCATGTCCTCAAATCGTTCTTGCCTTCGATCTCCGGTCGGAGTGATGTTTCCTGTCGGAGATTGGGAAGTCTGTCGCGACTGACCCTGTTGCCTATCTTCAGTCACCGGCTTGGCGAATAACGGCTCATCTTCCGGAAAGGTTTGCGCTATCGGTGGAGCCGGTATCTCACGGCTCGGCGTTGGCGAGGGAGCGCGCGCTGGGGCGGCAGCGTGAGCTTGTGCCAAACGAGAATATTTGGAAATGGATTCTCCCGGCAAAATCATCGGCTGGTAACCGGGCGGCGGGCCGAAATTGCTGCGCTCTGTACGCTCGTTTCGTTCTGTACGGTCGTTTCGTTCCGGACGTTCTGGTCGTTCCGGACGGTCTGAAGGTTCCGTGCGCTGCGGCGTCTCGCGTTGCACTTCACCGGCTGGACGGGCAAATTTCGAGTCTGGCATACGTTCGCCGCGCCGGCCACGACGACGACGCCGGCCGCGCCAACCACCGCGTTCCCGATTTCCGGAATTCGCCGTGTCACCGCTTTCCGAGGGTTGCTGCCCTGCCTCACGATGTTCCTGCGGCTGCGACTCCACCTGGCTAGAAGCGGTGGCCTGTGCTTCGGGCAACGCCAGATGCGCCTCGTCTCGCTGATGTTGCTGCTGATGTCTCGGTTCAGGAGCAGGACTGGTACGGTCGGTGGGAACTTCATCCAACTCGTCCTGATCTTCCAACTCCATGAAGTCGGAGACGTAGAGAAAGGCGTCGCGTTCCAGGCCAATATCCACGAATGCGGATTGCATCCCGGGCAAAACCCGGGTCACACGGCCTTTGTAGATGGAACCTGCCAGGGTGTATTCGTTTTCACGTTCCAGGTAGATTTCTGCCAGTTGGTCGTCTTCCACTAATCCCACCCTGGTTTCGTGGGGAGTGGACGATACAAATAATTCTTTGGTCATGCGGACTCCGGATCCTGCGCCGCTCAGGCGGCAGGATTCACCGGAACAAAGGCAGAAAGGACAGGCGGGATCGAGCTGCTGCGATAGGCCGCCCACGCGTGGCGCGGCCCGGGCCTCGGAGTTCTCTCCGCGACCGAATCCGTGGCATAAGCTTTGGAATCTTTTGCACTTATCGCATTGGTGCTGTACCGGGTTTGTGACCGCTCTCTCTTTTGAGGGGGCCGTTACCCGCCCGGCAGCGCTTTAGCTTTAATCCTGCCCGACCTTCGACTGCTTTTGGCCGGTGAGTGCCCTCTTCACGCGAGGGCGGTCGTAATCTTGATCTTGTTGTCTACCGCGCCTGGCTGGCGCAGAAACTCTCCCTGCCTTCTTCCGACTGCTTCAGTTCACGAATCGGCGCATTCGGACGTTCATTACAATGCCTAGCGCCAGAAACATGAACAGCACGGAAGATCCGCCATAACTCATAAGCGGCAGGGGTATTCCAGTGACCGGCATAAATCCGACCACCATGCCGATGTTGACCAGGATATGAAAGCTAAGCACAGCCACCACACCCATCACTATGAACGTGCCAGCCCGGTCGGGAGCTGTTTGCGCGTTCTGGGTCAATCGCATCAACACTATGAAGTATAACAGCATCACCCCCAGAGCACCCACAAATCCGTGTTCCTCGGCAAAAGCGGCAAAAATGAAGTCCGTTTGTGGGACTGGAAGGAATGCCAGATGGGTCTGCGAACCCGCCGAACTGCCCCAAATCCCGCCCGAACCGACCGCAATCAGCGACTGGTTTACCTGGTAGCCCGACCCCTGCCGGTCGGCTTCGGGATCCATGAAGCTGGTAAGACGGTCGCGCTGGTAAGGCTTCAAAGCATGCCAAGCCAGCGGCATCAGCAAAGCCACAGCCAATACCACGATAAATGCCTGCTTGAAGCGTACTCCTCCCAAGAACAATCCCATGATCGCAATCGGCAGGTAAGTAAGCGCGGTCCCCAGATCGGGTTGAGCCAGCACCATAAGCATGGGGATGCCTACAATGGCGCCAGCCTTCATAAAGTCCGGCCAGGAAAGGTCTTTGTGATGCAGATCGCTGAAATATTTGGCTACGGCAAGAATCAGAATCAGCTTGACCCATTCCGATGGCTGGAAATGAGCTCCGCCTGGCATCTTCACCCAGCGCCGCGCGCCCAGATATTTCTGCCCAAAAATCAGGACGATCATCAACGACCCAATCGAGGCGAAGTACAGCCAGTGCACCCGGTCCAGCAGCACTTGGTAATTAACGAAACTTACCAGGAACATTCCCCCAACTCCACCCAGCACCCAATAAACCTGCTTGATGTGCGCACCCGCAAACTTGGTGTGGACGGTGGCGCTCTGAATCTCCATGACGCCCAGCCCGCAGATGAGCAGCACAAAGATCAGCAGCACCCAGTCAAAATCGCGAAATGAAATATAACGTGACATTTTTCTACTTTGTCATCCTGAGCGCTGCATGATCCGTTCCTGCGACGGATCATGCGAAGTCGAAGGACCCCTACGCCCTTCACCTCAGCCCGCACCGTAAGGCATTCCTTACTCCAACCCCGGAGCCGCCACCGCCAGCGGCACCCGTTTCTTCGACAGCGGCAAAACAAAGTGTCCGCTTCGAAGCACCTCGCCATCCCCCTCAGACGCGTTCCACACCGCTCCTACTTCTACTTTTCCATCGCCCTTCGCCACTTTGGTGGGCTGTTGGCGTTGTTTATCGACGTAGGCTTTAACTACCTGCGCTGCAATGCGAGCGGCGAACTGTCCGTGCTCCCCGCCTTCGAACAGAACCGCGACCACAATCTCCGGACTCCGCCGCGGAGTGACACCTACGAACCAGGCATTGTCCTTGAAGTCTGCTTTGCCATGCGCCAACTTCGCTTTGGTCATATTGCTGATGGTTTGCGCG